>JBEHWY010000150.1:0-9334 GCA_048498975.1 Actinomycetota bacterium | reverse complement strand
TTCGCCGAGGTCTTCGCCGAACGCCGCCACGGCGCCTCGATGTCGATCGACGAGTCGCGGATCGAGTCGGTCCAGTCGGGGGCGGAGGAGGGCGCCGGCGTCCGCGTCGTCGACGGCGGCACCACCTACTTCGCCCACGTCGACGGCCTCGACCCGGCCGACCTCGAGCGCGCCGCCGACGAAGCCGCCTCGGCGCTGCGCGGCGAGCGCCGCGAGCCGCGGGCGCTGCAGGCGCTGGCGACCGAGCCGCTGCCGATCGCCGTGCCACCCGGAGACGTGCCGCCGGCGCGCAAGGCCGCGCTGCTGCGCGAGCTCGACGAGCGGGCGCGCGGGCGCGGCAAGGAGATCGCCCAGTTCACCGCCTCCTACGCCGAGGCCCGGCGCCAGGTAACCGTCGCCAACTCCGACGGCCTGCTGGCAAGCGACGACCGCACGCGGACCCGGATCGGGGCGCAGGCGGTGGCGCGGCGCGACGGCACGGTCGAGACCGGGGCGGAGACGCTCGGCGCCCACCGCGGCTTCGAGCTGCTCGAAGACGACCCCGGCCTGATCGCCGAGCAGGCCGCGGGCAAGGCGCTGACCCTGCTCGACGCCGGCCCGGCCCCCTCGGGCTCGATGCCGGTCGTCGTCGGCGGCGGCTTCGGCGGCGTCCTCTTCCACGAGATGACGGGACACGGCCTCGAGGCCGACCACATCCAGAAGGGCGCCAGCGTCTACGTCGGCAAGCTCGGCGAGCAGGTCGCCCAGCCGCTGCTGAACGCCTTCGACGACGGTCGCCTGCCGAACGAATGGGGCAGCGACGCGATCGACGACGAGGGCGTGCCGACCCAGAAGACGCAGGTGATCGAGGACGGGCGCCTCGTCTCCTTCCTCTATGACCACCTCACCGCCGAGCGCGACGGCGTTCCCTCGACCGGCAACGGGCGCCGCGAGAGCTTCCGCCACCTGCCGATCCCGCGGATGACCAACACCTACATCGCCCCCGGCGAGTCGACTCCCGAGCAGATGATCGCCGAGGTGCAGCGCGGCTTCTACGCCGTCTCCTTCGGCGGCGGCCAGGTCGACCCGGCGACCGGCGACTTCGTCTTCGGCGTCTCCGAGGGGTACCTGATCGAGGGCGGCAAGGTGACCCGCCCCTGTCGCGGCGCGACCCTGATCGGCAACTGCCTCGACGCGCTGGCGGCGATCGACGCGGTCGGCGAGGACTTCTTCATGAAGACCGGGATCTGCGGCAAGGGCGGCCAGCGGGTGCCGGTCGGAACCGGCCAGGGCCACGTCCGGGTCGGGGCGATGACCGTCGGCGGGACCGAGCGATGAGCGAGGCGCTGAGCGACGTCGCCCAGCGCGCGGTCGCCGCGGCTCTTGCCGCGGGAGCCGCCGAGGCCGAGGCCTACGCCTCGCGCGACAGCGGCCGCGAGGTGCGCGTCCACGGCGGCGAGGTCGAGAGCCTCAGCGCCGCGACGCAGACCGGCGTCGGCGTCCGCGCCTGGATCGGTCACCGTGTCGGCTACGCCTACGGCACCGACCTGAGCGAGGCCGGCGTCGGCGCGATCGCCGCCCGCGCCGCGGCCGCCGCCGAGGTCGCCGACGAGGACGAGTTCGCGGCGCCGCCGGCGCCCGCCGAGTTCGAGGCGATTCCCGGCCTCAGCGAACCGCGGCTGGCGAGCTCGACCGCCGAGCAGGTCGCCGAGCTGGCGCTGGCGGTGGAGCGGACCGCGCTTGCGGCCGACTCGCGCATCGCCGGCGTCGAGCAGGCCGTCTACGCCGACTCGGCCGACCGGGTGGCGATCGCTTCCTCGACCGGGGTCGCCGGCGAGTACGAGACCTCGAGCTGCTTCGCCTACCTGCAGGCGCTGGCCGAGGGCGACGGAGGGCGCGAGACCGGGCTCGGCTTCGGCCTCGGCCGCGGTCCCGACGACCTCGATCCGGAGGCGATCGGCGCCGAGGGTGCGGCGCGGGCGCTGGCGATGATCGGCGCCTCCAAGCCCGCCTCGCGCGCCTGCCCGGTGGTCCTCGACCCGACCGTGGCCGCCAGCTTCGCCGGCCTGATCGGCGGCGGGCTCAGCGCCAGCGCCGTGCAGCGCGGGCGCTCGCCGTTCGCCGAGCGCCTCGGCGAGGAGATCGCCAGCCCCGCTTTCGTCCTCCACGACGACGGCCGCGAGCCGGGCGGCTCCGCTTCGGCTCCGTTCGACGGCGAGGGCGTGCCCCGCCGTCTCACGGCGCTGATCGAGGAGCGCCGCTTGCAGGCCTTCCTCTACGACACCTACACCGCCAATCGCGGCGGCTCCGCCTCGACCGGCTCGGCCGCTCGCGGTGGCTACCGCTCGCTGCCGTCGGTCTCGCCCTCGAACCTGATCGTCGCCCCCGGCGACCTCGACTTGGACGGCCTGCTGGCGGCGGCCGCAGACGGCGTCTACGTCACCGACGTCGCCGGTTTGCACTCCGGCGTCAACCCGGTCACCGGCGTCTTCTCGGTCGGCGCCTCGGGGCGGGCGATCAGCGGCGGCGCCCTGGCCGAGCCGCTGCGCGAGTTCACGATCGCCGGCGACCTCGTCTCGCTGCTCGGTGCCGTGCAGGCGGTCGGAGCGGAGGCCCGCTGGGTCCCGTTCGGGGGCTCCGTGCGGACGCCGCCGCTGCTGATCGGCGAGATGGCCATCAGCGGCTCGTAGCAATCGGCACGAGTACAGGCGCGGTTACGCCGTGGCCGCTGTTAGATTGCGGCCCGACTTCAAACCCCCGAGGAGGAATCCCGACGTGACCAAGGCTGAGTTTCTGGACCAACTGGCAAGTGATGAGCGGCTCGGCAGCAAAAAAGCTGCGAGCGACGCCGTCGACGCCGTGCTCGACGCGATCGCCGCTGCGCTTGCCGCCGGCGACGAGGTCAGCTTCACCGGCTTCGGCAAATTCCACGTCGCCGAGCGCGGCCCGCGGCAGGGCGTGAACCCCCGCACCGGCGAGCGGATCACGATTCCGGGTGGCAAGGTTCCCCGCTTCTCCGCTGGTTCGGCCCTGAAGACCAAAGTCAAGGGCTGATTTCCACGGCTTTCGCGGATCGGCTGGCGGCGCTCGTAGAAGAGCGCCGCAGCCAGATCTGCCTCGGTCTCGACCCCGACCCGGCCAAACTGGCCGGGAACGGGGGAGACCAGGCGGGCGCCGGCGCTGACGTCGCCGAGCGTGCCGCTACCGCGGTCGCCGATCACTGCCGGCGCCTGATCGCCGAGGCCGGGCCGGCCTGCGTGGCGGTCAAGCCGCAGCTGGCCTGCTTCGAGCGGCTCGGCGCTCCCGGCTGGGCGGCGCTCGCCGCCGTCTGTGCCGCCGCCCAGGAAGCCGGCCTGCTGGTTCTCGCCGACGGCAAGCGTGGCGACGTGCCGGTCACCGCCGCCGCCTACGCGCAGGCGCTGGTCGGCGAGACGCCGACGCCCTGGGGCCCTGTGCGCGGCCTCGGTGCCGATGCCTTCACCGCCAACCCGCTGCTCGGGCTCGATGCTCTGGAGCCGCTCGTCGCCGCCGCCGAGGCCGCCGGAGCCGGCGTCTTCGCCCTGGTGCGGACGAGCAATCCCGGCGCCGCCGACGTCGAGGACCTGCCGGCGCCCGACGTGCCGCTGCACGAGCGCCTGGCGGCGCTCGTCGACGGCCTCTCCGAGCGTCTGCTGGGCGAGTCGGGGCTGAGCGGCATGGGCGCGGTCGTCGGCGCCACCGAGCCCCAGCACATCGGCCGTCTGCGCGAGCTGATGCCGCGCTCGATCTTCCTCATCCCCGGCGTCGGCGCCCAGGGCGGGCAGCCCCAGCTTCTTGGTGCCGCGTTCAGGCCGGGACCGGCCTCCGCCCTCGTGGCGGCGTCCCGCGGCATTGCCGCCGATCCCGACCCCGCGGCGGCGGCGGAGCGGCTGCGCGCGACCGTTTGGGACATATCGACCAGCTGACGACTGCAAGCGGCACTACGATCACCGCTTCGTTCCTGATTTGCAGCCGATTCGATGAAGAAGCGCAACAGCATCATTGCCCGCCTGCTCGCCGTGCTCGCCCTTGCCGCGGTGATCGTCGCGCTGGTCATGATCGTCTCCGACGGTCTCAAGAGCTCCTCGGACAAGAAGAGCGGCGCCAACCATCCCGCCAAGCAGAAACACAAACCGCACCGGACCAAGGCCAAGACCTACGAAGTCCAGTCCGGCGACACCCTGATCTCGATCGCCCACAAGACCGGCATCCCGGTCGCCGAACTGCAGAACCTCAATCCCGAAGTCGATCCGCAGATCCTGATCGCCGGTCAGGTCCTGAAACTGCGATGAGCCGGGCGAGATCCGCAGGCGCCGCGCTGCTCGCGGCCCTGCTGCTCGCCTGCGCGCTCTGGGCGGCGCCGGTTCGAGCCGCCGCCGATACCGACGAGGGCCCGGCGGTCGGCGAAGCGAAGGCGATCGGCAAGCCGCCGCAGCCGCCGATCCCGGGGCCGCCGGTGGACGCCCGCTCTTGGGCGCTGATCGACGCCCGCACCGGCGACCTGATCGTCGCCCACGACGGCCGCCGCAAGGTCCCGATCGCCAGCACGACGAAGCTGATGACCGCCTGGGTGACCTTGAAAGAGGTGCCGCTGGACAAGATCGTCCGCGCCCAGCCCTACGAAGCCGAATACGGCGAGTCGCTGATGGGCCTGCGGACGGGGCAGCGGATCAGCATCCGCGACCTCCTCTACGGCCTGATCCTGCGCAGCGGCAACGATGCCGCCCACACCCTGGCGATCGACGTCGGCGGCTCGGTGCCGCGCTTCGTCGCCCTGATGAACCGCTACGCGGCGGCGCTCGGGCTCAGCGACACGCACTACGCCAACCCGGTCGGGCTCGACCAGAAGGGCAATTACTCGACCGCTCGCGACCTGGCGACGCTGACCCGGCACCTGCTGGCGGTCCCCGCCTTCGCCAAGATCGCCGACTCGCGCGAAGCGGTGCTGCGCAGCGTCCGTCCGCGGCGGACGATCAAGACGATCAACGAACTGCTGCTGCTGGCTCCGTGGACGACCGGAGTCAAGACCGGCCACACCTGGGGGGCGCTCTACTGCCTGGTCGGCTCCGGTCGCAAACGCGGGGTCGAGCTGATCGCCGACGTGCTCGGCACCCCCAGCGATGAAGAACGCTTCGAGGCCAACCTGAGGCTGCTCGAATACGGCTTCCGTCAGTACCGCAAGCGCACCCCGGTCCACGCCGATCAGACCTTGGCCGAACCGGAGATCCGCTACAGCGGCGGCCAGCTGCCGCTACGGGCCGCGCATTCGCTGGTCGTCGGCATCCGCAAGGGCCAGAAGCTCGAGGTCGAGGTGCGGGCGCCTGAGCAGATCGAGGGACCGATCCGGCGGGGCCAGCGGCTCGGCCGCGCGACGGTCTTCGTCGACGGCCGCGAGGCCGCTTCGGTGGCGCTGCGCGCGGGCCGCGCGGTGCCCAAGGCGAGCCTCCTGGACCGCGTCCGCGACTACGTGGAAAACCACCCGATCACTATCGCGGTGGCGATGTTCGTGATACTCATGGGAGGGGTATTGCTCTACCGGCTGATGACCCGCAGACGCCGACGAGGAAGACGAAACCGGGTGAACGTCAAGTGATCCTCACCGTGACCGTCAACGCCGCAATCGACCGCACGGTCGCAGTGCCGAACTTCCGCCTCGGCCGCCGCCACCGCGCCGTCGAGAGCCGCACCGTCGCCGGCGGCAAGGGCATCAACGTCGCCCGCGCCCTGACCAGGCTGGGGCGGCCGGTGATCGCCGCCGGCTTCGTCGGCGGCCCGACCGGCGCCCGCGTGCTCGAAGAGCTGCGCGAGGAGTCGGTGCTCGGCGACTTCACCCGGATCGCCGCCGAGACGCGAATCAACCTCGCCGTGATCGACCCGACTTCGGGCGAGCAGACCGAGATCAACGAGCGGGGGCCCGCGGTCAGCCCCGAGGAGGTCAAGAAGCTGTTCGAACGGATCGCCTACCTCGCCGGCGGCGCCAAGATCTGCGTCCTCGCCGGCTCATTGCCACCCGGTGCCGGGGATGACCTCTACGCGCGCCTGATCGCCGACCTCGCGCGCCGCGGCGTCCCCGTCGTCCTCGACGCCGAGGGCGAGGCGATGCTGGCTGGGGTGCGGGCCGGGGCCTCGATGGTGACGCCGAACGAGCGCGAGGCCGAGGAGCTGGTCGGGCAGGAGTTCGCCGACGGATCGGACCTCGCTCAGGGCCTGGTCGAGCTGACCCGCCTGGGCGCCGCCGAGGCGGCGATCACGCGGCCCGAAGGCTGCGTCGCCGCGGTCGGCGAGGGATCCGAGCGGCGCCTGCTCGAGGTCCACACCGAGCCGCTGGAGCCGGTTTCGACCGTCGGCTCGGGGGACGCCTTCGTCGCCGGCTACGTCGCCGCCCGCTACGAAGATCGCTCGGCGGAAGAGTGCCTTGCCTACGGCGTCGCCTGCGGCGCCGAGTCGACGCAGCACTTCGGCGCCGGCACCGTGGACCGCAACCAGGTCGAGCGCCTGCTCGGCGAGGTCGCCGTCCACGACTTGGAGGTCCCCGCGGAAGTGTAGGCTGGCTGTTCAACGCCAGCCCTGGAGGACT
The DNA here is from genome assembly GCA_048498975.1 of Actinomycetota bacterium. GTDB lineage: Bacteria > Actinomycetota > Thermoleophilia > Solirubrobacterales > 70-9 > VAYN01. Next base: position 2,760 of record JBEHWY010000150.1, on the reverse strand, counting down.
CACTTGGAAATCGAAATTGGCCGCGGCAAGAAAGGGCGGCGCGCCTACGGATTCGACGATATCGCCATCGTCCCTTCGCGCCGGACCCGCGACCCTGACGACATCGACATCAGCTGGACCCTCGGTCCCTACCGCTTCGAGAACCCGCTCCTCGCTTCCGCGATGGATGGCGTGGTCAGCCCCGACACCGCGGTGCTGGTCAACGAGCTCGGCGGTCTCGGGGTCCTCAACCTGGAGGGGATCTGGACCCGCTTCGAGGATGCCGAGGAGCAGCTGGAGAAGATCGCGGCCGCGCCCAAGCACCTGGCGACGCGGATCATGCAGGAGATCTACACCGAGCCGGTCAAGGAGGAGCTGATCGGCAAGCGGGTCGAGGAAATCAAGGCCCGCGGCGCTGTGGTCTGCGCCTCCCTGACCCCGCAGAAGGTGCGCGAGCACTACGAGGTGGCGGTCGAGGCAGGTCTCGACATCCTCGTCGTCCAGGGCACGGTGATCTCCGCCGAACACGTCTCGACCACGGTCGAGCCGCTCAACCTGAAGGAGTTCATCGCCGAAGTCCCGGTTCCGACCGTGGTCGGCGGCTGCGCCTCCTACTCGACCGGCCTGCACCTGATGCGGACCGGCGCCGTCGGCGTCCTCGTCGGCGTCGGCCCCGGCGCCGCCTGCACCACCCGCGGCGTGCTCGGCATCGGCGTCCCGCAGGCGACGGCGATCGCCGACGTCGCGGCCGCTCGCGCCCAGCACATGCTGGAGACCGGCGAGTACGTCAACGTGATCGCCGACGGCGGCATGCGCACCGGCGGCGACATCTCCAAGGCGATCGCCTGCGGCGCCGACGCGGTGATGGTCGGCTCGCCTCTGGCCCGCGCCAAGGAGGCTCCCGGCCGCGGCTTCCACTGGGGGATGGCGACCTTCCATTCCTCATTGCCGCGCGGCACCCGCGTCTCGACCAAGCAGGACGGGACGATGGAGGAGATCCTGCTCGGACCGGCGCAGGAGAACGACGGCACCTTCAACCTGATGGGGGCGCTGAAAACCTCGATGGCGACGACCGGCTACGAGGACATCCGCTCCTTCCAGCGGGCCGAGGTGATGGTCGCGCCGGCGCTGATGAGCGAGGGCAAGAAGCTGCAGAACGAGCAGCACGTCGGGATGGGCTCCAACGGAAGAGCAGCCGTGTCTGCCGGGGTTGCCGTCTCGGATGACTGAGGGAATCGCCGCCAGCGCCGACGACGACACGATCGTCGACTCTGGCGGCGAGCAGTCCGCTGCCCCCGCCGCGCACGAGGAGGTGCTGGTCCTCGATTTCGGCGGGCAGTATTCGCAGCTGATTGCGCGACGAATCCGTGAATGCGGCGTGTTCGCGGAGATGCTTCCGTCGACGACGTCGGTCGAGGCGATCCGCGAGCGCAAGCCGAAGGGAATCGTTCTTTCCGGCGGGCCGGCATCGGTCTACGAACCGGGGGCGCCGGAGTTCCCGACGCAGTTGCTCGACCTCGAGATCCCGCTGCTCGGCATCTGTTACGGGATGCAGGCGATGGTGCTGGCGCTCGGCGGCCGGGTCGAGTCGGCCGAGGCCGGCGAGTTCGGCCGCACCGACCTGGTCCTGCGCGACGGCGGCGGCCGCCTCCTCGGCGGCCTGCCCGAGGAGCAGAGCTGCTGGATGAGCCATCGCGACTCCGTCTTCGAGGCGCCGCCCGGCTTCACGCCGCTGGCCTCGAGCCCGAGCTCGCCGGTGGCGGCGCTCGAGATGCCCGACCGCGGCCTCTACGGGATCCAGTTCCACCCCGAGGTCGTCCACACGCCCTACGGGACCGAGATCCTCACCCGCTTCCTGCGCGACGTCGCCGGCTGCGTGCAGCGCTGGTCGCCACAGTCGGTGATCGCCGAACAGGTCGAGAAGGTCAGGGCGCAGGTGGGGGAGGGGCGCGTGATCTGCGGCCTCTCCGGCGGCGTCGACTCCTCGGTCGCCGCCCTGCTCGTCCACCGGGCGGTCGGCGACCGCCTCACCTGCGTCTTCGTCGACCACGGCCTGATGCGGATGAACGAGGCCGAGCAGGTGGTCGCCGCCTTCGAGCAGTTCGGGATCCCGCTCGTCCACGTCGATGCCGAGGAGCGCTTCCTCGCCAAGCTGGCCGGGCACGACGATCCCGAGACCAAGCGCAAGATCATCGGCGCCGAGTTCATCCGCGTCTTCGAGGAGGAGGCGGAGAAGCTCGAAGACGTCAGCTACCTGGTCCAGGGCACGCTCTACTCGGACGTGATCGAGTCCGGCGGCTCCGACCACGCGGCGACGATCAAGTCCCACCACAACGTCGGCGGCCTGCCCGAGGACCTCGAATTCGAGCTGGTCGAGCCGCTGCGGATGCTGTTCAAGGACGAGGTCCGCGCCGTCGGCGCCGAGCTCGGCCTGCCCGAGCGGATGGTCTGGCGCCAGCCTTTCCCCGGCCCCGGCCTGGCGATCCGCATCGTCGGCGGCGAGGTCAACAAAGAGCGGCTCGACATCCTCCGCGCCGCCGACGCGATCCTGCAGGAGGAGATCCGCGCCGCCGAGCTCTACCGACAGCTGTGGCAGTCCTTCTGCGTCCTGCCCGTGGTCCGCTCGGTCGGCGTCCAGGGCGACGGCCGCACCTACGCCTACCCGATCGTGATCCGCGCCGTCACCTCCGACGACGCAATGACCGCCGACTGGGCCCGCCTCCCATACGACCTGCTCGAGCGGGTCTCGAACCGGATCATCAACGAGATCCGCGATGTGAA
>JBEHWY010000149.1:0-9347 GCA_048498975.1 Actinomycetota bacterium | reverse complement strand
CTGCCCAGAGAGGGTGGCGAGCACCCTCCCCTCCACGCTCAGCAAGGGGATCGCGCCCTGGGTCTCGGGACCGGTCGCTTAAGCGCCCGGGCTCCGCCTACGCCCCGCCCTCCCCGTAACCCCTTCGATCGTCTGCTCGCCGCCGAGCAGCTTCACACCCAGCAGCAGCGCCGCCGAGACCAGGATCAGGACCGCCGAGAGGGCGAGGGCGGAGACGAAGCCGCCGGGCTTGCTGAAGTCGGAGAAGATCGCCAGCGGCGCGGTCTGGGTCACGCCCTGCAGCGAGCCGGCGAAGAGCAGGGTGGCGCCGAACTCGCCCAGCGCCCGGCCCCAGGCGAGGGCGAGGCCGGCGGCCAGCCCGGCCCGGGCGCCCGGCAGCGCCACCGAGGTGAAGACGCGGAAGGGCCGGGCGCCGAGCGACGCCGCCGTCTCGAGCAGCTGCTTGTCGAGGGCGCCGAAGGCCGCCACCGCCGAGCGCAGGAAGAACGGCGCCGAGACGAAGATCAGGGCGACGACGACGCCGGCGGTCTGGAAGACGAGTTCGACCCCGGCGGCGGAGACGAGGCCGCCGAGCAGCCCGTGCGGCCCGAAGGCGGCGAGCAGGGCGATGCCGGCGACCGCCGGCGGCATCACCAGCGGCAGCTCGATCGCGGTCAGGACCAGGGAACGGCCGCGGAAGCGCCGGCTGGCGAGCAGGTAGGCGGCGGGGGTGCCGACGAGGACGATGACCGCCAGCGCCGCGACCGTCGTCTCCAGGCTCAGAAGCAGCGCTTCGCGCGAGCTCTCTTCGCCCAGCGCGTCGACCAGCTCGGCCGGCCCGACGTAGGTGAAGACGGCGACGACGGGGGCGAGGAGAAAGGCGAGGATGACCAGCGTCGCCAGCGCCGCGAGGACGACGAAGGCCGAGCGCCGGTTCATGGCGGCGGCAGGAAGCCCGCGCGTCGCAGGTCGGCGGCGCCTTCGCCTTCGATCAGCCCGGCGAGGAATTCGGCCGCCGCTTCGGGGTCGCCGCTGTCGCTGACGACGGCGCCGCCGTAGGCGACGTCGGGCTGCAGCCTGGCCGGGATCGCGACGGTCTCGACCGCGTCGCCGGCCGACCCGGCGTCGGTGACGTAGACGAAGCCGGCGTCGGCGGCGCCCTGCTCGACCTTGGCGACGATTGCCGCCACCTCGGGTTCTTCGGAGGCGACGTTGGCGAGGATCGCTTCGCGTTCGGCCTGCGACAGCCGCTCGAGGACGGTGCGGGTGTAGGAGCCGACCGGCACGCTTTCGTCGCCGATCACGACCTTCGTCCCCGGGTCTCCGAGCTGGGCGAGCGAGTGGACGTCGCTGCCGGCCGGGACGATCACGACCAGTTCGTTGGCGGCGAAGACCTCGGGTTCTTCGACCAGCCCTTCTGCGTGCAGCTCATCCGGGTAGTCGGTGTCGGCGGAGAGGAAGACGTCGGCCTTCGCCCCCTGGCGGAGCTGCGCCGCCAGCGTGTCCGACCCCGCGAACGAGGTCTTCACCTCAGCCCCTTCGAAGCCATCCGCGTATCCCGTCACCGCTTCGGTCAGCGAAGACGCCCCGAGCACCACCAGCGTCCCGTCCCCGGAAGCGCCCCCGTCCCCCGAGCCGCCGCATCCCACCAGCGCCAGCCCCAGCACGAGACCGCAGAAAAGCGCCAATATGGCGCCGTTTCGCAGTCTCAGCGCGCGGTGCCCCAAATCACTCGCCTCGCATGACCATCACCGAGGTGGCCTTGACGGTGGCGATCGCCTTGGCGCCGGGGACGAGGCCCAGCTCCTCGACCGAGTCGCGGGTGATCGCGGCCGTCACCAGGTGGCCGCCCTCGACCTCGATCTCGACCAGGGCCATCACCCCGTCCGCCTCGACCGAGCGGACGATGCCGGGGAAGCGGTTGCGGGCCGAGAACGAGTCGCCGGTCGCGTGGCGCGCCGGCGCCGCGCGCAGCCGTTCGACCTCCTTCACCGGCACCCGCCGCCGGTTGCGGGCATCGCGCGTCGTCTTGATCCGCCCGGAGGCGTCCCAGCGTCGCAAGGTGTCGGTGCTCACCCCGAGCTGCTTGGCCGCCTCGCCGATCGCCAGGTCCTTCGCCATTGCCTAGGCACTGTATAGGCAGAAGTGGCGAGGGCGGCGGCCGGGACGCCGCTCAGACCGCGGGGACCTGCTGGGTGATGCAGTGGATGTTGCCGCCGCCGAGCAGGATCTCGCGCGCCGGCACGCCGACGACCTCGCGCTCCGGGAATACCTCGCGCAGGATCGCCGCCGCCTCCTCGTCGTGGCGCTCGTCGAGCAGCGGGAAGACGATGCGCGAGGTGCCTAGGTAGAAGTTGACGTAGGAGCCGGCGAGCCGGTCGCCTGGCTGGCGCGGCTTGGTGCCCTCGACCGCGTCGACGCCGGCCGCCTCGTCGGGCGCGATCTCGAGCGGGCCGGGGGAGGGGAGGAGGACCACCTCAAGGGGCCGGCCGCGGGCGTCGGTCGCCGCTTCCAGCCGCTCGCGCGCGTCGCGCGAGACCTCGTGCTGGGGGTCGGAGGGGTCGTCGGTCCAGGTGAGGAGGACGACGCCGGGCCGGGCAAAGCAGGCGAGGTTGTCGACGTGGCCGTCGGTCTCGTCTTCAAATACTCCGCGCCCGAGCCAGACGACCTTCTCGGTGCCGAGGTAGGCGTGCAGCGCCGCTTCGATCTCCTCGCGCGAGAGCTCGGGGTTGCGGTTGTGGTTGAGCAGGCATTCTTCGGTGGCGAGGACGGTGCCCTCGCCGTCGACGTGGATCGAGCCGCCCTCCAGCACCAGCGGCGCCTTGTAGCGGTCGGCGCCTTCGATCTCCAGCACCTTGGCGGCGACCCGTTCGTCGCGGTCCCAGGGGAAGTAGAGGCCGCCCTCCAAGCCGCCCCAGGCGTTGAAGTGCCAGTCGACGCCGCGCCGGGCGCCGTTGCCGTCGAGGACGAAGGTCGGGCCGCAGTCGCGGATCCAGGCGTCGTCGCTGGCTACCTCGACCACCCGCACCGCGGGCGGCAGCACCGAGCGGGCGTGCTCGAACTGGGCGTCGGAGACCGCCATCGTCACCGGCTCGGAGCCGGCGATCGCGGTCGCCACCGCGGCGTAGGCGGCCTGCGCCGGCTTCGCCCCCCAGCGCCAGTTGTCGGGCCGCTCGGGCCAGATCATCCAGCAGCCGGAGTGGGGCTCGAACTCGCCGGGCATGCGGAAGCCGTCGGCGGCGGGGGTCGAGCTCAGCGTCGTGCTCACAGGGGCATTGTGGCTGACGCGGCTGCCCGGCGAGGCGGATTTCGCCACATCATCGAGGGGGTAAAGTCGCAGTCGATGCCCGAGATCCGCGTCATTGCCGCCCCCGGTGTCGAACACTCGCCGGCGCGCAAGCGCCCGGCCGAGCGTGAGCCGTTCCGGATCGCCGCCGTGCAGGAGCGCTGGCACGAGGACGCCGAGGAGCACAGGGCCGCGCTCGGGCTCGGCGTGCGGCTCGCGGCCGAGGCCGGCGCGGAGCTGGTCTGCCTGCAGGAGCTGACGCTGAGCCGCTACTTCGCCGTCGACCCTGCCGGGCCCGATTCGACCGGCGCCGCGCCTGAGGACCTGCCGGGCGGCCCCACCTTCGAGTTCGCCGCCGCCGCCGCGGCCGAGAACGACATCCACGTCCACGCCTCGCTGTATGAGCGCGACGAGCAGCCCGACGGGCTCGGCTACAACACCGCGATCGTCGTCTCGCCGCAGGGCGAGCTGGTCGCCCGCACCCGCAAGCTCCACATCCCCATCACCGCCGGCTACCACGAGGACCGCTACTTCCGCCCCGGCCCCGGCCACGAAGACCCGTTCCCCGTCGTCGCCCTCGGCCACGCCCGGCTCGGGCTGCCGACCTGCTGGGACCAGTGGTTCCCCGAGGTCGCCCGCGCCTACAGCCTCGGTGGCGCCGAGATCCTGATCTACCCGACCGCGATCGGCTCCGAGCCCGACCACCCCGAGTTCGACACCCAGCCGCTGTGGGAGCGGGTGATCGTCGCCAACGGGATCGCCAACGGCGTCTTCATGGTCGCCGTCAACCGCATCGGCGACGAGCCGCCGTTGCGCTTCTACGGCTCCTCGTTCATCTCCGACCCTTACGGCCGCGTCCTCGTCCAGGCGCCACGCGAGGAGCCGGCCGTCCTCGTCGCCGACCTCGACCTCGACCAGCGCCGCGACTGGCTCGAGCTCTTCCCCTTCCTCACCACGCGCCGCCCGGATGCCTACGGCCAGCTGGTCGAGCCGCACTCGCCATGACCTGCCCCAAGTGCCAGGCCCCGATGCGGACCCACCGGCGCAACGGCGTCACGATCGAGCAGTGCACGAAGTGCCACGGCATCTTCCTCGACCGCGGCGAGCTCGAGCAGCTGCTCGGTCGCGAGGCGTCCTTTCTCGGCAAAACCCCGCCGCCAGCGGCGCCGGCCAGCTGAAACCCCCTGCATAGGGGGTGTCCGCGCCGTTTCAGGCCCGGTTCAGGCCTGGATAACTGTGACTTCCCGCACAGTAGGGGACCAGTGTGAGGCCGGTCACAAAAGCGAACACGGGTTCGTGTGAACTTGTATACAAGCAATCCAACCCGGAGCCAGACATGAAGAATTCGACTTGGAAGATCACGACTTTGAAGGACGGCGAGGCCGTCGCCAGCGTCGAGGGCGTCAGCCACGAGAACGCCGTCGCCGCCATTCGCAACGCGATGTACGGCCGCGACCCGCTGGTCGACGTCGCCGCCAAGAGCACGGTCGGCAGCGAGCAGGACACCGGCACCCTGGCGGTTGCCGCTTAAGGCAGCCGCCTCGACCGCGGGCGGCAGCAAGCCGTCGCGGTCCGCGGCCGGCGGATCAGCCGTCGGCCGGCCCGGCGAAGTAGTCCGGGTGTTCCTCCCGCATCCGCGGCACCTCGCGCAGGACCTGGCGCAGGTGGTTGCGCAGATGCTTCTCCGCCTTGTCGGGGTCGTGCGCGGCGAGGTCGTCGAGCACCTGACGATGCTCCGCCAGCATCTCCTCGAGGTAGTTCGGCATCCCCAGGCTCAGCCGCCGCACGCGGTTGAGGTGCGCCTTCGCCCGCTCGCTCACGGTCCAGACCGTGCGGTGGCCGCTGAGGTCGCAGAGGGTGTGGTGGAAGGAATCGTCGAGCACGTAGAAGGCGTCGAGGTCGCCTTTCTCGATCGCCCGCTCCTGGCCCCGTAGGTTTTCCTCGAGGTCGGCGACGTCGGACTCGCCGGCGACCTGGGCGCTGATCCGGATCGCCGCGCACTCCAGCGACTCGCGGATGAACTGGGCGTCGCCGATCGCCGCCGGGTCGACCCGGGCGACGAAGCTGCCGAGCTGTGGCACCGTCTCCACCAGCCGGTCCTCGCGCAGCAGGCTCAACCCCTCACGGATCGGCGTGCGGCTGATCCCCATCTCGGCGGCGAGCGTGTTCTCCGAGAGTCTCTGCCCGGGCTCGAGCTGACCGCGGACGATCGCGTCGCGCAGCGCCGCGTAGACCTGGACCCGAGTCGGGGTCGAGCCGTCGCGGACGCGATTCAGGGTGACGCCGTTTTCCATCCGACCAGCCTAAGGGTCAGTGGGCGTCCGCGCCGCGAAGCCGGGCGCGAACGGTTCAGCGGACGCCGCGAGCGACCTCGAGCCGGAAGGCCGAGCGGGTCGGATTCGTCGTCTTGTAGAAGGTCGCCGTCTGGGTCGTCACGCGCCAGGGGGCGGGCAGGCGACCGCCCGGCTGGGCGAGGAATTTGGTGAAGAGGACCGAGGCACGGCGGCAGGTGATCAGCGACCCTTTCGGGATGTACATCAGGTACTGGCCGCGGAGGAAGCGCAGCGGGCCGACGATGCTGGTGTGGTTCACCGTGTAGGTGCCCGGGCAGAGCTGGCCCACGTACGGGTTGATTTCTTCTTCTTCGCGTTCGCCGCTTTCGCGGGCGACCGTGAAGCCGGCGCGGGCGCCGTTGACGAATTTGGCTTTGCCGCTGCCCTGGGCGATCACGCGCCAGGCACCGGGCAGGTTGCCGTCCCAGTCCTGGAGGAAGCGGGCGAAGAGCTGCGAGGTCTGGGCGCAGGTCAGGCCGGAGCCGGGCTGCGGCGTCAGCAGGTACGGCCCGGCCGGGAAGCTGGCGGCGCCGATCCGGTCGTTGTGGAGGACGCGGAAGCTCGGGCAGCCGGCGGCGTCGGCGCGACCGGGGCCGAAGCCGAGGCCGGCGAGCAGCGCGAACGCGGCGATGGCGAGCGCCAGCGCAATGGCGGCAGCTCTCTTCCCGGGGTGGTGGACGAGCGTCACGGCCGGGAAACCTAGCAGCGGCGGCGGCGGCCGCCAACAGAATTCTCGTCGAGCGCTCAGGCGCGCTGCGTGGGCGCGATCCGGTCGAGCTCGGCGAGGTCCGCGGCGTTTGGCTGCCAGCGCACGCTGGCGACGTTGGCGGCGACCTGCTCGGGCCGGGTGGCGCCGGCGATCACCGAGGCCACCGCCGGCTGCGCCGCGAGGCCGCCGATCGCGATGTCGACCAGCCCCAGCCCACGCTCGCCGGCGAACGCCTCGAGGCCCTCGATCACGTCGAACTGCGCCGCGCTGCCGGTGTCGGTGCGGCCCGCCTCGGCCAGGCGCGTGCCCGCCGGCGCCGGCTCGCCGCGCCGGTACTTGCCGGTCAGCAGCCCCTTGGCGAGCGGGAAGAAGGGGAGGATCGAGACCCCGAGCCGCTCGCAGAGAGGGGCCACGTCGGCCTCGATCCCGCGCTCGAGCAGGCTGTACTGGTTCTGCAGCGTCTCGAAGCGGGCGAAGCCGTTCTCGCGCGCGACCCGCTCGGCCTCCTCCAGTTCGGCGGCGCTGAAGTTCGAGCAGCCGATCGCCCGCACGGTCCCTTCGCGGACCAGCTCGTCGAGCGCCGCCAGCGTCTCGGCGATCGGCGTCCTCCCGTCGGGGCGGTGGTACTGGTAGAGGTCGATGCGGTCGGTGCGCAGCCGGGCCAGCGAGCCCTCGACCGCCCAGCGGATGTACTCGCGCGAACCGCGCGCCGCGTCGGGCATCCCCTCGGCGCCCTCCATCTCCCAGCCGAACTTGGTCGCCAGCACGAACTCCTCGCGGCGCCCCTCCAGGGCGAGGCCCATCAGCCGCTCGCTCTCGCCGGCCCCGCCGTAGATGTCGGCGGTGTCGAAGAAGTCGATGCCGGCGGCCAGCGCCGCGTCGAGCACGGAGGCGGTCTGCTCGGCGTCGAGGCGGCGGCCGAAGTTGTTGCAGCCGAGCCCGACCAGCGACACCTCGACGTCGGAACCCCCCAAGCGGCGGTGCGGCGGCAAAAAGTCGCTCATGCCCAATCCTTAACATGCGAGCCGCCCATGCCCGAACCAGTTAAGCGCAACCAGCGCTACATGCCCGGGCTCGACGGGCTGCGCGCGATCGCCGTGCTCGCCGTGATCGCCTTCCACCTCGGCTTCGGCTGGGCGCCCGGCGGCCTGCTCGGGGTCGGGATCTTCTTCACCCTCTCCGGCTACCTGATCACCGACATCCTCCTCGCCCAGCTCTCGGCGCGGGGCCGGATCAAGCTCGGCCCGTTCTGGCTCGGCCGCGCCCGGCGCCTGCTGCCGGCGCTGTTCGTGATGCTGCTGATCGTCACCGCCTGGGTGACGATCTTCGGCCCCGCCCAGCCCGACCAGTTCCGCAAGGCCGTCGTCTCGGCGATCTTCTACGTCAACAACTGGCAGCAGATCTTCGGCAACGTCTCCTACTTCGCCCGCTTCGCGCCGGAAGGCCCGCTCAACCATCTCTGGTCGCTCTCGGTCGAGGAGCAGTTCTACATCTTCTGGCCCTTCCTGCTGCTGATCGGGACCAAGATCGTCCGCGAGCGGCCGTTGCCCTCCGGCGTGCGCCCGCGGCTGGCGCTGCTGACGCTGGCGCTGGCGCTGGTCTCGACGATCGAGATGGCGATCCTCTACCACCCGACCTTCGACCCCTCGCGGATCTACTACGGCACCGACACCCGCGCCGGCGGCCTCCTCTTCGGCGCCGCGCTGGCGATGGTCTGGCCCAGCCGCCGCCTCAGCCGCCGGATCACGCCGCAGGCCCGCAACCTCCTCGACGGGATCGGCGCGCTCGGCCTGCTGATCATCGCGATCATGATCTGGCAGGTGGGGGAGTTCGACTCCTTCCTCTACCGCGGCGGCTTCGTCGTCCTCTCGCTGGCGACGGTGATGGTGCTGATGCCGCTCTCCCACCCGGCCTGCCGGCTCGGCAACTTCGTCGGCGTCAAACCGCTGCGCTGGGTCGGCGTTCGCTCCTACGCGATCTACCTCTGGCAGACGCCGGTGATCGTCCTCACCGCGACCAACGCGCAGAACCCGCAGGACGAGGGGCTGCTGCGCAAACTGATCCAGGTGGCGGCGATCTTCGCCATCGCCGCGCTCTCCTGGCGCTTCATCGAGGAGCCGATCCGCCACGGCGCGATCGGCCGCTTCTTCGCCCGCCGCCGCGCGGTCGGCTGGAAATGGGAAACCTTCGCGCCGCCGATGCGCGGCGTGATCATCGCCACCGGCCTCGTCTTCGTCATCGCCGTCGCCGGGATGGCGGGCCTCAACGCGGCCAGCGCCGAAGGCGAACAGACGCGGGTCGAGCAGGCGCGCGCCGCCGGCACCAAGGGGCCGGTGCCGCTGACGCCCAAACAGGCCGGCGAATCGACCAAATCGAAGTGCAAAGCGGTCGTCCACATCGGCGACTCGACCTCCGAGGGCCTCGACTCGGCCGAATACCTGCCGATCGAAAGCCAGCGGATCGAAAACCGCTACGCCGAAGTCGGCGCCAAAGAAGCGCACATGGAGATCCAGGGTGCGCGCTCGATCGAAGAGCGCTTCGAAGGCGAACCGAACGCCCAGGAAGTCGCCGAGGCATGGAAAGCCGAAGGCTTCAAAGGCTGCTGGGTGCTGGCACTGGGGACCAACGAGTCGGCCAACGTCGCCGCCGGCTCCACCGTCGGCGAGCGCGAACGGATCGACAAAATGATGAACATCATCGGCGACGAACCGGTGCTCTGGGTCAACGTCAAGACCCTGCCCAGCGCGGCGGAATTCTACGAGGAGGAAGGCATGAAACGGTGGGACGAAGAACTCGTCCGCGCCTGCGACGCCTACCCCAACATGCGCGTCTACAACTGGGCCGCCGACGTCAAAGACGAATGGTTCATCGAAGACGGGATCCACTTCACCTCACCCGGCTACGCCGCCCGCGCGCTGCTGATCGCCCATGCGTTGGCGCATGCGTTCCCGGCGAAAGGGGAAACCGAAGGCGGGTCGGCGAACTGCTTGGTGAGTTGAGGACCCGCCCCTGCTCGCACCCCCACATGGGCAGGTAGGGG
>JBEHWY010000148.1:0-9409 GCA_048498975.1 Actinomycetota bacterium | reverse complement strand
ACAACCTGAAGATATTGCAAATGCTGCCGTATGGCTTGCCATCAAAGGAACCACGGGATGAGTGGATCGGCTTCGTTCTGATCGCGTGGTTCCTTTGTCGCCTATATGGCAACAAAGGAACCGCGACCTTGGAAGGGGCGGGGGCTCACGGCGGGCGGGCCGGCGCACCTACCTGCCCTGTGGGTGCGCCGGGCCGCCCGCCGGCGGTTCAGCTCGACCAGCCGGGGTAGCGGCCGGCGAGGTGCCACTGCCAGGGCGGGCGTTCGGTGGCGGGGAAGTCGTAGTGGTTGCGGCCGGGGAGGGTCTCGAGGGGGACCAGGGCGGGGTCCTGGCCCGCCAGCACGGGGGTGCCGGCGGCCGCGGCGACGTCGGCGGCGCCGGCGCGGCGGCGGACTTCGCTCCAGCCGAGGGATGGGCGGTAGAGGAAGTAGACGATTTCGACCCAGCCCTCGGTGCGGCGGCGGTCGTCGATGGCGGTGAAGGCGGTGGTGCGGCGGCCGGAGGCGGTCAGGTGGGGTCCGGCGGCGACGGCGCAGCTGGGGCGGCGGCAGCGGCGGAAGTCGACCGGGACCAGGGGCAGGCCTTCGGCTCCGGGTAGCGCCAGCGGCGGCGGGGCCAGCGCCCGGACCAGCCGCGCCAGCGGCCAGCCGTAGGCGGGAACCAGCGGGTGGTGGTCGCAGGTGTCCGGGAGGTGCGGGCCGCAGGCGAGGCGATTGCCGAGCGCCTGCGCCAGGTCCCGCCCGGCCCGCACTTCACCCCCCGCGACGACGGCGGCGGCGACGGCGAGGACCAGCAGCGCGACCAGCGCCACCAGCCCGACGTGCTCGACGCTGGCCGCCCCTCGCTGCCGGTCCCGTTCACCCACTCGCATCGCCCCCCTCCGTCGCTCGTCTCTCCGGTGCCGAAGCTAGGGCGCGCGGGCGCACGTGTGGCGCGCACTTCGTGCCGATTGCGTGCCGGCGAAGTCGCGGGTCTGCTTACATTGGAGACATGGAGGGCAGCCCCTTCAACCTGTTCGGCGACCCCGAGGAGTTCCGCGCCCGCATGGAGGAGCTCTCGGAGCAGATGCAGTCCTCCCAGCGTGTCGCCTGGGCCGACAACGCAATCAAGCTCGCGGTCGAGATGACCGTCGCCTCGATCAGCCGCCTCGACCTCACCGGCAGCGCCGACGAGCAGGCGATGCAGGTCCGCGACGCGATCCGCGTCCTCTTCCCCGAGGCCGTGACGCTTGTCCGCGAGGCCCGCGAAGGCCTCTCTTAACCCGGCCTCAGGGGGCCTAGAGCAGCTCGAACTTGAGCCGGACCACGGCGCCGCGGCGGAAGAGGCCGCCAGCGAGCTCGACCGGGAGGGCGATCGCCAGCGCCGGCAGGGCGCCGATGATGCTGACGAGGACGTCGATCGTCCGCTTCCAGTCGGCGTCGGCGGGGACGGCGCCGGCGCGGCCGAAGGCGCCGAGGGCGACGTTGTGGCCGAAGGTGACGCTGTTCAGCAGCGTCTGCCAGGTCGACGCCAGGCTCGCCAGCGGCAGCCAGCGGCTGCGCTTGACGACCTGGTCGCGGCGGGCGACGAGGCGGCGCACCGACTCGACCGTGAAGAGGTAGCGGGCGCCGGGGGTGAGCCCGGCCCAGCCGGCGCTGCCCAGGGCGCAGGCATAGCTGGCGCGGTTGGCGATGCGGGTGCCGGGTTCGCCGGCGAGCAGGTCGAGCTCTTGCAGCGCCTCCTCGGGATCGGCGTCGCTGCCGACGACCCCGAGGCCGCAGCTCTCGCAGCGGGTGACCGGCCCCGAGAGGCCGGGCTGGGTCGCCAGCCAGCCGAAGAGCGGCTCGCCGCAGGCGGGGCAGGGTGGGTTCTCGGCGCTGGCGCCGGCCTCGAGCGGGACGACGCGGGTGGGCAGAGCGTCACTCACGGGCTCTCACGCCCAGTAGCGTACGCCGATGCGGCCGCCCATCGCCTCGCCGGGGCGGGTAGGCTGGCCGCCATCGTCACCCCGAATCGCACCGCGATCCGCTTCCGAGAGAGGGATTAGCCATCAGAAAGCACGAGATCGTCGCCTGGGAGAAGAAGTGGGCCGTTCCGGTCGGAATCGTCACGCTCCTCGCGATCGCCCTCATCGTCGGCGCCAACGTGGCCAGCCAGGTGAGCGGGACCGGCGCCGCCGAGATCCTCGAATCGACCTACGAACACAAGGGGTCGGTGACGATGTCGGGGATCCTGCAGGCGCTCGGCTTCGTGCTGATCGCGGCGCCCCTCTACTTCCTCTTCCGCGCCGCCAGGTTCCGTAGCGACCGCGTCCGCGCGCAGCTGGTCGGCCTGGTCGTCGTCGCGCCGCTCTTCCTCGCCGCCTCCGCGGCGCTGACCATCGGCGTGCGCCAGGAAGCCGCCGACCAGTTCCACAACGGCGAAGCGAAGTCGACGCTGACGAGCAAGGAAGCCGGCGAAAAGTGCAAGTCCGACCTCGAAGACGAAGGCAAGGAAGACTTCGCCAAGGAATACGAACCGGCGGCGGGCGAAACCGCCACCGCTGCCTGCGAAAAGACCAAGATCGCGGACGACAAAGCCGAAAACGCGACCAGCGAAGCGTCGCTGGCGCCGATCGTCTCCGGCCTCGGCCTCGCCGGCGGCCTCGGCTTCATCGCCGTCTTCGTCTACACCGGCCTCTGGGCGATGCGCACCGGTCTGCTGTCCCGCTTCTGGGGGACGCTCGGCATGGTCTCCGGCATCGCCTTCGTGCTCGGGCCGCTGTTCATCGTCACCCTGATCTGGCTGATCTACCTGGCGGTCCTCCTGCTCGGCAAAGTCCCCGGCGGCAAACCGCCCGCCTGGGATGCCGGCGAAGCGATCCCCTGGCCCAGCCCGGGCGAAAAAGTCGCGGCCGACATCGACCCCCGCAGCAAGGACGGCGAAGTGATCGACGTCGACGCCGTCGAGGAGGAAGAGCCGCCGGCGCCCAACGGCACCGAGCCGCCCTCGGGCGGCGGCCCGCCGAAGAAGCGCAAGCAGCGCTAGCCGGTTCGGCGGGCGCTACTCGGGCCGGCCCGCCGCCGCGCGCTTGCGGTGGGTGCGGATCTCGCTCATGATCCGCTCCAGCCGCGGCTCGGCCGAGGTGTCGACGTGTGACATCGCGGCGGCGATGCCGGGGTGGACGGCGGCGATCCGCTCGTGCATCGCCTGGGCGACGGCGCGGTAGGTCGGGTGCCCCTCGCGGCCCGAGCGCAGCTCGATCAGGTGCATCGCCTCGCGGGCGTTGAGGTCGAGCACGTAGCGGATCCGGTAGGCGAGGCTGAGGGCGTAGGGCGCGAGCTCGTCGAGCCCGGCGGCGGCGAGCCGCTCGTACTCGGCACGCGAGAGCTCGAGGCCGCGTTCGAACTCGCCGGCGACGCCCGCCTCCTGCAGCTCCTCGGGGACGCCGGCGCCGAGGTCGGGGCTGAGCCGCTGCCACTGGCAGGTCAGCATCCGGTGGCGCTGCAGGTCGCGGAAGGCGCCGTAGTCGGAGACGATCTCGAACCGGTAGCGGACCGCCTCGAAGCCGCGGCCCGGCCGGTGGCGGCGGTTGCGCCGCTCGCCGACCATCGCCGCCAGCAGCTCCGCCCGCTCGCCGCGGTCGAGCAGGTCGAGGCGGGAGAGGATCTCGGTTTCGGGAGCGGCCGCGGCCTCGAACAGGCAGGAGGCGAGCAGGTCCTCTTCGCCGCCGTCGACGTGGATCAGCTCGACCGTCGGCGCTTCCTCCTCGGCGCCGCGGCGGTCGAGGCCCAGGCGCGCCACCCAGCGCTCGGTCTGCTCGCGGCGCTGCTCGAAGTAGGAGACCCACTCGCCGCCGCGGTCGGGGCGGTCGACGCGGGAGACGAAGCTCGGCATCACCTGCTTCAGCTCGGTGAGGATCATGCCGCCGTACTCGCGCGCCTCCGGCAGGGGGGAGGCGAGCAGGCGCATGATCAGCTGCTCGTAGGCCTGGCCGGAGGCGTAGATGCCGACGTGGCTGAGCGTCGCCGCCGGCAGCAGGCCGCGCATCAGGTCGAGCGCCTTGGCGCGGATCGAGCGCAGCCAGGGGCCCTCGGGTTCGCCCTCGCCGCGCGGCCAGCGCTCCGCGGCCCACTCCTCGACTGCGGTCAGCGAGCGCGAGTAGATCGCGAACAGCTCGTCCATTGCGGCGGCGAACTCGGGGCCGAGCTGCTCGTCGCGGTAGAAGCGGTAGCCACCTTCGGGCAGCGGCTGGTCGTAGGGGATGTAGCGCGTGGACTGCTCGAGGTAGGCGGCGAGGCGGCCGCGCTGCAGCAGCTTGGTGACGATGTTCGAGACCCACTCGCAGGCGACGTGGGCGCCGCCGACCTGGGCGATCGAGTCGTCGCCGTAGCCGACGAAGACGCGCTCGTAGAGCCCGGCGGCGCGGGCCCCCTCCTCGTCGTCGAAGGGGCGGCCGCCGGCCGGCGCATCGGCCGCGAACTCCTCCAGATAGAGGCGGCGGACGGTCCCGGAATACCGCGAATAGCGGGCAAAAAGCGCACCCTTCACGGTCTCGGGCAGGTTCACCAGGGCGAAGACCGGTCGGTCGAGATTGGTGAAGTGGGGTGCGAGGAGCGAGCGCTCCTCGGCGCTGAAGTGTTCTACCGGGTAGCGCACTCGGCGGATCGTAGTGGTGGCTGGGGATGCCTGGAGGCCGCTCGGCTTCCGGCCTATAACTTCCGGGTAGGGGAAATGCTGCGTACTCAAAAATGACGATGAGCCCACTCAAGCCACCGGAGCTGCCCCCGACCCGCACGCCGATCGGCGCTCGCCTGCTCGTCGCCGGTCTGGTCGCGATCGCCGCCGGCCTGGTGCTGCCGCTGGCGATCGGCTCCTTCTCCGAGCGCGAGCGGCTGATCCTGGCGCTGATCGAGGTCGCCTGTCTGCTGGTGCTGGCGGTCGCCATCGTCCTCATGTCCCGCCGCCTGCAGACAAGCCACGAAGCGCTCTGGGCGCTGGCGCGGAGCGACGAGCTGACCGGCGTCGGCAACTACCGCTCCCTGCACGAGCGGCTCGCCGAGGAAATTGCCCGCCACCGTCGCCACAGCCGCGAGTTCGCCGTGATCCTGCTCGACCTCGACGGGTTCAAGTCGATCAACGAGCGTCACGGCCACCTGGTCGGCGACCGCCTCCTGGCCGAGATCGGCCGCGCCCTGCGCGACGAGGTGCGCCGCGAAGACTCCGTCTTCCGCCAGGGCGGCGACGAGTTCGCGGTGATCGTCCCCGAGACCCATGCCGAAGAGGCCGAGGAAGTCGCCGCCCGCCTCTGTCACCGCGTTCGCCACCGCGGCCTCGGCAGCGACGAGGAGCTGCCCGTCTCCGCCGCCGCCGGCATCGCCATGTACCCCGCCGACGGCGCCGACGCCGAGATGCTCCTGCGCCGCGCCGACCTCGACCTCTTCGCGGCCAAGCGCGAGGGGCGGACGGCTTAGCGGGCGGGGCTAGAGGGCGCCGCCGCCGGCGCCGAGGTAGCTGAAGCGGACGGCGAGGGCGACGGCCTCGGTGCGGGTGTCGACCTCGAGCTTGGCGATCGCGTTGCGGACGTGGGTGTGGACGGTGGCGGGGCTGAGCTGCAGGCGTTCGGCGATCTCTTTGACGCGCAGGCCCTCGGCCAGCAGCTCGAGGATCTGGCGCTCGCGGGGGGAGAGGTCGAGCAGTTTCTCGACCTCGGAGGGCTTGCCGCCGGCGAAGTCGCCGCCGAGGAAGGTGCCGCCGCCGGTCACCGCTTTGACGGCCTTGGCGATGTCCTCGGCCGGCGCCGACTTGAGCACGTAGCCGGAGGCGCCGGCGCGCAGGGCCAGCGCCAGCAGGTCGGGTTGGGCGTGGGCGGTGAAGATGATCACCTTGGTCCGCGGCCGGACCTTGAGCACCTCCTTGGTCGCCTCGATCCCGTCGCGCTTGGGCAGCTCGACGTCGATGATCAGGACGTCGGGCTCGAGCTCTTTGACGACGTCGACCACGTCGCGGCCGTTGCTCGCCTCGCCGACGATCTCGACCGCGTTGGAGTTGGCCATCCGCAGCTTGATCGCCTCGCGGACGATCTCGTGGTCGTCGCAGAGAACGACTCGTTTGGCCTCGCGTACCGCGCTCATCGCGGCGCGATTCTGGCAGGAGAACCGAAACGATGCAAAATTTTGGGTAGCGTGAAGCTTCCGTCGCTTTCTTGTCGGTTCTCGATCAGGGCCAGCAACGTGCGGCCGACGGCGACGGCGGTGCCGTTCAGGGTGTGGACCGCCGCGGGCGCGGCGCCCTCCTCAGACCGGTAGCGGCAGCCGAGCCGGCGCGCCTGGTAGTCGGTCGTGTTCGAGCACGAGGTGAGCTCGCGGTAGCGGCCCTGGCTCGGGATCCAGGCCTCGCAGTCGTACTTCTTCGCGGCCGGCGCGCCGAGGTCGCCGACGGCGACGTTGACCACCCGGTAGGGCAGCTCGAGCTCGGTCAGGAGCCGCTCCTCGATCGCCAGCAGCCGCTCGTGCTCCTCGCGCGAGGCCGAGGGCTCGACGAACGAGAACATCTCGACCTTGTCGAACTGGTGGACGCGGAAGATGCCGCGGGTGTCGCGGCCGGCGGCGCCGGCCTCGCGGCGAAAGCAGGTGGAGAAGCCGCAGTAGCGCAGCGGCAGCTCCTCGGCAGCGAGGATCTCGCCGGCGTGCAGGCTGGCGAGGGCGACCTCGGAGGTGCCGGTGAGGAACAGCTCGTCCTTCTCGATCTCGTAGATCTGGTCGCGCGCCTCGGGCAGGAAGCCGGTGCCCTCGAGCGCCTCTTCGCGGACCAGGACCGGCGGCACCACCGGCTCGTGCCCCTCGGCGCGGACGAGGTCGATCGCGAACTGGACCAGGGCCAGCTCGACGAGGACGAGGTCGCCTTTCAGGTAGGCGAAGCGCGAGCCCGACAGCCGCGCGCCGGCCTCCATGTCGATCAGGCCGAGCTCGGTGCCGATCTCGAGGTGGTCGCGCGGCTCGAAGTCGAACTGGCGCGGCTCGCCGACCCGCTTGATCTCGACCGCGTCCTCGTCGCTGTCGCCGGCGGGCGCATCGGGGTCGGGGATGTTGGGCAGCGCCAGGGCCAGCGCGGCGAGGTCGGCGTCGACCTTCTCCAGCTCCGCTTTGCCCTGCTCGATCGTCTCCTTCAGCCCCGCCACCCGCGCCATCAGCTCCTCGGCGTCCTCGCCGGCCTGCTTGGCCTCGCCGATCTGCTTGGAGAGCGTCTTGCGCTCGGCCTGGGCGTTCTCGACCTCGGGCAGCAACTCGCGCCGGCGGGCGTCGAGCGCCAGCAGCTCGTCCACCTGATCGGCGGCGCCGCGCCGCGCCAGGGCCGCTTTGACCCGCTCGGGCTCGGAGCGGATCAGCTTCAGGTCAAGCATGTGCCACCCGCCCCTTACGGGGAGGTTTCGCTCTGGCCCGGCCGCGGCGAGGATTCCGCGTCTTCGCCGGCGTACTTGGCGACGAATTCGGCGATTTCTTCGGCTTCTTTGCCGACCACGATGTTCTGGGGCATGATCGCCCCCGAGAAGCCGCCGTTCTGGATCGCGTAGAGGGCGTCTTCGTAGGTCTCGGTCCGCTGGTTGAGGTTCGGGCCCTGGGTCCGCTCGCCGCGGTTGCCGCTGCCCTGCGTGCCGGCGGCGCTCAGCGTGTGGCAGCCGGAGCAGTGCGTGGCGAACAGCACGGCCCCGCCGTGCTCGGGGTCGTCCTTGGAGACGGAGACCTTTTCTTCGCCGTAACCGCAGGCCGAGAGGCCGAAGGCGGCGGCGACAACCAGTGCTATGGCGATTGCTAGACGCACGCGGCGCGCATCATATTGTCTGGAGCCGATCGCCGATCCCTGCCGACCATGCCCGCCCCCGACCCAGCCAGCTTCCGCGCCGCGATGGCCAATCTTCCCACCGGGGTGACGATCGTCAGCGCCGGTGGCGTCGAGGGCCCGGCGGGGGCGACGGCGAACGCCGTCTGCTCGCTCTCGATCGAGCCGATGCTGATGCTCGCCTGCCTCGATCGCGGCTCGCGGACGCTGCTCGCGGTCCAGGCCGCCGACCGCTTCGGGGTCTCCGTCCTGCACCAGGGCCAGGAGGAGATCGCCCGCGGTTTCGCCACCAAGGCGCCGGTCGCCGAGAAGTGGGCCGGCGTCGCCTGGAGCGAGCGCGACGGGATCCCCGCGATCGACGACGCCCTGCTTTGGGTCGGCTGCGAGCTGCGCGACGTGATCGCCGCCGGCGACCACGTGATCGTCACCGGCGAGGTCCGCGACCTCGAAGCCCGCGAAGGCGACCCGCTCGTCTTCCACGGCGGGGTCTACCGGCCGCTGGACTGAGGGCGCAGCTGCAAGTCACTTGCAGCTGACGGCGAATGCCAGGGCGCAGCAGACTTCGCGCATCCGATGGTCGGACAAGCGAGCGATCGGCCCGGAGAGTTGTGACTTGTGGACGTGGCGCACGTTGTCGAGACTGACGACGCATTCGTCGGGCATGCCGTCGTCCTGCGGCTCACCATGGCTCCTCTCTGATCGCCGCTCGCCCTTCTCGTTTAGCCGCTGCCAGCTCCTCCTCGGTCTCGGGGGCCCGTTCGTAGCCTTCGACGATTTCCCGTCTGATCCGCTTCTGTTCCTCCTCATCGAGGTAGGCATCGATGGCCTCGCGAATCAAGTCGGACCGGGAGCGTCCTTCGCGTGCTGCGCGTTCGTCGAGAAGGCTGAGGAGCCGCTCACTCAGCTGGACAGAGATGCGGTCGCCCGCCACGCGCTTAACAGTACCCAAAGGGGAATGTTTCGTCTGCACAGAGGGCATGGAGCCGACCAAGGGCTCAACGACTCCGATTTCTCCCCCCACGAACGGAGTCGTCACCGCCGACGAAGGTTTCGCCAAAGAGGGCCCTGCCTACAATCGAAGGCGATGGCTTCGAGCTTCAAGGAACCGGGTTGGTTCACGCGCAGCGTCTTCAATCCGCTCGTCGCCTGGCTCAGCCGCCATGGGATGAGCGTCGCCGGCTCGCGGGTGCTCGAAGTCAAGGGGCGCAAGAGCGGCGAGTGGCGCAAGACGCCGGTCAACCCGCTCGAGTTCGAGGGCGGCCGCTACCTGGTGGCGCCGCGTGGCAACACGCAGTGGGTCCGCAACATGCGGGTCAGCGGCGGCGGCCGCCTGGTCGGGCGCGGGGTGGAGGAGTTCACCGCGACCGAGGTCCCCGACGCCGAGAAGCCGCCGCTCCTGCGCGCCTACCTGAAGAAGTGGAAGTGGGAGGTGGGGGCGTTCTTCGAAGGGGTCGGGGCTGATGCCTCGGACGAGGAGTTGCTGCGGATTGCGCCCGATCATCCGGCGTTTCGGATCGATTGAGCGCTGCGACTTCGCTTTGGGCCTGACCCGCACCCCCGCAGGGCTGGTAGGGGTGCGGGTCAGGCCGAGTTCGGGGCGTTTGAGGCGGGA
>JBEHWY010000147.1:0-9431 GCA_048498975.1 Actinomycetota bacterium | reverse complement strand
CCGCCTTCGCCCGCGAGGAGGCCGCCTACGCGCGCCGGCTCGCTGCCGGCGCCGGCTCGCTACCGGTCTTCGCCGCCGCCGCCGAATCCGACCTCGACTGCGGCTCCTCGCTCGGCACCTTCCTCGGCGCCTTCGCCGGCTTCGGCGCCCCCTTCGGTCAGGGCCCCGCCGGCGCCGGCGTCTCCCCGGCCTCGACCACCGCCGGCGGCAACGCCTACTACTCGTTCGTCTCGACCGGCAGCGGCGGCGCCGTGCGGGTCGTCGTCCTCGACTACTCGCGGCCCGAGCTCGGCGCCGCGCAGCGCTGCTGGCTGGCCCAGGAGCTCGGCGCCGCGGGGTCCGCCGGCACGCCGGCGATCGTCGTCGGCCAGCGCGACCTCGCCGGGCTCGCGCCCAACGCCGCCACCGACCGCGCTCAGGTGGTGCCGATCCTCGCCGGCGCCAGCGCCCCCGCCGGCTGCGGCGCCGCCGGGCCCGCCGCCTCGGCCTACTTCTTCGACTACCCCGAACAGACCCGCGCCTACAGCCTGATCGCCGGCTCGCGCTCGGTCCCCGCCTACGGCAGCGGCACGCTCGGCTACGTCACTCCGGCGCCCGCGACCGAAAAGGACTTCGTCGGCTCCTCCGGCTTCCTCCTCGCCTCGGTCGGAGCGCCCAGCGGCGCCGCCAACGTGGCCTCGGTCGAGGTGCGGCTGATCCCCTCGATCGGCGGCCTGGCGCTGAACCCGACCGACGGCACCCTGCTGCGGCGCAGCCAGCCGGCGCTGTTCGAAGCGCTCGCCCGCCGGCCCCTCGCCGGCAGTCGCTGCGACGGCGCCAGCGCGCCCAAGCCCTGCGAATTCGCCAGCCCCGAACCGTACGTGAAGATCCCCGCCGAATGCCAGGGGTCGAAGTGCGCGACGACGGTCCTGCCCGAATACACCTTCACCTCCTCCGAGTCCGACGTCGCCGACTTCGTCAGCCCCGACCCGGCCTCCTCGAACCCGCGCAACGTGCTGCTGGTCAAGGGCAAGCCGGTGCTCGACTCGCACTCGGGGCTGCTCTGCGCCTTCAACCCGGGGACGACGACGGTGACCGTCTCCACCGGTGGCCTCTCCTACTCGCAGAAGGTGACGGTCCAGGCCGGCTCGGTGCAGCGGCCCTGCGGGACGACGCCGGTGCGCAACAAGCCCGGCGCCGAACCGGCGAGCGTGCCGCCGCCGGCGCCGAGCCCCTCGCCGAGCCCGACTCCCTCGCCCTCGCCGACGCTGCCGCCGCCGCCACCACCGCCGGTGCCCGCCTCGACGCCGAGCTCGCCGCCGGTTCCCCAGCCCTCGCTGCCGCTCGGCCTCAGCCCGGTGCCGCTTCCCGTCCCCACCCAGGCCGCGGTGCCGCTGGTCCCGATCGTGCCGCCGCCGCCGCTGCCGGCGGTGCAGCCGACGCCGCCCAGCGGCACCTCGCAGGTCAACGCGGTCGAGCGCGAAGAAGAGGAGGAGGAAGCCTACGAAGGCGCCTCCGCGATGGCGCGGCTGCCGTCCCCCGGCCCGGCCCGGGTCCAGCCGGCCTTCGACGGCGGCGGTGACGGTGGGGGTGTCCCGGCGCTGCTGCCCGGCCTGCTGCTGATCGCCGCCCTCGCCGGCGCGGTCAGCGTCGGCGGCCACCGCCGGCCCCGCCCGCGACCCGCTTACCAGACAGCCCACAGCCCCAGGAGGTACCGATGAACACCGCCGCCCCGGCGCCCCGCCGCCGCGACCCGATCGCGATCGCCGCCCTGCTCGTGGCGATGCTCGCCCTCGTCTTCTCCGTCACCGGCGCCGCCCCCGCCGAGCGCCAGCCGCGCGCCGGTGCCGGCGCCAGGGCGCTGACCCGCCAGCTCGCCAAGCTGCGCGCGACCTGCCCGGTCGCCAACGGCATCCGCTTCGGCAGCTGGTGCCTGGAAAGCAGCCCGCACCCGATCCCCGACGACGCCGTCGGCCAGAACGACTACTTCTACGCCTCCCGGATCTGCGTCCGCGAAGGCGGCTGGCTGCCGACCGCCGCGCAGCTGATCGGGGCCGCCTCCAAGGCCCCGCTGCAGAGCACGATCGACGACGATCCGACCACCTCCGGCACCGAAGAATTCCCCGACCGCAGCCGCGGGATCAAGGACAAACGCGAGATGACCAGCGACCTCTTCACCACCACCGCCGGCTCCGAAGCGGCCGGCTCGGAGGGGGTCACCGCCGGCTCGCGCGGCGCCGCCGCCCAGGGCGAACCGGACCCGGTGCCGATGCCCGCCAACCCCGCGCCGGAAACGCTCAACTACGTCACCGTCTACGACAACCACAACCAGGGCGGCTTCGCCGGCGGCGAGCCGGTCGGCAAGGCGGAGACCTTCCGCTGCGCCTACGCGATCGGCTACCAGGGCAAAGCGAAGAAGACCAAGGGCACCTGATGGAGCAGCGGCTGCTGCTGATCTCGCCGGTCCGCGACGAGGCGGCGCACGTCGACGCCGTCGTCGCCGGCGTCGCCGCGCAGACGCGGCCGCCGGACCTCTGGCTGGTCGTCGACGACGGCTCCAGCGACGGCACCGGCGAGCGCTTCCGCGCCCACGCCGAGCGGCTCGGCTTCCTCCGCGTCCTCAGCACCCCGGCGGACCACACCGCCGCCGGCGCCGACCGGCTGGCGGCGGCGGGGCCGGAGCGGGCCTGGAACTTCGGCCTGCGCAGCGCCGGCGCCGCGGGCTTCACCCACCTCGGCAAGCTCGACGGGGACATCGTCCTGCCGCCGCAGTACCTGGCCGAGATGCTGGAGCGCTTCGCCGCCGATCCGCAGCTGGGGATGGCGGGCGGCGCGATCCTCGAGCGCGAGGGGGAGGAGTGGCGGCCGCTGCGCACCCCGCCCGACCACGTCACCGCCCCCGCCCGGCTCTTCAGCCGCGAGTGCTTCGAGGCGATCGGCGGCATGCCCGAACGGCTCGGCGCCGACGTCATCACCACCACCTACGCGAAGCTGCGCGGCTACCGCACCGTCACCTTCGCTGACCTGCCGGTCCGCCACCTGCGCCACATCGGCACCGCCCAGGGGGCGCTGCGCGGCCGCGCCCGCCACGGCGCCTACCAGTACATCGTCCACTACTCGCTGGCCTGGGTCGCGCTGCGCTCGCTGATGGTGGCGTTGCGCTTCCGCCCCTACGGCCTCTCCGGCGCCTGGTTCCTCGCCGGCTACCTGACCGCGGCGCTGCGGCGGGCGCCGCGGGTCGAGGACCCCGAGTTCCGCCGCTTCGTCCGCGCCGAGCAGCGGGCGCGGCTCGGCGGCGCCCTGCGGCGGCTGCCCGGCGGGGCGGGAGCCGCAAAGCCCGCCGCTGCCGACGGGGACCGCCGCCGGCGCCTGCTCGACAAGATCCGCCTGCTCGAGGACTACGGCCAGCGCAGCGCCTGGGCCGGCACCGACCCCTACGACGGCCTCAACGCGACCCGCTTCGTCGCCCTGCCGCGCCGCACCGCGCTCGGCCGCCGCCTCATCACCCAGGTCGTCAAGCGCTCGCCGCTGGACCTGCGGCCGCTGCTCGGCATCCCGCCCAGCCGCAACCCGGGCTGCGTCGCCTGGGCGGTCTCCGCCTACGCCCGCGCCCGCTGGCTGCCGGAGGATCTGCAGCGCGAGCGGCTCGCCGAGACCGCCCGCCTGCTCGCCTCGCTGCGGCTGCCCGACTTCGCGCAGCCCTGCTGGAGCTACCCGTTCCCGATCCAGACCCGCGTCCTGCACTACCCGCCGACGGCGCCGAACACCATCGCCACCGCCTTCGCCGGGATGGCGCTGCTCGACGCCTACGAGGCCAGCGGCGAGCAGCGCTGGCTGGAGCTGGCGCGCGGGGTGGGTCGCTTCTTCGTCGAGAACGTGCCGCAGACCGAGGACCCGCCCGGCGCCCGCTTCGGCTACCTGGTCGGCGACGCCAGCCCGATCCACAACTCCAACACCCACGTCTGCGCCCTGCTCGCCCGCCTCCTCGTCCACGGCGAGACCCACTATCGCGAGGCGATCGGAGCCGGCCTCACCTGGACCCTGGAGCGCCAGCGCCCTGACGGCTCCTGGCCCTACGGCGAGCGCCCCGACCTCGAATGGGTCGACGGCTTCCACAGCGGCTACGTGCTCGACGCGCTGCGCGTCTGCGCCGACGCCGGCGTCGACGAGCGCGCCGAGCCGGCCTGGCGCCGCGGCCTCGAGTTCTGGCGCGCCAACCTGTTCGGCGCCGACGGCATCCCGCGCTACTTCGCCACCGAGACCTACCCGATCGACACCCAGTCGGCGGCGCAGGGGATCCAGACCCTCGCCCTCGCCTCAGCCCACGACCCCACCTGCCTGGACCAGGCCTGGCAGGTGTTCGAGTGGATGCTGGCCAACATGCAGCGCGAGGACGGGCTCTTCTACTTCCAGCGCCGCCGCCGCTGGGTCAACCCGATGCCGCACGTGCGCTGGACCGAGACCTGCATGCTGCTCGGCCTCGTCCACCTGCTCAGCGCCGAGGAAGCGGCCGCAGCACGAACAGGGTCTGGTTGCTGAGCAGCTCCTCCTCGGGCCACTCGGCGAGCTCGCGGCGCAGCGCCGCGCTCAGCAGCTCGGCGCCGAGCTCGGGGTAACGGCAGCGCTCGGCGACGACGGCGAAGCCGGCGGCGGCGAAGAGGCGCCGGTAGTCGGCGCGGGTCAGCTCGTTGAGGTAGGTGTTGGCGCGCAGGCGGCGGCCGCGCAGGTGCTCCCAGGGCTCGCTGCGGCGCGGCGCCCGCGGCGCGTCGAGGACCGATTCGATGCTCCACTCGGCGAGGTGGCCGCCGCTGATCCCGGTGAAGACGTTGGGCCGGATCAGCGCCAGCCCGCCGGGGCGCAGCCAGCGCCGCATCCCCGCCAGCGTCGCTTCCACCGCGCTCACCGGCATGTGCTCGAAGACGTCCTCGGAGACGACCAGGTCGACCGACTCGGGCGCCAGCTGCAGGGCCGAGGCATCGCAGACCTCGAGCCGGCCGTAGTCGAGCCGCGGGGCGCCGTAGCGGCGCTCCACCGCCTGGCGCAGGTTGCGCTGGGCGCTGCGGTCGAACAGCGTGTAGCGGGCGAGCGACTTGAGCAGCCGCTCGGGCCCGTTGCGGCGGCCGATCCGCCACAGCGCTGCCGGCGTCGGCGCCAGCAGCGGCGCCTCGAGGTCGACGCCGACGGTGCGGGCGCCGGCCGCGCTCAGCACCGCCAGCCGCGGCGCCCGCGGCCCGAACCCGATCTCGAGCACGTCGGCGCCGCGCAGGCGCAGGCCGCAGTGCTCGCCGAGCAGCGTCGCGTACTCGTCGACGTCGGCGACGTAGCCGCGCTCGCGCCGCTCGCCGCGGCGGCGGCGATGGCCCTGGTAGAAGCCGTGCCACTCGCGCGCCTTCTCGCGCAGGCCGACGCTAGCCGTCGACGGGGCTCGCACCCTCCACCTCCCGGGAGCCGGGCTCCAGCAGGGCGTAGCGCCAGGGCCAGACGACGCCGGCCCAGAGCCAGAGCAGGTAGTTGGGGAACGGCTGCACCATCGGCGTCAGGTTGGCGACGACGAACCAGATCGTCGCCACCGCGATCAGCCCGATCCGCCACGGGTAGAGCTCGGGCGGGCCGCGGGTGAGGATCGCGCCGCCGACCGCGAGGGCGAGGCCGAGCAGCCAGATGAAGGTCCCGACCAGCCCCAGCTCGACCGCGTAGGAGAGGACGACGTTGTGGATTTCGCCGCCGATGCCGCTCAGCGGGTAGTCGGGGGAGAGCTCGAAGTAGGGGGCGTTGCGGGCGGCGAAGGTGCCGAGACCGAACCCGAACAGGGGCCGCGCCGCGACCATGTTCTCCGCCGCGTGGTTGAGGTTGAGCCGGTCCCATTCGGTCTGGCGGTCGTTGATCCGTTCGACCGTGCGCTCGTGCAGGCCGGGGACGAAGGCGAAGGCGGCGAGCACGGCGACGGCGACGGCGAGCACGATCAGCAGCATGCGGCGGCGCAGCTGCGGCGCCGCCAGGCAGGCGAGCAGGGTGGCGAGCGCCGCCCCGACCCAGACCGAGCGCTCCTGGATGAAGACGAGGTCGAAGAGGCAGAGCGCGACGACCGCCAGCGCCAGGCCGCGCAGCCAGGGGCGGCGGAAGCTGAGGTAGGCGAGCACGCCGGCGACCGCGCAGGAGTAGAGGGCGACGCCGTTGATCGCCGCCGCTTCGAACGGGCCGCGGGCGCGGCCGACCTGGACTTCCTGGTTCAGCTCGACGATGTAGCGGGGGAAGACGAGCGCGTGCAGGCCGAGCCCCTCGAACAGCGCCGTCAGCCCGAGGTAGGCGCCGGTCGCCAGCAGGGTGCCGAGCAGGATGCGGCGCTGGCGCTCGCTGGCGAAGGCGACCGGGGCGGCGACGAAGAGCGCGATCGGGACCAGGCCGAAGCGGTCGAGCAGCGGCGCCAGGGCCGAGATCTGGGTCGCGGTGCCGGCGGCGACGGTGGAGCAGATCGCGTAGGCGGCGCCGAGCGCCAGCACCGCGTGGGTGGGGGTGAGGCGGACGTAGGGCCGGCGCCCGATCGAGGGGTCGCGGAGCAGGAGGACGACGAAGGCGAGCAGGAGCAGCAGGCGGTCGGGGGAGACCATCGAGGGGAAGCCGAGCTCGCTCCAGGAGCCGGAGAAGACGTTGAGGGCGAGCGCCGCGCTGAACAGCCAGGCGACGTCGACGAAGGCGGTGAGGCAGAGCGCGCCGACCAGCGCCAGCCCGCCGACCCCGGCCGCGACCAACATCCCCTGCGCCGCCCCACCCGCCGCCAGCCCCAGCAACGCCAACGGCAACAGCGGCAACAGCAGCAAAGGCCACCGGTCCTCGATCGGCACCCGCTCAGCCACGCAAGCCTCCCAGCAGGGGGCGCCAGGCGCTGAGGCCCTTGTTGCGCCGCACGACTTGGGCGCGGAGCGAGTCGCGGGCGATCGAGGCGAGGCCTTCGGCGGCGTCGCGGCCGCTGCCGGCGAGGCGGGTCTCGGCGCCCGCCAGCTCCGCCCGCAGCTCGGCGTGGTCATAGCCCATCCGCGCCAGCCGCGCCGGGCCGATCCAGTCGAGGTAGCGGCGCGCCCAGAGGCGGCGCACCGGGTTGTCGATCGTTGCCCGCCACTTGCTCGCCGCCGCCGGCTCCAGCCGCGAGTAGGCGGCGACGCCGGTCTTGTCGCCCATCCGCCCGTCGAGGCTGACCGCGGCGAAGCGCTCCAGCGCCGCCGGCTCGAACTCGATCCCGACGTACTCGGTCAGCGCCCGCCACGGACCCTCATCGCCACCGACCAGGTCCTCGTAGCGGACGGTGTGGATCCGGTCGCCGTGGCGCTCGGCGCCGGCGAGGAGCCGGGCGAGGCCGCCGAACAGCGAGGTCGGGTAGTCCTGCGGCCGCCAGCGCCCGCCGCAGAAGGTCTCGACCACCGAGGCGAGGACGGCGAGCGGGTTGCGCCAGAGGATCACGACCCGCGCCTCGGGCAGGGCGCGAACGATCTCGTCGACGATCAGGAAGTAGGGGGGCGTCTTGTCGAGGTAGAAGGGCGCGCCGCCGGCCGCCTCCTCGTACAGTGCCCGCGCCGCGTCGGCCGCCGCCCGCTCGTAGCCCTGCGGCGGCAGCGCCGCGCCGAAGTCCGCCAGCGCGGCGTGGATCCGCGGCTGCCAGTTGCCAGCCCCCGGCAGGTCGTCGCGCAGCGGCGCCAGCAGCGCCAGCAGCAGCCACGGCTCGGCCGCCGTCGCCACCCCCTGGTGGGCGCCGAGAACGCGCTGGACCAGGGTCGAGCCGCTGCGCGGCAGCGACAGCAAAAGGATCGGGGTGCTCGCCATCGGGCGCCGAGTCTAGGCGCGCGGAAGCCGCATTCCAAAGCCGTTCTCAGCATGTTCACAAGTGAGATACGCGCCCCTCCCGGCGCGCCCAATAGGGTCTCGCCGTGGACGCCTCCGCGCCGGCCCAGCCTCTCGGCGAATCGCTCGACCAGGCCCGCTTCAGCCGCCTCCACTTCCGCTTCTGGCTGCTGGCGGCGCTGGGGATCCTGCTCGACGGCTTCGACTTCTTCATCATCGGCGTCGCCAGCCCGCTGCTGGCCGAAGACTTCGGTCTCACCGCCGCCGAAAAGGGCCTCGTCACCGCGGCGGCGATCGTCGGCGCGATCTTCGGCGCCGGCCTGCTCGGGCCGCTCGCCGACCGCCTCGGCCGCCGCCGCATCTTCCGCTTCGACCTGATCCTCTTCATCGTCTTCTCCGTCGCCTGCGTCTTCGCCTGGAGCGTCTGGTCGCTGATCGCCTTCCGCTTCGTGCTCGGCGTCGCGATCGGGCTCGACTACCCGATCGCCGCCAGCTACCTGGCCGAGGTGCTGCCGACCCGCGGCCGCGGCCGCTGGCTGGTCAGCGCCTTCAGCCTGCAGGCGGTCGGCATCCTGCTCGGCGCGATCGTCGGCGTCATCGTGCTCGCGATCGCGCCCGACGTCGATTCGTGGCGCTGGATGCTCGGCTTCGGTGCGATCCCGGCGCTGGTCATCGTCATCCTCCGCCGCGGCGTCCCCGAGAGCCCGCGCTGGCTCGCCCAGAACGGCCACGAGCGGGAGGCGAGCGAGGTCACCGAAGCGCTCGTCCAGCACCCGGTCGCGGTCACCGCCGCCGACCGCGAGAGGGCGGAGGAGACGCCGGAGGGGCTGCGGGCGCTGATCCAGCCGCGCCTGTTCAAGCGCGAGCTGCGTCGCCGCACCGCCTTCACCGCGATCCCCTGGTTCCTGATGGACATCGCCACCTACGGCGTCGGCATCTTCACCCCGACGCTGATCGCGGCGATCGCGATCCACGGCGCCGACACGACCTTCATCGCCGACGACATCGCCTCGACCAAGGCGACCGCGGCGCTCGACGTCTTCCTGCCGATCGGCTTCGCGATCGCGATCCTCTTCGTCGACCGCATCGGCCGCGTGCCGCTGCAGATCTCCGGCTTCGCCGGAATGACCGTCGCCCTCTGCATCCTCGCCAGCGTCGAACTGCTGCACGGCGGCGGCGAATCGCACCTGGCCCTGGTCGCGATCGGCTTCGCGATCTTCAACACCGCGATGAACGCCGGCCCCAACGCCACCACCTACGCGCTGCCGGCCGAGGTCTTTCCCTCCGAAGTGCGCGCCGCCGGCCACGGCTTCGCCGCCGCCAGCGCCAAGTTCGGCGCCGCCATCGGCGTCTTCTTCTTCCCGATCCTGCTCGACGACCTCGGCGCCTCGACCCTGCTCTTCGGCGTCGCCGGCTGCTGCCTGCTCGCCCTCGGCGTCACCGCCCTGCTGCGAATCGAGCCCAAGGGCAAGACGCTCGAGGAACTCGGCGGGGCCGAGTTCGCAGAGCTCGCTCCGCATCCCGCCCCGCCCTGATCCGCGCGGGCCTCCAACACCTCGTGGTTGAGCTTCGTGGGGCCATGATTCTCGAGCAACTCGCGCTCATAACCCGCGACATGC
>JBEHWY010000146.1:0-9476 GCA_048498975.1 Actinomycetota bacterium | reverse complement strand
GCGCAGCCGCCGCCGCAAGCGAGCCGCCCGGAATCCGCTCGCCGGCAAGAGGTCGACGCAGACGCTCGCGTCCTCGCCAGAACCGAGCCGGCCGATCGCCGCGGCGAAGGGCTGCAGCGGATCTGGTTTCGGAGCGAGCCGGGCAAGTGGCTCGACGCTCGGCCGGGCCAGCACCAGCTCGGTTCGCAGGACCGTCGGCTCGCTCTCTTCAGCCTCGACCTTGGCGTCGCTCTCGCTCTCGCCTCCGCCCAGCGCCTCCTCGGCGGGTCGCTCCTCGACGCCTTCGTAGCTGCGAAGGGCCGTGCGAAGTGCCTCGCCCACCCGCTCGGGGACCTCGATCAGGTAGGCGAGCTGCTGCTCGGAATCCCGGGCAAGGCGGATGCGGATCGCACTGGCGCGGCGGTCGACCCAGCCCGCCACCCTGCGCTCGGTGGCTGCGAGCTGGGCGGCGAAGCGCAGCACGGCATCGGGCTCGGCGTCGAACTCGTCCGCGGGCACGATCGCGACGGCACGGCGCGATCCGAGCGTGCGGCGGGTTGCGAAGAAGCGATGCGTAGCCAGCGCGGCGGCGATAGCGATGGCGCCGAGAGCGAGGGGCGCGAGCGAGCGGGCTGCGGCGAGGAGCTGATCGACGCGGATGCTCGATATGAGCCGCCAGAGTGCGATCAGCACCGCGACGGCGAAGATCGCGAGCATCGGACGCGGATCAGAGCGATCGCCACCCATCATGCACCGACCTTTGGGTGACGAAGGGATGTCGGCAAACCGCGCGAGCCGGAAATGGCGACAGTCTGCGGAATTCGCGCCCCGCCGCCCCTCGGTGAAGCGGCGTGAGGGGTGGCCGCACGGATGGCCGCACAGGGGTCCCGAGGGATGGCCAGCGGTCGAGGACGATCAACGCCGTTACTCAGCGGCTGACCTTCACCACCCCTTGGCTTTGGCATCGATTTAGCCACGGCGCTTTCCCCGTCGAGAGCAGCTCGGTCGTAGTCGACGCGGAGGGCGGCCATCGGACGATCTCCACGTCACTCGCCCCCTCCGCAGCCTGCGACGGAAGCAGCTGTTCCTTCGGCGCTCGGTCATCGGGCCTCCCCGCTCTTGCTTTGGAAGACCGGGAGGTAGGCCTCCCCCGAGTCGCGGTAGAGCCGCAGGAAATGGCGCCACCCTTGGCGAGCTGCTTGGACCGTGGCGGCCCTGATGCGAAGGACCGCGCGACGCCGGCGCGCGCCGACGAGTTCGACCGTTAACCCCTCACTTCGGTACGGGACGTGTTGGATCGCCCGGTGCGATCGAAGGGCGCGAGCTGCTCGCCGGGCAGCGGGGCTGCCCTCCTCGTCCTGGGGGTCCTGCCGGTGGGGCACTGCATGACCCTCAGCCGGGTCGTGTTCGCCCGCTTCGATCGGGGTGGGAGACAACACAGCCGGCGAAGGGCGCCCCGCCAAGGCCTGCCGATCGGGCTCGCAGGCGGCAAGGATGAACAGCGCCGCCAACCCGACAAGGATCGCGCTGGCGAAGACGAGGATCGCCCGCGCCGCGCTCGGGTCGAGCGGGCGGTCGAGCAGGGCGCGGAGCCGGTCAACCATCGGCGCCGCCTCCGGTACTCGGGGGATGGGCGTAG
This sequence comes from Actinomycetota bacterium, assembly GCA_048498975.1. Classification (GTDB taxonomy): domain Bacteria; phylum Actinomycetota; class Thermoleophilia; order Solirubrobacterales; family 70-9; genus VAYN01. The sequence continues at coordinate 7,858 of JBEHWY010000146.1, read as the reverse complement.
CCGAAGATCGGCGCCGGCATGCCCCACTGCACGGCCTGGGAGGGCAGGAACGGGCCGGACCTTGCGACCCGGTTGCCGAAGTTGCCGTCGATCGTCGTTATCTCCCCGTCGGGGAAGACGCGCTCGACGATGCCGACGTGGTCGCTTTCGGACGGCCCGCTGCCGTAGAGGACGGCGTCCCCGGGTGCCGGGGACGCCGTCGGAGGCAGCACCCGGGCGCCGTTCGGCTGCGGTGAGAGGAAGGGCGGGTCGCCGGGCGCCGCTGCCCCGGGGAGGGCTCCTTCTTCGTGGTCCCTAGCCCATTCGTAGATCGTCCCCGAGTAGGCGTAGGGAGCAGTGCCGCCCTTCAGCGGCACCCCGGCCCGCTCCCATACCCAGGCGACGAAGAGCGAGCACCATTCGACGCAGGGCCCGTAGGGGTTGCAGTTGGAGCCGAGTGGGCTCTCGGTGCGGCCGAGTTGGCTCTCGGCGATGCGGACGATTTCGTTGCCGCTGGCGCCGCTCGAGCTCCCACCGCAAGCCGACCCGCCTTCTCCTGGTTCGGTGGACGCGGAGCTGCGCGACGGCGGCGAACCCTTGGCGGCGAAGCCGTATTCCACAGCCCGGGCCATGACTTCGCTGGCGTAGTCGGCGACGCTGTCGCCGCAGGCGCCGTAGTAGTTACAGGCAGCCTGGTGATAGGCGGCATAGGTGTCACCGGCCAGCCCGAAGACGGGGCGCATCATCCGGGCGGCGGTGAAGATCGCGTCGGCCGGATCGAAGGGATCGGCGCCGCCACCGTCGGCGTCGACGCGGTAGCGCTCCCAGATCGTCGGGCCCGATCCGGGGCTGCAGGCGCTTTCGCGGACTATCGCGATCTGCATCGGACCCCCGCAGCCGGAGGGATAGACGTGGGCGCAGGCCCCGTGGCCGCACTCCTGGTAGCCGATCGAGGCGAGGAAGGTCCACTCGACGTCGAAACGCTGGCCCGCCTGCTGGTAGAGACGCAGTCGCTCGGCCGGGATCCCCTTCACCGCGGCGCGGGTGGGCGGGCTGGCGAGCGCGGAGCCGCTGTTTCCGATGCAGGCGAGGTTGCCGCCGAGAATCGCCATGATCGTGCCCGCGATCGCGACCACGACGACTGCGGCCACAACCCCTACCCCGAGGCAGAGCAGGGTCCAGGGCGAGCGCTGGTTTGCCGAAGCCGAGTTCATCGCTTGCCCCGTTTGCGCCGCTTGCGTTTGGCCGGCGGAGTGGGCTCGCGATCAGCTCGACGTGAATCGGGTCGCGCCTGACTCCGCTCGCGGTCGCGCTTCAGCTCGGCACCGAGGCCAGCGTCGGGCTCAGGCGCCGGTTGGCGCTGCCCGGGCCGCTGCTGTGGCACAGGGCGTGCGGGCTCCGGGCGCTGGGTGGCCCGCCCGCTCGAGGACGACCGCTCGCCTTTGTCCTCTCGCGGCGGCCGCTTTGGCTCTGGCGCCGACGCGGCCTTTCGCGCCTTCTTTTTGACTTTCGGCGTGCCCGGCTTCGGGGTCTCTGCGCCGGTCGGCGTCTGGCCGGCCTGTGGCGTCGACGCCGGTCGGCGAGTCGGCACTTTGGAACCCACTTCGGCCGAGCCCCGGCTCGAGCGCGGCGACTCCTGCGGTTTGCGGGCGGCCTCGCCGGTCGGGGGTGGCGGACGCTCGGCAGAGCCGGGGGCGTCCATGCCGGGGGCGCCTTTGCCAACGGGGGCGCTGTAGCTGGTGCCGAACCGCGATGCCGGTGCCCCGGGGCCCGTCGGCGGCTTTCCTTGGCCTCCGAAGCGCCCGGCAGCGCCGGCCAGCCGGGCCGAGGCTGCGCGGCCCGAGCGCCGAAGGCCGCGCAGGGGGCGGCCCACCGTGCGGGCTCCTGCGTACAGGGCGAGGACGCGCAGGCTGCCGTCGCGCCCCGGCGCCCCCGGCCCGGTGGCGATCCCGATCAGGCTGTCGGCGAGGGTCTTCCGCTGGAGGAAGACCGCCCAGAAGAAGAGGGCCTGCAGCCCGAAGGACATCAGCCAGCCGAGCTGCGCCGTGGCGCCGGCGAGGGCGCTGTTTACCGCGAGCAGGGTCGCCAGGATCAGCGAGTAGGCCGCCTTGCGGAGCAGGAAGCCGGCGAGCTTCTCCAGCCAGCCTTTGAAGAAGGCGTGGCCACGGCCGGGGATCGCCGCCGCGACCAGAGCCACCGGCGCGAAGGCCAGCAGGAGAAGCAGCAAAACCTGGGCGAGGATGATCCCGACCGAGAGCGAGCCCAGCAGAAGAAAGGCGCCGAGCTCGCCGAGGAAAACGACTATCGCGATCAGCAGGCGCTGGTACTGACCGCCCTCCTCCATCGCGTCGGTCGCCGGCTTGTCGGCGACGCCGAGTGGGTAGCCGGCCTTCTCGGGATCGGCGTCCGGCAGCTTGGAGGAGTCGCCGTCGTTGAGCGCGTCGTACTCGTTGCCCCGTTCGTCGGTGCCGAGGCCGAAGCGCAGGAAGTGCGAGGCGTACTTGTTGGCGTTGTTGACGCAGACCTTGCCGTCGGCGGTGACCTCGGTGCCGTTCTGCAGACGGCGGGCCAGCTGGGCGTCGCGGCTCGGGTTCTCCGAGAGCGGCCGCACCGCGACCGAGTCGGGATCGGAACCGTCGTCACCCGTGCCGGTTACCGCGCAGTGTTCGAGGCCGCCGAAGTTGAGGACGACCCAGGGCTTGTAGACGAGCAGTTCGAAGAGCTGGTTGGCGGCGTCGTCCTTGGCCTTGGTGCCGCCGGAAGGATCGCCGTGGTCTGAGACCGCAAGGAACGCCTCCGACATCTGGTTCGTCCACTTCGAGGCGGCACCGATCGTCGTGCCCGGCTGGGCGACGAAGAAGAGCGCGATGACCACGTAGATCAGGGAGAGGCCCAGAGCACCCGCCGTCTCCGAGTAGCGCCGCTGGACCAGCGCCTTCCACATCGCCCAGATGCCGACGACGGAGATCGCCAGCACCAGCCAGGGGCCACCGAAGACGTTGGCGTAGATCGAGTGGATCGCCTGGGAGACCGGCGCCAGGGCCCCGGCTCCGCCGGTCGCCTCCGAGCCGTTGACGAGGTCGAGACTGAAGGCGAAGCTGAAGAGCGAGATCAACGCGTTCGCCAGAAAGCTCGTCAGCACCCAGAGGATCGAGGCGAGGAAGTAGGCGATCATCGGCGGCACGCCGCTGACGTCGACGCCGCCGGTCAGCGAGGCGCTGACCGCGTCGAAGTGCTGATCGAGCGTGTAGTTGCCGAGCGGATAGCGCCCGAAGAGGCCGCCTGAGCCGAGCGGCGAGGCAGGCGCCACGTTCCCCCAGATGTCGCTCGCCGCCGAGGCGAGCGGGTGCGCGCCCAGGACGATCAGCCCGGCCCCAGCGAGGACCGCGGCGAGCTGGCGAGCGCGCCGCCTCATGCCGCCACCGCCCCGGGCGTATTGTCGAGGGCGGCCAGCAGCTCCTCGAAGACGAGGTCGAACTGGACCTCGCCGACCCGGCCGTCGAGGTCTCGCATCAGGCAGAGGCCCTGGCGGTATTCGGTCAGCCGCGAGCGCAGCGCCGCGTCCTCTGGATCGAGGTCGACCATCCGCAGCGCCCGCTCGGCCTCGGGGATCGAGTCCTGGCCGAAGAGGAAGTAGACCCCGACCAGCTCGGAGAGATCCCCGAGGTCGGCGAGCCGCTGGGTCGCCAGCAGGATCGTCGTGTTCATCGAGCGGCCGAGCCGCACCAGGCGGTTCAGCAGCAGCCGGCCCTGCGTTGAGGCCAGCAGAAACCACGCCTCGTCCAGCAGCACGATCTTGTGTCGAGATCGGTCGTGGCTGACGAGGCGCAGAGCTTTGGCCGCGACCAGGGAGAGCGTCGCGACGGAGACGCGCTCGGCGCGGGTGTAGGTCTCGCGGGAGGCGCCGGGGTCGGGCAGCGAGAGACCCGGCGTGCGGATCGTGATCACCGAGGTCGAGGGCACCTCGGGGTCGGCGCCGGGCGCATCCCCTTCGGAGAAGCCCAGGCGCGCGAGGCCGAAGTCAGAGAGGACGTCGAGCGCCTCGGCGGCGTCGCGGCCTGCGTCGGCGTCGCTCTCGCGCAGGCGGGAGACAACGCAGCCGAGGTTTTCCTCCCCCGCCCGCACCGCGTCGCGGACCGCGCGGTCGATCGCGTTCTCCCAGGCCGGCGGCGGATCGCGCAACAGCTCGAGCAGGTAACTGGAGGTAAGCTCCTCGCGCAGCTCCGGCAGGCCGATCTGAAGTGGATCGAGTTTGCCCCGGTGGCTGGGGTCGCCGGAGAGCTCCAGCACCTCGACCTGGCCGGCAAGCTCGGGAACGCCCTCCAGGTTGTGGTCGGGCTTGGGATCGAAGGTGACGACGAGAGAGCCGCGGCGCTGGGCGCCGTAGGCAATCGCCTCGCCGGCCAAGGTCTTTCCCGAGCCGAGAGTGCCGGCGAGCAGGACGCCGGAGGGCCGGGCGGTGCGCGGGGCCTCGGTCGGGTCAAAACGCACCGGTCGACCGGCGACCGCCGGGGCAAAGCCAATGTAAATACCGGCCGGCGATCCGACCTCCGCGCTCGCCGTCGGAACCATCGCGCCGAACTGCTCGACGGTCATCTGCTGGCGGTAGTCGGGCACCGCCCCGCCGCCAGGCTGGGGCAAGTGGTCGACGAAGAGCGAATGCTGCAGACCGCGCGGGCGATGTAGAGCTACGTCGCCGAAGCGCTCGCGAAGCGCCCCGACCCGCCGCTCGAGCTCCTCGCGGTCGGCGGCGCCGATCGCGAAGGAAAGCGAGGCCCGCAGCATCGGCGGGTGCGCGGAGGACTGCAGGACCGCCTCGTACTCGCGGGCAAGCTCGCGGTCCTCCTCGGCCAGCACGCCCGGGCCGCTGGCCCCCTCGAGCTGCTCGCGGTAGGCGTGCTCGACGTCGAGGATGCGCTTGCGGACCTGCCCGAGGGCTTCGCGGTTGCCAACCCACTGCGCGTAGAGGACGGCGTCGACCGGGAAACCGACCCCTTCGGGCGGTCCGAAGAGAAGCTCAGAGGCACCGGGGAACTCGGCCTCTTCGGCGAGCGACCCAGCGCAGAGGAATGCCTGAAAGGACGTCCCCTCTTCGGCCTCGACGACCAGCGAGGGCGGCTCGCCGGGCTCCTCGGTGGCGGGCGCGTTCGCGCAACGCCAGAGGTCGTGCCCGAGTGGCTCATAGGCAGCGCCGCCGTCGCCCGCCACCAACACCATTGCGTCGGGCTCCCAATGGCTGTCGAGGACCGGCTCGGCGACGCCGCGGGAGGCGGCGCGGCTGAGCAGCCAGTGCAGCTCCCGAGTCGAGGCGCGAGAGAGTGCGATCGCGCCGCTGAGGCGGTCGAAGGTGCGCTGCTCGATCGCCGCCAGAGCCTCCAGCTCGGCCCCGGCGATCGGCGCCGGAGCCCCGACGCCGGCCAGCTCCTCAAGGCGTCGCCGGGCCCGCCCAAAGGAGCGCACGATGCCCGGGCCACCGTCGGCCTCCGCGAGGGAGACCGCAACGTAGACCTCCGGCACATGGGAGCCGAGGCCGCGGAGGCGGGCCTCGTGCCCCTCAAGAAAGCGAGCCCAGCCGTCACCGTCGGCGTGGCGAGAGTCGACCAGCTGGTCCAGTTCGGCGCCGTAGCGCTCGGCCGGGTAGGCACGCTGCACTCGCCAGATCGCGAAGTCGGCTGCGGCCAGGTGGGCGAAGCGCTCGAGGCGGCTCAGCAGCCCCCACTTCTGCGCGGTCGGCAGGAACGGGTAGGCGGTCGTCTCGGCCCGGTAGAGGGCCGCCGCCTCCCCACCCGGTCCGATCAGGATGTTGCGCCGGGCGTAGCGCAGCGGCAGGCGACTCACGGCCGCACCTCCAGCGTCTCCCCCTCGGCGAGCACGAGCCGGGCGGGCGCTACCTCCTCGGTGCGGCGGGCTCGCCCCGAAAGCACCGCTTGCAGTCGACCTCTGCGCAGACCCGCGCGCCGCACCACGACCGCGACCGCGAAGAAGACGACGGCCGGGCCACGGACCTTGGCTCGACGCAGAAGGGGCTGGCGCTCGTCGGGCTTGACCCAAAGCTCGCCGTCGAGGCGCTGGCCGTGGCCGAGTAGCGGCTGGGCCCGGCCGAGCGAGCGGCGCATCGGAGCCAGCCGCAGCGAGAGCCAGGAAAGCGCGAAGCGATCGGCGCGGCGCCCGTCGGGCGTCGCCTGGGTGGCGAGCGTCGCCACCGTGGCTGGGATCACGATCAGCCGCAGAGGCCAGTCGAGTAGGCCGAGTGCCCAGCCGCCGACGACGGTGAGGCCCACCGCACCGAGAGCGGCGAGCCCGGCGGCCGCGCGGCCACCTACGTTGAGGCCGATGCCGGCGGCGAGCGCCCCGGCCGCCACCGTCACCGCGGCCGAGCCCGAGCCGACCGCGATGACGAAGAGGAGCGTTGCCGTCGCGTAGGCCAGCCAGCGCAGCGGCACCCCGCCGGGGACCGGCAGCGTCCGTCCCTCGATCTGGTAGATCCGCCGCTCGGGGCGAAAGATGCGCTGGTAGGAGCGGATCGGCTCGTAGCTCCCGCTCACGGCAGGATCCGTTCGCCGATGGTCCTAGCCATGTCCGCGACCTGATCGGGGCTGAAGACCAGCCAGCCGACCAGCACCGCGGCGACGAAGAAGACCGCCAGGTCGGTGAAGCGACGGTTCAGCAGGAAGACGAGGCCGACGATCGCCAGGACGCCGCCGTAGATCTCCCCGGCGTAGTGGCGAAGCGTCGAGCCGATGTTGTGGCCGACGTCGTTGCCACCGGCGGCGGCGAGCGCATCGGGCGCGAGCCACAGCGCCGAGGCAGCGGAGCCCAGAAGGGCGAGGGTGAGGAGCAGGCGCCGGCTCACGACAGCGCCCCCTCGACGCCGCGCACATACCAGCGGCCCTGCCGCACCACCTCGAGGCGGTAGGCGAGTCGGAGGCTGGCGCCGCTCAGCGGGTCACGCACCCCGACCGTCGCGAGGACGACCCGCCGGGGACCTTCCCCGCTGCCGAGCTGCTTGACGACCGGGGCGCCGAGGACCTTCAGGCCGTAGCCCGGGGGCACGACCCCCGATCCCGGCGCCACCAGATAGCTGAGGTCTTCAGGGCTCGAAGCCGAGAAGTAGGCGGGCAGAAAACGTCTGACGAGGTCGCCGATGGCGCTGGCGTCCGGGCCGGCGAGCGGTTGGGGAGCTTCGACGTCTTCCCCAACTCCTGCCGGCCCGGCGACCACCGCGGGCGCGCCCGAAGCCGCCACCTCGCCCGCGCTCGCGCGGACGATCGGGACGGCCAAGTAGAGGGTGCGAGCGTCGCCGAGCTCGCAGGCCACGGTGACGATCGCCTGACCGCCGCCGCGGTCTTCGATGCCGGCGACCTCGGCCTGATCGACAGTGATTCCGGCAGGGCCCGCCCCCGGCTTCGGAGCGCCGGGGGCGAAGAAGGGCGCCAGCTCCTGCGGCGAGGAGCCACCGAGGTAGGCGCGTGCGAAGCGAACCGCAAAGGAGCCGGTCGCAGGCTCTACGACCCCGCCCTGAGCCCGGGCGGTGGTGGAGCTGGAGGCCGGGTCCGAAAGCGCCGACCCGATGCCCCGCAGAAACAGCAGGGCGAGCACGACCCAGAGGGCGACCCGGCCCGCGCTGCGCACAGCGGCGCGCGCCGTTCGGCTCGCACCCTGACCTCTTCCTAGACGAGTACCGACTCCACCTGACACTTCGAGACCACCTCCGTCTTAGCTTTGGCGGCCAGCCGATTGGCTGGCTCACCACTACGGAGGGGCGAGCTGGAGAAGTGGTCACAACCACACAAGCCAGTGGTTGTGTGTTGTTACTGCGTGCGAAAAGCGGCGCCCGGAGGGCGCCGCTTGGACCGTGAACTGAGCCGCCCTAGTCCTC
>JBEHWY010000145.1:0-9487 GCA_048498975.1 Actinomycetota bacterium | reverse complement strand
GGCCGCTGATCACCGCCTGCCTGGAGGCCTGGGCGCAGCTGGCGCGCTCGGAGGACCTGCGGGCCGAGATGCTGCTCAGCTACGAGGACTTCCGGATGGTGATCGCGGCCACCGCCCGCGATGCCTTCGAGGAGATCGGCTCGCCCCAGGTCGACGCCGACTCCCTCGCGGTGCTGATCATCGCCCTCTTCGACGGCCTGCTGGTCCAGTGGCAGCTTGACCCCCGCGGCTCGCCGAGCGCCGCGCAGGTGATCGAGGCCGCCCAAGGCGCTGTGGTGGCGCTGACCAACCCGTCCCAAAAGCGGCCATAGACGGCGGTCGAGGCGTGGTGCCGTGCCGCGCGGCTTTTTGTGAAGGGCCTGGCCAAGGGATCGACCGGGCTAGGGCGTGAGGTCGTCGACTATCCCCGCGGCTGGGCGGATCTCGGATATTCGGGTCACGTTCGCGCCCGCGTAGAGCGGCCCGGAGTCCAGCAGGCCGGGCGGTCCATCGGCCAGGGCCATTGGCGGGCCCAGAAAGGGCAGTGATGGTCGCTGGATCGCAAGTCCGCGATCCTGGAGCCCTTCCGGGACGCGCAGCACTACTGGCGAGGCGAGCCGGTTGACGAGCCGGATCCAGCGTGGTCCGCGTGGGTCCTCGCCAAGCCAGCGGCGGGTCGCGGCGTTGGGAATCACCCGATGCGGCGCCTTGGCCCAGCCGAGGCCGAAGAGCTCGGTCAGCACCGTGCCCTCTGCCTCCAGGCAGCGCCGCTTGTAATCGGGATGCGCGCGGCTCTCCTCGCTGAGCAGGAAGCGCGAGCCCAGGACGACGGCGGCCGCACCGGCATCGAGTGCCTGCTCCACGCCCGCTCGATCGACGATCCCTCCGGCCGCCAGCACCGGGACCTTGACCGCGGCCCGAACCCGCTCGAGAAGCTCGAGCAGCGGCGTCGTGCCGCGGACGTGGCCACCGGCCTCGACCCCCTGGGCTATCACCGCGTCGGCTCCCGCCGCCTCCGCGGCCCTTGCCTCTCCGACCGAGCCGCACTGGTGGATCCACGTGTTCCCAGCAAGCCTGCGTGGCTTCCCCCAGAAGGTGACGATCACGTCGGCCGCCGCCGCCGCCTCCACATCGCCTGACCGAAGGAGCGGCAGCACGAGGTTGACCGCGATCGGCCGGCCGGTGAGCCTGCGGGCGGCGGCGAGCTCCTCGGCGATCGGTGCGCGGGCGCCTCCGATCGTCCCCAGGCCGCCGGCCTCCGAGACGGCCGCAGCGAGCTCATGGCGGGCTACCGCCCCCATCCCGGCCTGGACAATTGGCGCCTGCAAACGACGAAAGTCGACCACCGTGCTCACCCGCGGTGAGCCTAGCGCCCGGCGCCCTGCCTCGCGTGAGCGCGGCCGTCCTGGCTCGGCTGTGCATTGTGCGAAGACGTGTCGGACCCGTTCCGCCCGCGGGCCGCACACGGATCACAGGCGAGCCCCGCACAGCAAGGATGGGCGGCCATGCTCAGCGTCAGCCGCCTGCTGAACGGCCAGCTCGGGCCCCAGGACGCGCTGCGCTACGGGCGCCGCTCGGGGTCGGGCCCCGCGCACCTGCTGCACTACTCGCGCGACAAGAAGCCGGTCGTCGTCTGGAGCGTGACCCGCCGCTGCAACCTGCACTGCGGGCACTGCTATGCGGACTCCCACGATCGCGACTATCCCGGCGAGCTCAGCACCGCCGAGGCCGAGCGGCTGCTCGCCGATCTCGCCTCCTTCGGGGTGCCGACCGTGCTCTTCTCCGGCGGCGAGCCGCTGTTGCGAGCCGACGTGCCCGAGCTGGCGGCGCGCGCAGCCGAGCTGGGGATGCGCACCGTGCTCTCAACCAACGGGACCCGGATAGACGCCGCCAAGGCTGCCGAGTTGGCCGCCGCCGGCTTCTCCTACATCGGCATCAGCCTCGACGGGATCGGCGCCACCAACGACAAGCTGCGGGGCTCGCGGGGTGCCTTCGAGGCGGCGCTGGGCGGAATCCGGGCGGCGCGCGGGGCTGGCCTTCGCACCGGCATCCGCTTCACTGTCCACGCCCGCAACCGCCCCGAGCTGGGCGAGATCTTCGCCCTGGCCGAGGCCGAGGGCGTCAATCGCCTCTGCGTCTACCACCTCGCCTATGCCGGGCGCGGCGAGCGGATGCGCAGCCACGACCTGAGCCCCGAGGAAACGCGCGAGGTCGTCGAAGAGGTCTTCGAGCGCACCGAGGACCTCGGCCGCCGCGGGGTCGAGCTCGAGGTCCTGACCGTCGACAACCCCGTGGACCACGTGCTCTTGCTGAAGCGGCTGCGCCGCCGCGATCGTGTCCGCGCCGATGAGGTCGAAGAGATGCTGCTGTGGAACGGCGGCAACCAGTCGGGCGTCGCGATCGCGGCGATCGACCCGCAGGGGATCGTCCACCCCGACCAGTTCTCCTGGCACGTCGAGGCCGGCGACGTGCGCAGCCGGCGCTTCGCGGAGATCTGGCTCGACGAGAACCCGGTCCTTGCCCCCTACCGGCGCCGGCCGCGGCGCCTGCACGGGCGCTGCGAAGGTTGCCGCTTCGTGCAGCTGTGCAACGGTGGCCTGCCGGTCCGCGCCGAGTCGGGCGGGGACCCCTGGGGCCCGGACCCCGCCTGCTACCTGAGCGATCGGGAGATCGCTGCGTGAGCGCGCAGCGCCCTGGCGTCCATAGCTGGCTCTTCGCGCCGGGAGCGAAGAGCGAGGACTTGCGATGAGCGGCGTCGGCGCCTCAACGGCCGCCCGCGCCGAGCGCGACCGCCGCCTCGCCCCCCTGGACTTCGACCGGGCGCCATTCGTGATCGCCTGGGAGCTGACCCGCGCCTGCTCCTATGCCTGCGCGCACTGCCGCGCCGACGCGCAGCCGCGCCGCGACCCCGGGGAGCTCAGCACCGAGGAGGCAAAGGCGCTGATCGAGGACCTCGCCGGCTTCGGCAACCGCCCGATCCTGGTCCTCACCGGCGGCGATCCGCTGATGCGCCGCGATGTCTTCGAGATCGCCGCCCACGCCACCGCGAAAGGGCTGCGGGTGGCGCTGACGCCGACCGCGACGGCGCTCACCACCCGCGATCGCATGGTCCAGGCGAGCGATGCGGGGGTGCGACGGGTGGCCTTCAGCCTCGACGCCCCCGAGGCCGCGCTGCACGACCGCTTCCGGGGCTTCTCGGGGTCCTTCGAGCGCACCCTCGAGGGGATCGAGAGCGCGCGCGCCGCGGGCCTCTCGATCCAGGTCAACACCACCGTCTGCACCCTGAACGCGAAGGTGATCGAGCGCATGGTGCCGGTGCTGTCGGGGCTCGGAGCGGTCCAGTGGTCGGTCTTCTTCCTCGTCCCGACCGGCCGCGGACGCCACCTGGCGATGCTCTCCGCCGAGGGACACGAGCGCCTGATCGGCTGGCTCGATCGCACGGCTGCGGAGCTCCCCTTCGACCTGAAGATCACCGCCGCCCCCCAGCACCGCCGCATCGCGATGCAGCGCGCCGGCGGTGGGACGCTCGCTGGCGCCGGCTACCGCTTCGCCGACGGGCTGCGTCGCCCGGCCAAGGGGGTCAACGACGGCCGCGGCTTCATGTTCGTCTCCCACCGTGGTGAGGTGATGCCCTCGGGCTTCCTGCCGCTCTCCGCCGGCTCGGTGCGCGAGCGAAGCGCGGTCGAGCTCTACCGCGACTCGAGCCTATTCCGCGAGCTGCGCGACCCCTCGGCGCTCGGCGGGCGCTGCGGGCGCTGCGAGTTCCGCGAGGTCTGCGGCGGCAGCCGCGCGCGCGCCTACGCGGTCAGCGCCGACCACCTGGCCGAGGACCCGAGCTGCCCCTATGAGCCCCCGTCGCCCCCAGCCCGCAAGCGCCGATGAGCCTGCCTCGCGTTGCGGTGGTCACAGACACCACGGCCTACCTGCCAGCAGGGCTGATCCGCCGTCACGGGGTCGGCCTGGTCAGCCTCTACGTCGGCTGGGAGGGCCACGCCGAGCGAGAGTCCGAGATCGCGGACCTCGATGCCTTCTATGAGCGGCTTCGCCGCGCTCAGTTGACTCCCACCACCTCCCAGCCCTCGGTCGGGGACTTCCTCGAGGTCTATGAGCCGCTGGTCGAGGCGGGGCAGGACGTCGTTTCGATCCACCTCTCCGGCGGGATCTCGGGCACCGTCGAGACCGCCCGGCAGGCGGCGATGCAGATCGCCGAGGGCTGGGGGACCGGGCGGGTCACGGTGGTCGACTCGGCCAGCATCTGCGGCGGCCTCGCCCTGGTCGTGCTCGGCGCCGCACGCGCCGCCGCCGGGGGCGCCGACGCGGAGGAGGTCACCCGACGTGCCCGAGGCGCGCGCGAAGAGATGAAGATGTGGTTCGCCCTCGACACCCTGGAGTACCTGCGCCGCGGCGGGCGGATCGGCGCCGCCTCGGCGTGGCTTGGGTCGGTGCTGAGGGTCAAGCCGATCTTGACGCTGGAGGAGCAGGTCACCCCGGTCGAGCGCGTCCGCACCCACGCCCGTGTGCTCGCGCGCCTGACCGACTTCGCGCGCCAGCGCAGGTCTGAGGGCTGTGAGGCGTGGCTCGTGCAGCACATCCAGGCGCCCGAGGAAGCGGCGCGCCTGGTCGAGGCCACGCAGGAGATCATGGGCTGCCCCCCGCTGCTCGTCTCAGAGATCGGCCCGGTGGGCGGCTGCTACGCGGGCCCGGGCATGCTGGGCTTCGGCGCGATGCCCGTCGAGTTTCTCGAGTAGCCCTGCCGGCGCTCAGTCAGAGCCCTCGCCTGAGGCCTCGAGCTCGAGGGCGACCGCGTCGGGGGGAGCGCCGCCCGATACGCCCTGCAGGGCGAGGAAGGGCCCGAGGCGCCGGCCGGCGATCTTCGCCGGCGGCCACCAGATCGCCTCCTCCTCGGCACTCGATCGCGTGGCGCCCCCGCCGAGGACCTCGGCGCGCAGGTAGCGCGGCGCGCGGCCGGTCAGCAGCAGTCCGCGCAGGACCGGTCGGAAGGGCGCGGGCTCGACGTCGAAGCCGAGCTCGGCGGCGATCGCCTCCGCGGCGGCGTCGGCCTGCTGGGCGGCGATCCCGCCCTGCTTGAGCGGGAAGTCGGTCGCATCACCCGCGGCGTAGACGCCGGGCAGGCCGCGGACCCGGCCGTGCTCGTTGATCGGGATGAAGCCCTCTGTATCGGCGGGCAGCCCCGCGATCTCCGGCGCCAGCAGCCGCGGCAGGGCGACGACGGCATCGGCGGGGATCGGCGGGCCCTCCTCCAGCGCCAGCTCCCCCGTCTCAAAGCGCAGCGCGCTGGCGCTGTGAAAGGCGATCCCGCGCAGCTCCAGCATCTCGGCGACCGCGGCGCTGGCTCGGGCGCCGAAGGCGTCGACCGCGCGCGGCTCGGGCGTGACGATCGAGAGCTTCGCGTCGACTCCCCGCTCGGCGAGGTCGGCGCCGCTCATCAGCGCCAGCTCGTAGGCGGGCAGCGACCAGGTCACCCCCGGCGGGACTGCGAAGGCCAGGCGCTCGAGCGCGCCCGACTCGGCTTCCCCCAACAGGCGGCGGACATCGGGTGCGGTGCGGGCGCCGGAGAAGGTGATCGCCCCGGGCAGGGCGCCGCGGCGCCCCGCCCCGGTCGCCACCAAAAGGGCGGCGTAGGGGAGGGTGAGGCCGGTCGCGGTCCGCACCTCGCGCCGCTCGGCGTCGACGGCGGCCAGTGAGTCGGTGGTCAACTTGACGCCGCGCTCGCCGAGGATCTCGGCCAACTCGAAGCGGTGGGCGCGGCCGAGGTCGAAGGGCTCGGCGACCGAGAGCGGCGTGTATTCGAAATGGCGGTTGGGGGCGAGCAGGGCAATCTCGAGCGGGCCCTGGGCCAGCTCCTGCAGCGCCAGGACGGCCTCCAGCGCAGCGACCCCGCCCCCCGCGATCAGGACACGCGCGCCGGGGGCCTTGCTCAACGGCGCATCCCGAGCGGCGTCGGATCGGGCTGGGGCAGGTGGGCGGCGCTCTTGGGCCCGGCAGCGCTGGCGAGCATCGTCGCCAACCCGGCGCACATCCAGGCAAAGGCGACGAGGAAGACGAATGCCATCACGTAGGTCCCACTTGCGTCCTTGACGATGCCGAGGATCAGCGGCGGAAAGAAGCCACCGAGGCCACCTGCCGCACCCACGATACCGGTGGCCGCGCCGGTGGCGTGGGGGAAGCGCAGGGGGACGAGCTTGAACACGGCGCCGTTGCCGAGCCCGAGGAAGAAGCCCATCGAGAGGCAGATGATCGTCACTGGCACGATCTGGGGATTGGAGGCCTGCCAGGCGAGCCCGACGGCGTCGAGGCCGATCCCGAGGAAGGCGACCGCCGCGATCTTGTAGCCGCCGACGCGGTCCGAGAGCCAGCCGCCGATCGGTCGCGCGATCACCGCGGCGATGACGACGAAGCCGGCGGTGCGCAGGCCGGCGTCGGTCAGCGAGTATTCGAACCAGTCCTTGAGCAGCTTCGGCAGGAAGATCGACATCGCGACGAAGCCGCCGAAGGTGACGAAGTAAAAGAGCGCCAGCTGCCAGAGCGCGGGACCGAGGCGCAGCACATCGCGGATCGCGATCGGCTCGGGCCGCTCGACCTCCGCGTTTCTCGCCAGCGCCCACCAGATCACGGCGAAGACGACCAGCACCGCCGCGTAGATCACCCCGGCGACCCCGCGCCCGGGCCCGTCGAAGAGCGCCGGCATCGCGAAGGCCGAAACGGCGGTGCCGGCGGTGCCGACGCCGTAGATGCCGAGCGCCCAGCCCTGGCGGCGGGCGCCGAACCAGGAGGCGACGAAGGGCACGCCGATCGCGAAGGAGGCTCCAGAGACACCGAGCAAAAGCCCGGCGAGGAGTAGCATCGGGTAGGTGTCGACGGTGCCGACGACCAGCGGCGGCACGGCGGCGTAGACGAGCATCGCGGCGAACATCACGCGGCCGCCGTAGCGGTCGGTGAGACGGCCCAGCGGGATCCGCAGCAGCGAGCCGAGGATGACCGGGATCGCGATCATGATCGCCGTCTCGGTGTTGGAGAGGTCGAGCTGTTCCTGCAGCTTAGGGGCGATCGGCGCCAGCATCCCCCAGGCGGCGAAGCAGAGGAAGAAGGCCAGCGTCGCCAGCGTCAGCTCGCGGATCGGGCCGGCGGAGCGTTTCTCGTTCACGGGGTCCTCCTTGGTTCGGGTTGCAGGGGCGAAGCGGTGGTGGGGATGGGAGCGCGGCGGCGGTAGAGGATCGGGCTGCGCCGCAGGTAGGCGATCGGCACCGACCAGGCGTGGACCAGACGGCTGAAGGGCCAAAGCGCGTACAGCGCCATCGCTCCCAGGGCGTGGACCTGGTAGACGAGCGGCGCCCCAGACATCAGCGAGGGCTGCGGGTTAAAGAGGAAGAGCCCGCGGAACCAGGGCCCGACCGTCTCGCGGTAGTCATAGCCGCCGCCGAAGAGATTGACGCCGACCGTCGCCCACATCCCGGTCGCGATCACCAGGGCCAGCAGTGCGTAGGTGGCGCGATCGGCGCCCGTGGTGGTGCGCCGCACCCGCGGCACCCGCGTGCGGCGGTAGAGCAGGATCGCGAAGCCCGTCGTCATTGCCAGCCCGGATGCGGTGCCGGCGGTGACCGAGACCGCGTGGTAGAGGCTCTCCGGGACCCCGGCCGCTTCGGTCACCGCCTCGGGGACGAGGATGCCGAGCACGTGGCCGCCGATCACCGCCAGTAGCCCGAGGTGAAAGAGCGGCGCGCCGATCCGCAGCAGGCGGCGCTCGAGCAGTTGCGTGGAGCGGGTGGTCCAGGTCAGCTTGCCGGTGCGGAAGCGCCAGACGTGGCCGACGACGAAGACGGTCAGGCAGACGTAGGGAACCGCCACCCAGACGATCAGGGCACCGCCGCTCATAGGGCCGCCGCCTCCGCGTGCGGGGCGGCGGGCGCACAGGCCGGCGGCATCGCCTCCGGCGGGGCGAAGGGCTCGAGGCCGACCTCTTCGCTGGGCGGGCCCTCGGCGGCGATCCGCCGGGCGTCGGCCAGCTCCTCCTCGGAAACCGCGGGAAGCAGGCCGCAGAGGGCGTCAAGGAGCCCGGCGTAGGCGCTGCCTTCCTCGTGCAGCGCGGCCCGCACCACCTCCAAGGCGGGGCGGAAGTCGCATAGCACCGCGATGCCCGCCTCCGGCAGCTCGCCGGCGAACTCGAGGATCGCTGGCAGGTAGTCGGGCAGAGCGCCATCGCCCAAGGCATAGCCCTCGGCCCGGTAGGCCTGTTTTAGGTGCAGCATCGCCAGCCCGCGCTGGCGGCGATCGCCGTAGGCGTGGAAGCTGAGGTAGAGGGTGGCGCGCTTGGCGAAGTCGAAGGTGTCGACGTACTCGCGCTGGGCCGTGCTCCCGGACTGCTGGGCGCGGCGCTCGAGGAAGGCGAGGATCGGCTCGCGCGCCGCGGCGCTCTGCAGGTCACCCGCCGTCCGCGCCAGCTCCCCGGTGCAGGCGAGCAGCTCCTCCTCGGGATAGTCGAGCAGCAGCGAGAGAATCCGCCAGGGGCTCACGAGCGCTCCTTTCGGTGCTTTGAGCGGCGCGCCCGGAAGGCCTCGATCCGCGGGTTGACCTTCGCCATCGTCAGTGCCGCGGCGCCGTTGGCCTCGGCCCCGGGCTCACAGCTGCCCGGGCCGCCGGCGAAGTCCAGGCCGCAGGACCCCTGTTCCTCGACCAGTCGCCCGGCCAGCTCGCGGTGGGCGGGCGGCACCACGAAGCGGTCCTCGTAGTCGGCGATCGCCAAGAGGCGGAACATCTCCTCCAGCTCGGCGGGCGCCATGCCGACCGCGGCGGCCAGCTCGGGATCGGCCTTGCCGCCGATCGTCTTCTCGCGCATGTAGGCGCGCATCGCGGCGAGCCGCTTCAGCACCCCGCGGATCACCTCCTCATCGCCGGCGGCGAGCAGGTTGGCGAGGTAGCGGACCGGGATCCGCAGCGCGTCGATCGCCGGGAAGACCGCGTCGGGGTCGCTCTCGGCGCCCTCGCCCTCGACCGTCGAGGTGACCGGCGAGAGCGGCGGCACGTACCAGACCATCGGCAGCGTCCGGTACTCGGGGTGAAGCGGCAGGGCGATCTTGTGCTTCAGCGCCAGCGCCCAGACCGGCGATCGCCGCGCAGCCTGCAGCCAGTCCTCGGCGATCCCTTCGCGGCGCGCCTGCTCGCAGACCTCGGGGTCGGCGGGATCGAGGAAGACGTCGAGCTGGGCGTCGAGCAGATCCTTCTCGTCGGGGGTCGAGGCCGCCTCCTCGACGCGGTCGGCGTCATAGAGGACGAGCCCCAGGTAGCGGATCCGCCCGACACAGGTCTCCGAGCAGACGGTCGGCAGGCCGGCCTCGATCCGCGGGTAGCAGAGCGTGCACTTCTCGGCCTTGCCGGTGGCGTGGTTGAAGTAGACCTTCTTGTAGGGGCAGCCCGAGACGCACATCCGCCAGCCCCGGCAGGCCTCCTGGTCGACGAGGACGATCCCGTCCTCCTCGCGCTTGTACATCGC
>JBEHWY010000144.1:0-9623 GCA_048498975.1 Actinomycetota bacterium | reverse complement strand
TGGGAATGTATTTTTGCATCGCCCTCGGACGGAAAAACGGGGGGGGTGGCGGCGACGCCCGGCCGCGGCGGCGGCCGGGCGTCGCTCAGGAGGACCGCACGCGGCGGCGCAGGCGGTCGAGGCGGCTGTCGCGGAGGATCCGTTTCGCCGCGTTGTGGCCCGAGGCGGCCATCACGCCGCCGCCGGGGTGGGTGCCGGCGCCGCAGAGGTAGAGGCCGTGGACCGGCGTCGCGTAGCCGGCGAGCAGGGGAGAGGGGCGCATGAACGCCATCTGGTCGAGCCCCTGCTCGCCCTGGAAGATCGAGCCGCCGGTGAGGCCGAAGATCCGCTCGATGTCCGGCGGCGCCAGCACCTCGCGCTCGACGATCGCGCCGGGCACGTTGGGCGCGTAGCGGGCGAGGTGCTCGATGCAGGCATCGGCGTATTTCTCGCGCGCGCCCTCGCCCCAGCCGGCCTCGTCGGGCGGCCCGTACTGGGTGAACATCGTCATCACCCAGCTGCCGTCGTCGGTCAGGCTCTGGTCGATCGCCGAGGGCAGCTCGGACTCGACGTAGGGTTCCGCCGCCGGCCGGCCGCCGAGCGCGTCCTGCCAGGCCCGCTCCAGGTACTCGATCGAGGGGCAGAGGTTGACGCCGGTGTGGCGCAGCACCTCCTGCATCGAGTCGTCGATCCCCGGCCCCTCGTAGCGCGGCGGCTCCGAGAGCACCATGTTGATCTTCACCGAGCCGCCGCGGGTGCGGTAGCGGCGCATGTCTTCGACGACCTCCTCGGGGAAGTTCTCGGCGCCGGCGAGGTCGAGGATCGTGTTCTTCGGGTGGGCGCCGGAGGCGACGATCGGCGCCCGCAGCCGCTCGCCGCCGGCGAGGGTGACGCCGACCGCGCGTTCGCCCTCGACGTCGATCGAGACGACCTCGGCGTCGGTGCGGATCTCGGCGCCGGCGGCGCGGGCGGAGGCGGCGATCGCCTCGCTGATCGCGCCCATGCCGCCGACCACGTGGCCCCAGGAGCCCTTGACCCCGTTGAGCTCGCCGAGCGCGTGGTGCAGCAAGTTGTAGGCGGTGCCGGGGGTGTTCGGCCCGGCCCAGACGCCGACGACGCCGGTCGAGGCGATCGACCCCTTCAGTGCCTCGTGCTCGAAGTAGTCGTCGAGCAGGTCGGCGACCGACATCGTGAACATGCGGACGACCTCGTGCACGTCGGCGCGCGAGAGGCCGGCGGCGCGGGCCGCCTCGCGGGCCAGCGAGAGCAGGTCGCCGGGGCGCTTGGAGCCGAGCGCCGGCGGTTCGCGCAGCAGCATCGGGCCGAGGAAGTCGGCGACGCGGAAGAGGCGCTCTTCGAAGGGCCGGAAGTTCTCGGCGTCGCGCGAATTGATCGGCCGGATCGAGTCCTGGGTCATGCCGATGTCGTCGTAGAAGACGATCGGGCCGTCGGGGGTGAGCGCGGCGTAGGCGGGGTCGAGCGGGACCGCCTTGTAGCCGAAGTCTTCGAGCCGCAGGTCCTTGACGATCTTCGGCTGCAGCATCGAGACCACATAAGAGGCGCGCGAGACGCGCTTGCCGGGCCACAGTTCCTCGGTGACGCAGGCGCCGCCGAGGATCGGCCGCCGCTCCAGCACGAGGACCTTGTGGCCGGCTTTGGCCAGGTAGGCGGCGGTGGTCAGGCCGTTGTGGCCGCCGCCGACGACGATCGCGTCGTACTCGCTCATGGCCGCGACCCTACCATAAGTTTGTGAAATTGACTACAAGGTAAACTGGCTCGCTATGGTGAACGAGATGACGACGCCGAACGGGGGCGATCCGCAGCGGCTGCAGGCCCTGGCCAAGCAGCACCTGATGCTCCACTTCACCGACATGTCGGCCTTCGCCGAGACCGACCTGACGATCATCGACCGCGGCGAGGGCATCCACGTCTTCGACGTCGACGGCAACCGCTACGTCGACGGCCTCTCCGGCCTCTACTGCGTCAACCTCGGCCATTCGCACGGCGACCGCCTCGGCGCCGTCGCCGAGCGGCAGATGCGCCAGCTCCCCTTCACCAGCAACTGGACCGTCGCCCACCCGCCCGGGATCGAGCTGGCCACCCGCCTGGCGGAGCTGGCGCCGGCCGGCCTGCAGCGCGCCTTCTTCACCTCCGGCGGCGCCGAATCGGTCGAGGCCGCCTGGAAGCTCGCGGTCCAGTTCCACCAGGCCAACGGCGAACCGCAGCGGCGCAAGGCGGTCGCCCGCCGCGACGCCTACCACGGGGTGACGCTGGGAGCGCTCTCGCTGACTGGCCTGGAGGAATGCAAGACCCCCTTCGAGCCGATGGCGATCGAGACGATCCACGTCGCCAACACCAGCGCCTACCGCCATCCCGAGGGCGGCGACGAGGCGCGCCTGTGCGCCGCGCTGCTGGCCGAACTGGAGGCGGCGATCGAGGAGGCGGGGCCGGAGACGGTGGCGATGCTGATCGCCGAGCCGGTCCAGAACGCGGGCGGCTCGATCGTGCCGCCGGCCGGCTACTGGCAGGGCCTGCGCGACGTCTGCGACCGCCACGGCATCCTGCTCTGCTCCGACGAGGTGATCTGCGCCTTCGGCCGCCTCGGCCACTGGTTCGGCGCCGAGCGCTTCGGCTACGAGCCCGACCTGCTCACCTTCGCCAAGGGCCTGACCGGCGCCTACTTCCCGATGGGCGGGGTGCTGATCTCCGACCGCGTCGCCGCCCCCTTCCTCGACGGGCGCAGCCAGTACCTGCACGGCGTCACCTTCGGCGGCCACCCGGTCGGCGCGGCGGTGGCGCTGGCGGCGATCGAGCTGATGGAGGAGGAGGGGGTGCTGGAGAACGTGCGCGCCAACGAGCCCGTCGCCCGCGAGCTGCTGAACGGCCTGAAGGACATCCCGATCGTCGGCGACGTCCGCGGCTGCGGCCACTTCTGGGCGATCGAACTGGTCCGCGACCAGGCGACCAAGGCCCCCTTCGAGGGCCCGGCGGCCGAATGGCTGCTGAAGGACGTCCTCTCCGAGGAGCTCTGGAGCCGCGGCCTGATCTGCCGCCTCGACGACCGCGCCGAGCCGATCGTCCAGCTCGCCCCGCCCCTGGTCGCCGACCGCGCCGCGATCGAGGAAATCGCCGCCACCGTCCGCGCCGCCCTCGAGGTCGCCGCCACGCGCATGGATGAGCGCCCCGAGTTCGCCGCCGCGGGTTGAGCTTTCGCCGAGACCGCGATTCGGCGCCATATAGGCGCCTTTCTGCGGTTTCGTGAGTCAGGCGGCGCTGCGGCGGGCGACGGCGTCGAGGGCGATGCAGCCGGCGCTGCCGTCGAGGAGGACGGCGGGGTTGACCTCGAGCAGGTCGAGGTCGCGCTCCAGGAGCAGCTGGCCGAGGCGCGAGCCGAAGCGGGCGGCGGCGGCTGGATCCCAGGCGACGCCGCCGCGGGCGCCTTCGAGCAGCGCCGCGCCGCGCAGGCCGCGCAGCGCCCGCTCCACCGCCGCGGGCTCCGCCGGCAGGGGGATCAGGGCGACGTCGTCGAAGGCCTCGGTCCAGACGCCGCCGAGGCCGACGACGAGGACCGGGACGACGCCGTCGCGGTGGGCGGCGAAGAAGAGCTCGGGGCCGTTGACGTCGTACATCCGCTCGACCAGCAGCGTCGCCCCGGCCGCCTCGGGCAAACCGAGCAACCGCTCGGCGGCGACGCGCACCTCGACGGCGTCGCCGAGGCCCAGCGCCAGCGCCCCCGCCTCGCTCTTGTGCTGCAGGAAAGGGGAGGAGAGCTTCAGCGCCACCGGCATCCCCACCTGCGCCGCCGCAGCAACGGCCGCCACGGCATCGGCGACCTCCTCTCCCACGGGCACCGCGAGCCCCCCGTCCCGCAGCAGCGCCTTCGCTTCGGCCTCCCCCAACCACCCCGCTCCGTCCCCACCCCGATCGCGGTCCTGCCCGCCATCCCGAAAGGACCGCGTTCGGGGTGGGGCCGCAACCTCCGCGTATTCCGCCCCCGGCGGGGCAGCCCCCTCCGCCGCCACCGCGATCTCCTCCAGCCGCCCGGGCTCCGCCCGCGGCGCCCGCAGGGCCTTCGCGCAGACCAGCGCCTCGCCGAGCCCCGCCGCGGTGGCGATGCCGCGCGCCGCCAGCTCGCGGGCGCTGGCGCGGTCGAGCAGCTCGGGCAGGGTCGAGCCGAGCAGGACCGCGGCGCCGCTGCGCTCGGCGCCGGCGAGCAGCGCGGCGCGCACCGCTTCCCACTCGGCGGCGACGTCGCTCGCCAGGCCCTCGGGCTGGTCGAAGAGGAGCAGCAGCTGGTCGACCCCCGGGTCGGCGCCGACCGCGGCGGCGATCTCCTCCAGCACCGCCGGCTGGTCCCAGAGCAGCGAGGTGTAGTCGAGCGGGTTGGCGATCGTCGCCGCCCCGGGCAGCAGCGCCGCCAGGCGCTCGCGCGTCGCCGCCGCCAGCTCGGGCAGCTCCAGTCCGAGCCGGTCGGCGAGGTCGGCGGCGATCCCCGAGTCCCCGCCCGAGCAGGTGAGGACCGCGAGGCCGCCGGCGCCGCTGGGCCGCGCACGCGGCTGCGCCAGGCAGCGGGCCAGCTCGAGCAGCTCGCCGGGGTCGCTGGCCAGCGCCGCGCCCGCCTCCTCGAGCAGCGCCGCGAAGACCCGCCACTCGCCGGCGAGGGCGCCGGTGTGGGCGCCGGCGGCCCGCGCCCCCGCCGCCGAGGAGCCGACCTTGAGCGCGGCGACGCCGACGCCGCGCTCGGCGCAGCGGCCCAGCGCCCGCGCCAGGCGGGCGCCGTCGCCGTCGGACTCGACGAAGAGCGCGATCGAGCCGACCCCGTCGAGCGCCGCCACCGCCTCGATCCAGTCGCTGGCGTCGAGCACCGCCTGGTTGCCGGTCGAGACGACGGTGTGGAAGCCGAGCCCGCGGCGCGAGCCGAGCGCGTTGACGCCGACGTTGCCGCTCTGGGTGATCAGCGCCACCGGCCCCGGCTCCAGCCGCTGCACCGAGTCCCCCCACAGCGGCGCCCGCGCCCCGACCGCGACGACGCCGTTGCCGTTCGGCCCGCAGAGCGGCAGGCCGCTGTCCAGCGCCGCCGCCCGCAGCTCGGCTTCCAGCCCCGCGCCGCCGGCGGTCTCGCCGAACCCGGCGGAGAGGACGACGGCGCCGCCGCAGCCGCGCTCGCCGGCTTCGCGCACGACCGCCGGCACGCCGGCCGCCGGGATCGCGACGACGACCGCGTCGACCGGCTCGGGCAGGTCGGCGACGCTCGGCACGCAGGGATGGCCGTGCACCGTCTCCCGTTTCGGGTTCACCCCCCAGACGGCGCCCTCGTAGCCGGCCGCGGCAAGATTGCGGACGACGTTGTCGCCGTAGGAGCCCGGCCGCTCGTTGGCGCCGACGACGGCGACCGAGCGCGGGGCCAGCAGCGGCGCCGGGTCGGGTCTGTCGGCGCCGCTCGACATGCGCCCGCTCAGCGCAGGATCGCCCCGACCCCGCGGCGCTCCAGGCCGCGGGCGACGATCAGCCGCTGGATCTCGTTGGTTCCCTCCCAGATCCGGTCGACCCGCAGCTCGCGCAGGAAGCGCTCGGCGACGTTGGAGCGCAGGTAGCCGCGGCCGCCGAATGCCTGCACGCAGCGGTCGGCGCAGCGCCAGGCCGCCTCGGAGACGAACAGCTTCGCCATCGAGGCCTTGGCGTGGACGACCTTGGGGTCGGCGCCTTCGTCGGCGAGCCGCGCCACCTCCAGGGTCAGCAGCCGCCCGGCGGCGGCGTCGGTGGCCGAGTCGGCGAGCGGGAAGCTCACCCCCTGGTAGTCGATGATGCGGCTGCCGCCCTGCTCGCGGTCGATCGCCCAGGCGACGGTCTCCTCGAGCAGGCGCGCCATCGCGCCCATGCCGTGGGCGGCGATCCCCAGCCGCTCCTCGGTGAACCAGGCGCGCTGCAGCTCTTCGCCGCCGCCGACGCCGCCGATTACCGCGTCGGCCGGAACCTCGACCGAGTCGAGCCGGATCGTGGGGTGGCCGTCGGGGTAGCTGTGGGTGAAGCGGGGGTTGTCGACGATCTCGACCCCGCCGGCCTCGACCTCGACCAGGAACAGGGTGGGCAGCTTCTCGCCGCCGTCGAGGACGTTCGCCATCACGATCAGCACCTGGGCGACGTCGCCGGAGGTGACGAACCACTTCTCGCCCTCCAGCACGTAGCCGCCCTCGCTCGGCGTCGCCGTCGCCGCGATCGCCGAGGGGTCCGAGCCGGCGTCGCGCTCGGTCACCGCGTAGGCGTCGCGCAGCTCGCCGCGCAGCGCCGGCCGCAGGTAGCGCTCGGCCTGCTCGGGGCTGGCGTGGGCCCAGACGTTGTAGGCGTTGGGGACGTGCCAGTGGATCGCGTTGGTGCTGCGCCCGAACTGCTCGGCGACCAGCGCCCACTGCAGCCGCGTCCATTCCTGGCCGCCGTAGCGCTTCGCGTGCAGGCCGCCGCCGAGGTTCGCCGCCAGCGCCTCGCGCTTGACCAGGTCGATCTTGTCCTGCGGCAGCTTGCCGTCGGCCGCCTCGGCCTCCTGCTCGAGCGGGATCAGGACCTCGTCGGTGAAGCGGCGCGCCCGCTCCTGGAGGTCGAGGGTCTCCTTATCTAGGGAGCTGGCGAGCATCGCAGCGGCAAGGTATCATGCTATTAACCACAAAGTCAGCACAAAGTCAGCCGGCCGCCACGGCGGCCCACGCAGGAGGAGCCACCGTGATGGACGAGACGCAGGCAGGCGGACGCGGCGGGGCCGGGCTGGTCGGGATCGGGGCGGCTGACCTGGAGGCGACGCTGCAGCCGCTGGAGCGGGCGACGATGCTGCCGCCGGCCGCCTTCCTCGAGCCCGCGGTCCTCGACTGGGAGCTGACCAACATCTTCCGCGGCGGCTGGATCTGCGCCGGCCACGTCTCCCAGGTCTCCGAGCCGGGCGCCTTCGTCCGCCGCGAGATCGGCGCCGAGAGCGTCGTCGTCATCGGCGGCGAGGACGGCCGGGTGCGTGCCTTCCACAACGTCTGCCGCCACCGCGGCGCCCGCCTCGTCGAGGAGGCCGAAGGCCAGGTCCGCCGCCGCCTGCGCTGCCCCTACCACGCCTGGTCCTACGACCTCGAGGGCAGGCTCCAGGCCGCGCCGCACATGGAGGACGTCGAGGACTTCGACTACTCCTGCTTCGGCCTGGTCGAGGTCCGCACCGCCGTCCTCGGCGGCCTCGTCCTGATCGACGTCGGCGGCGAGGCCGGTCCTGCCGAGGAGCACGTCGGCGACCTGCTCACCCACCTCGAGCGCTACAGCGTCGCCGGCCTGGCCCGCGGCGCCAAGGTCGACTACGAGGTCGCCGCCAACTGGAAGGGGATCGCCGAGAACTACAACGAGTGCCTGCACTGCCCCGGCGTCCACCCCGAGCTGAACGCGCTCAGCGACTACATGAGCGGCGAGGGCTTCTACGGCGCCGGCGCCTGGTGCGGCGGCTCGATGACGCTCAACGAGGGGGCGGAGACGATGGGCAAGGAGGGCGGCCACGCGCTGCGGCCGCCGATCGCCGGCCTCGAGGAGAACGACCTGCGCAACATCCTCTACTTCGCGCTCTTCCCCAACGCGCTGGTCTCGCTGCACCCCGACTACGCGATGCTGCACACGCTGTGGCCGCGCGAGCCGGGCCGCACCGACGTCGTCTGCGAGTTCTTCTTCGAGCCGGCGACGATCGCCGAACCGGGCTTCGACCCCGGCGACGCGGTCAGCTTCTGGGACCAGACCAACCGCCAGGACTGGCATGTCTGCGAAATCACCCAGCAGGGGGTCGCCTCCAGCGGCTACGGCGCCGGCCGCTACTCGGCCGAGGAAAGCGACGTCCACGCCTTCGACTCGATGGTCGCCGCCCGCTACCGCGAAGGCCTGCGCGAGGTGGTCGCGTGAACGCCGTCGCCGCCAAGCTCGGCGAGCTCGGCCTGCCCCAGCCGCTCTCCGAGCTCGCCGCGCGCGAGTGGGACGCGGTCGTCGTCGGCGGCGGCCACAACGGGCTGACCGCCGCCGCCTACCTCGCCAAGGCCGGCAAGAGCGTGCTGGTGCTCGAGCGCCGCGAGCGGCTCGGCGGCGCCTGCACCCTGGAGCGCCCCTTCGAGAACCCCGACTACGTCGTCAGCCCCTGCGCCTACGTCGTCGGCCTGCTCGACGAGCTGGTGATGCGCGAGCTCGACCTGCGCCGCCGCGGCCTGCGCTTCTTCGTCGCCGACCCCAACCTCTGGGTCCCCTTCGACGACGGCACCTCCTTCGGCCAGTGGCTCGACGACGCCCGCACCCAGGCCGACCTCGAGGCGATGGGGCTCTCGCCGAAGGACATCAAGGGCTACTGGGCCTACGAGGAGCTGTTCGACGAGGTCCGCAAGCGACTGCGCACCGGCGCCCGCGACTCCTGGGTCGGCGAGACTCCGACCCGCCACGAGATCGAGGAGCTGCTGCACGGCGAGCAGGAGATGATCGACCTCGTCTTCACCGCCTCGATCGCCGACGTGCTCGACGAATACCTCGACGACCAGCGGCTCAAGGACGCCCTCTTCGGCCAGGGCGTGATCGGCACCTGGGGCGGCCCGCACGAGCCGGGGACGGCCTCGATCAAACTGATGCACTACCAGGGCGACCTCGAAGGCCAGGGCCCGGTTTGGGGCTACGTCGAGGGCGGCATGGGGATGATCAGCTTCGCGATCGCCGACGCCGCGCAGGAAGCCGGCGCCACCCTCGCCTGCGGCGTGCCCGTCTCCCGGATCCTCCCCGGCGAGGGCGTCGTCACCGAGGACGGGACGACGATCCGCGCCCGCAACGTGCTCTGCAACGCCGACCCCAAGGTGGCGCTGGGGCTGCTCGGCGACGCCGACCTCGACCCCGGCTTCCGCGCCCGGCTGGAGGCCTGGAAGGTGCGCAGCCCGGTGGTCAAGTACAACGCGGCGCTCTCGAAGCTGCCGAGCTGGACCGCGGCGCCGGGCGAGGAGTGGCCGGCGCGGGCGACGATCGACCTCACCGCCGGCGTCGACGCCTGCCAGAAGGCGTTCGAAGAATGCGACGCCGGCGAGCCGGCGGTCGGCTTCGGCGAGATCTACATCCAGACCGGCTACGACAAGACCCCGGCGCCGGCCGACAAGCACCTGATGAGCGTGTTCGGCCAGTACGCGCCCTACGACATCGCCGGCGGCGACTGGGACAGCCGCCGCGCCGACGTCGAGAAGCAGTTCGTCGACCTGATCAGCCGCTTCGCCCCCGGCTTCGCCGACTGCATCGAGGACTCCGAGGTCCTCGGCCCACCCGACATCGAGAGCCGCATCGGCCTCACCGGCGGCAACATCTTCCAGGGCGAGGTGACGCCCGACCAGATGTGGGAGGGACGGCTGCCGGCGCGGACGCCGGTGCCGGGGCTGTACTTCTGCGGGGCCGCGACGCATCCGGCGGGGAGCGTGATCGCGCTCAACGGGCGGAATGCGGCGGCGGCGCTGTTGATGGATGCGGGGGAGGCGGTTGATTTTGCGCCTTCGGCGCTTTAGAGGTGAGGGACGGTGCGGGGTTGGGGGCCTGACCCGCACCCCCGCAGGGCTGGTAGGGGTGCGGGTCAGGCCTGAGTTCGGGGCGTTTTGGGGAGGGACGGCTCGGCTCGTCGCCGT
>JBEHWY010000143.1:0-9642 GCA_048498975.1 Actinomycetota bacterium | reverse complement strand
AGCACCGCGATCGTGCTGCTCGCCGGCCGCCTCACGCCGGCCGAGCTCGATCCCGCCTGGCTGGCCGAGCGCGAGGGCGAGATCCGCGCCCTCGCCGCCCGCGTCAGCGTCCGCCACGACCCGGCGCTGACCGCGGCGACCCTGCGCGGCACGCTCGAGGCCGGCGCCTCGCCGGCGCTCGGCCTCGGCAACCTGCTGCGGATCCGGCGCCGGCTCGCCGACGCCAACATGGACGACGCCAATCCGGCGCCGGCGATCCTTGCGGCGCTGCGGGCCGACCCGGCGCTGCGCCGCTACCTCGGCGACTCGCTGCGGGCGCGGCTCGGCGGCGAGCGCGGCGATCCGGGGATCGACCGCCTCGACACGGCGGCGCTGCGGATGACCTTCCCCAGCCGCCTGCGGATCCGGCTGCGCGACGGCTCGACCAGGGTGGTGGAGGGGAGGGAGCCGGGCGCCTGCGGCAGCCCTCTCGCCGAGCAGCGCGCGGTCGTCGCCGAACGGCTTGCGGTCGCCGGCCTGGAGCCTGCGGCGGGGTCGGCGAGCGCCGGTCTCTAACCTTTCGCGCGTGCCCGTCGACGTCACCGAAGAGACCTTCCAGGCCGAGGTCCTCGACCGCTCGCGCCAGCTGCCGGTGGTCGTCGACTTCTGGGCGGAGTGGTGCGGCCCCTGCCGCCAGCTCGGCCCGGCGCTGGAGGCGGCGGAGGCGGCCCGCGCCGGCAAGATCGTTCTGGCCAAGGTCGACACCGACGCCAACCCCCTTCTCTCCGCCAGCTTCGGGATCCAGGGCATCCCCGCCGTCAAGGCCTTCCGCGACGGCGCCGTCGCCAGCGAATTCGTCGGCGCGCTTCCGCCCGCGCAGGTGGAAGCGTTCTTCGACTCGCTCGTGCCCTCGCGGGCGGACGAGCTGCTCGCCGCCGGCGATGAGCTCTCGCTGCGCGAGGCGGCCGAACTGGAGCCGCGCCGCGCCGACATCGCCGTCGCCCTCGGCCGCGCCCGGCTCGAGCGCGGCGCCCTCGACGAGGCGCTGGAAGCGGTCGAGGGGCACCCCGAGGACTTCGCCGCACAGGGGATCGCGGCGCGGGTCAAGCTGACCCAGGCGGGCCTCGGCGCCGAGGCGTTTGCCGCCCTCGATCGCGGTCAGCGCGAGGCGGCGCTCGACGGCCTGCTCGAGGAGCTGGCGAGCGTCGGCGAGAACGGCACGGCCCCCGCGGACGCCCGCGAGCTGCTGCGCCAGGCGATCGTCGGCATCATCAGCGAAGGCGACCCCGCCGACCCCAGCGCCCGCGACTACCGCCGCCGCCTCGCCGCCGCGCTCGATTGACAAAGGCGCATCGGGCGCCGATTGGTTGGATACATTTCGACCATGGAGAGACGAGAGGTCGAGTTCCGCAGTGGCGACGGCAGCCGCCGCCTGCTGGCTGAGGACACCGGCCCCCTCGACGGGCCGATGCTGATCTTCCATGCCGGGACGCCGGGTTGCCGGCTGATGCCCGAGCCGTGGCTGGAGGAGGCGCACCGCCGCGGCCTGCGCCACGTCACCTACTCCCGCCCCGGCTACGAAGGCTCCGACCGGATGCCGGGGCGGACGGCCGCCGATTGCGCCGAGGACGTCCTCGCCCTCGTCGACGCGCTCGGCGTCGAGCGCTTCTACAACGTCGGCGGCTCCGGCGGCGGCCCCCACGCGCTCGCCTGCGGGGCGCTGATCCCGGACCGCATCCTCGCCACGGTCGCGATCTCCAGCGTCGGCCCGACCTTTGGCATGGGCCCCGCCTGGGAGGTCGGCATGTGCCGGGAAAACCTCGACGAGCTGCGGGCGCTGCGCGCCGGCGATGCCGCCCTCGAGGCCCACATCGCGCGCGAGGTGGAGAAGATCAGGGCAGGCGAGGACGCCGACGAAGGGCTCTTCGGCGAGTCTCAATGCGCGGCCGACCGGGCGGTGATGGTGGGGGAGATGGCCGAGTTCCAGGCCGCCGCCGGCAAACGCGCGGTCGCTGACGGCATCTGGGGTTGGTTCGACGACGAGAAGGCGCTCTGGGACGCCGACTGGTGCTTCCCGCTGGAGGACGTCCGCGGCCCGGTGGCGCTCTGGCACGGCGCCGAGGACCGTGCCGTCCCCGCCGCCCACGGCCGCTGGCTCGCCTCACAGGTCCCCGACGCCGAGTTCCACCTCCTCCCCGACCTGGGCCACGTCTCCCTCTTCGACCGCGCCTACGGCGCCATCCTCGACACCATGCTCGCCGCTGCGGTTCCCGCCGCCTGAGCGCGTTCCGCCAACTGAGTGCGTCTTTCTCCCCGCATAGCGGGGACAAGTCAACGCTCAGGGAGCGGGCGGGGACAAGTGCACACTCACTGGCGGCGCCGGAGCTCATCGCGGCGGCGCTCGATGAGGACGCGGAGGTGGCGGCCGACCTCGGCCGGGCTCGTTTCGACGCGGCGCGCGGAGATCGCGACCACATCGATGTCGGCCACCTTGAGTTCCTCCAGCCGCAAATGGTCGTGCTCGAAGGCCCGCCGGGTCCGGTGCGACTCCCAGCCGTCGACTTCGACCGCGAATCGCTCGGTCTCCCAGTAGGCGTCGATCTCCCATTTCTCGACCCACCTGTTCAGCGCCGGGCGAGGAAGGCCCGCCGCCTTGACCATCGCCAGGAACAGCCGCTCCGAGCGCGCCCGCGAGAAGGCTGGGTCGCGGTAGATCTCGGTCGCCTGGCGCAGCCGCCCGGTGCCGCGATCGCCGTGTCGGCGGTTCAGCATCGCGTCTATTTCCCCCAGGTCGAGGATGCCGCGGCGCTCGCACTTCTCGACCGCACCGTTCAGCTCCCACTCGGAGCCGGTGGCGGCGACGTCGAGCAGGGTTCGCGCCAGGGCGGTGACCGGGATGCCGCCGAGGCGACCGTGTTCGAGGCGACCGAGCATCGCGGATCGGTGCTGGGTGATGCCGGCGTGCCTCCCGCCGCTTTGGGGTATGGAGACCTCGATGCTGGTCCGCAGCGTCGGCAGCAGCCCCCAGAGCCACGCAGTGGCATGATGGCTGAGCACGGCGCCCCGGCCGCAGGCGAGTACGGCGGCGAGGCAGCGTCCACGCCGCGGCAGCCGGGCGTGTCCGACTGCGTAGACGCCGCGGTGAACTTGGTGCAGCCGAGATGCCGCGCTCGCCCTCGCGATCGCGCCCTTCGAGAATCCGAGCGCCCGCAACTGCGCGAACGTCACCACCCCGTATTGGCGCTCCGCCAGATCCGCCAGCGCCTCGTGAGATCGCATTTCTCCCCGCATAGCGGAGACAAGTGCGCACTCACCGAATTTCTCCCCGGGGGAACATCTGTTCGCCTCGCTAGTATCGGGCGTGGTGGCTGCTTCTGACCGCATCGTCATCTCGGGGGCCCGAGAGCACAACCTCAAGGACGTCGATCTCGAGCTGCCGCGCGACGCCCTGATCGTGATCACCGGGCTCTCCGGCTCGGGCAAGTCGAGCCTCGCCTTCGACACGATCTACGCCGAGGGCCAGCGCCGGTACGTCGAGTCGCTGTCGTCCTACGCGCGCCAGTTCCTCGGCCTGATGGAGAAGCCCGACGTCGACTCGATCGAGGGCCTCTCGCCGGCGATCTCGATCGACCAGAAGACGACCTCGCGCAACCCGCGCTCGACGGTCGGCACGGTGACCGAGATCCACGACTACCTGCGCCTGCTCTGGGCGCGGATCGGCGTCCCGCACTGCCCCGAGTGCGGCGAGGAGATCACCGGCCAGACCCAGGAGCAGATCGTCGACCGGCTGATGACGATCGAGGACGGGACCAAATTCATGGTGATGGCGCCGGTCGTCCGCGGCCGCAAAGGCGAGTACGGCAAATTGCTCGACCAGATGCGGCTCGAGGGCTACTCGCGGGCCAAGGTCAACGGCGAGCTGCGCCGCCTCGACGAGGAGATCGTCCTCGACAAGAAGTTCAAACACGACGTCTCGATCGTCGTCGACCGGCTGGTGATGAAACCGGATCTGCGCCGCCGCCTCTCGGAGTCGGTCGAGGCCGCCGCCGGGCTCGCCGCCGGTCTGATCGAAATCGAGTTCGTCGACTCCAAGCAGGAGACGCTGCTCTTCTCCGAGCAGTTCGCCTGCCTCAATTGCGGCACCTCGATCCCCGAGCTGGAGCCGCGGATCTTCTCCTTCAACTCGCCCCATGGCGCCTGCGACCGCTGCCACGGGCTCGGCTTCCAGCGCGTGATCGACCCCGAACTGGTCGTCCCCGACCCGACCCTCTCGCTGGCCGAGGGCGCCTTGCAGCCCTGGAACCGCGGCATCACCGCCTACTGGAAGCGGCTCGTCGCCTCGGTCGCCGAGGAGTACGGCGTCGACCCCGACAAGCCCTGGTCGAAGCTGAAGAAGAGCGAGAAAGAGATCTTCCTCTACGGCACCGGCGAGGAGCGCCACCAGGTCAGCTACACCAACCGCTTCGGCCGCCGCCGCTCCTACAAGGTCCGCTTCGAGGGGATCGTCAACAACCTGCAGCGGCGCTACGAAGAGACCGACTCGGAGACCAACCGCGAGCGGATCGAGGGCTACATGGCCGAGCAGCCCTGCCCGGCCTGCCACGGCGCCCGGCTGCGGCCGGAGAGCCTCGCGGTCAAGATCGGCGGGCTCAGCATCGCCGAGTACAGCGCCCTCTCCGCCCGCGCCGCCGGCGAGTGGATCCGCGAGCTGGAGATGAACGACACCGAACGGGCGATCGCGCGGCTGATCGTGCGCGAGATCACCGAACGGCTCAGCTTCCTCGACAACGTCGGCATCGGCTACCTCTCGCTCTCGCGCTCGGCGCGCACGCTCTCGGGCGGCGAGGCGCAGCGGATCCGGCTCGCGACCCAGATCGGCTCGCATCTGGTCGGCGTCATGTACGTCCTCGACGAGCCCTCGATCGGCCTCCACCAGCGCGACAACGAGAAGCTGATCGGCACCCTCGACCGCCTCCGCGACCTCGGCAACACGGTGATCGTCGTCGAGCACGACGAGGGCACGATGCGTGCCGCCGACCACCTCGTCGACCTCGGCCCCGGCGCCGGCGAACACGGCGGCCACGTGATCGCCGCCGGCACCCCGGCGCAGGTCGCCAAGGACCCGGCCTCGCTGACCGGGCAGTACCTCTCCGGCAAGCGCCGGATCGAGGTTCCGGCGCAGCGCCGCGAGCCGCGCGGCGCCCTCGTCGTCCGCGGCGCCCGCGAACACAACCTCAAGGACGTCGACGTCGCGATCCCGCTCGGGATCCTCTGCTGCGTCACCGGCGTCTCCGGCTCGGGCAAGTCGACGCTGGTCAACGAGACCCTGCACCACGCCGTCGCCAACCGCCTGCACCAGGCGAAGCTGCGCCCCGGCGCCCACGACGGGATCGACGGCCTCTCCCAGATCGACAAGATCATCAACATCGACCAGTCGCCGATCGGCCGCACGCCGCGCTCCAACCCGGCCACCTACACCGGCGTCTTCGACCACATCCGCCAGCTCTTCACCCAGACCCAGGAGGCGCGGGCGCGCGGCTACAAGCCGGGGCGCTTCAGCTTCAACGTCAAGGGCGGCCGCTGCGAGGTCTGCAAAGGCGACGGCCAGATCAAGATCGAGATGCACTTCCTGCCCGACGTCTACGTCCCCTGCGAGCAGTGCCACGGCAAACGCTACAACCGCGAGACGCTCGAGGTCCGCTTCAAGGGCAAGAGCATCGCCGACGTGCTCGAGATGTCGGTCGAGGACGCGGTTGAGTTCTTCGAGAACGTGCCGAAGATCGCCCGCCGCCTGCGCACCCTGCACGACGTCGGGCTCGACTACATCCGCCTCGGCCAGCCGGCGACGACGCTCTCCGGCGGCGAGGCGCAGCGGATCAAGCTCGCCACCGAGCTCTCCAAAGTCGCCACCGGCGACACCCTCTACATCCTCGACGAGCCGACCACCGGCCTGCACTTCGCCGACGTCCAGCGCCTGCTCGACGTCCTCGGCCGCCTCGTCGACGCCGGCAACACGGTGGTCGTGATCGAGCACAACCTCGACGTGATCAAGACCGCCGATCGCCTCATCGACCTCGGTCCCGAGGGCGGCGAAGAGGGCGGCACGGTCGTCGCCACCGGCACCCCCGAGGAGGTCGCCGCGGTGCCCGGTTCTTACACCGGGCGCTTCCTCGCCGAGCTGGTCGAGCCGGCCCCGGCCGCTGGCCAAGTTGGCGCCGAGCCGGTCGCCGCTTAGGCCGTTCAGCCCAAAAAGGCTCTCCCCACTCAGTAGACCTCCCACTACTGCATGTGGCGAACCACCTTTCCGTGCCCATGATTTGTCGGTGTAGGTTGGAATGAAATAAGGCCAATTGGGTAATGGCTGCCTGGCAAACACGAGGAGGAGGCACATGTCCAACCCACAGTTGTTGAAGCGCCTAGCCGTAGTTGTCTTTTCGGTGGTGGTCGTCGGATTAGTGGCCTCCGCCTGCGGAGGTGGTGGCGGCACCAGTGGCGGGGAAGAAACCGGTGGCGGTGAAGGCGGCGCCAAGAAGATCGCGCTGCTCCTGCCCGAGTCCAAGACCAGCCGCTACGAAGCGCACGACCGGCCGGAATTCGAAGAAAAAGTCGAAGAACTGTGTCCGGAATGCGAAATCATCTACAGCAACGCGAACCAGAGCACGAGCGAACAGCAGACGCAGGGTGAAGCTGCGATCACCCAGGGCGCCAACGTCCTCGTCCTCGACCCGGTCGATGCGACGGCTGTGGGTTCGATCGTCTCCAAGGCCAACCAGGAAGAAATCCCGGTGGTCAGCTACGACCGCCTGATCCTCGGCTCGCCGATCAACTACTACATCTCCTTCGACAACGAACGGGTCGGCGAACTGCAGGCCGAAGCGCTGTCGGAAAAGCTCAAAGAAGAAGGCAGTCCGAAAGGCCCGATCGTGATGATCAACGGCTCGCCGACGGACCCGAACGCGGGTCAGTTCAACGCCGGCGCGGTGAAGATCTTCGAAAAAGAAGGGGTCCAGATCGCGAAGGAATACGACACGCCTGACTGGAGCCCCGACCAGGCCCAGAACGAGATGGAACAGGCGATCACCGCGCTCGGCAAGAACGGCTTCGCGGCCGTCTACGCCGCCAACGACGGCACCGCCGGCGGCGCGATCGCGGCGATGAAGGGTGCCGGCATCGAACCGAAATCGAAGCCGACCACCGGGCAGGACGCGGAACTCGAAGCGATCCAGCGGATCCTCGCCGAAGAACAGTTCATGACCGTCTACAAGGCGATCAAGCCGGAGGCCTACGCCGCAGCCGAAGTCGCCGTGGCGCTCGCCAAAGGCGAAGAAGCCCCGTCCGGCCTCGTCAACGGCAAAACCGACAACGAAGCCGAAGAAGTGCCCTCGATCCTGCTCGAACCGGTCGCGGTCCAGCGGGAAAACATCAACGAAACGATCGTCGCCGACGAATTCTGGTCGGCGTCCGAAATCTGCACCGGTCCTTACACGAAGGACTGTGAAGAAGTCGGAATCGAATAGTCCTCGTCGCCATCGGGACGGGCCGCTAGAGTGCGGCCCGTCCCGAGCGTCGATCCAGACTCAAGGAGAGGGATGAACGGGAACGGGGACAGCGCGATCCTCTCGATGAAGGGGATCACCAAGAGCTTCGGGCCGGTCCAGGCGCTGGACGGCGTCGACTTCGACGTCCACCCCGGGGAGGTCGCCGCTCTGGTCGGCGACAACGGCGCCGGCAAGTCGACGCTGATCAAGGCGGTGGCCGGTATCTACTCGATCGACGCCGGCGAGTTCTTCTTCGAAGGCCAGCCGGTGAAGATCAACGGCCCCAACGACGCGACCGGGTTGGGGATCGCGACCGTCTACCAGGACCTCGCCCTCTGCGACAACCTCGACGTCGTCGCCAACCTCTTCCTCGGCCAGGAGAAGATCCTGGCCGGACCGGGTCGAGCCGCTCGGGTGCTCGACGAGATCGAAATGGAGCAGCGCTCGCATCAGCTGCTCGACCAGCTCTCGGTGACGATCCCGAGCGTCCGCTCGGAGGTCGGCACCCTCTCCGGCGGCCAACGCCAGCAGGTCGCCGTGGCCCGCTCGCTGCTCGGCGACCCCAAGGTGGTGATCCTCGACGAGCCGACGGCGGCGCTCGGCGTCCCCCAGACCAAACAGGTCCTGGCCCTGATCAAACGCCTGCGCGAGCGCAACCTCGGCGTGATCGTGATCAGCCACAACCTCGCCAACATCTTCGAGGTCGCCGACCGCATCGTCGTCCTGCGCCTCGGTCGCAACGCCGGCACCTTCATCAAGAGCGAGACCACCGAGGAGCAGATCGTCGGCGCGATCACCGGCGCCTCGATGAACACCGAGGAACAAAGGAGGCAGCCGTGAAGATCGGTTCCCCCGACTACTCCGCGCCCGAGGACGCGCCGGCCGAAAGCACCTCGCCGCGCGACCTGCTTCGGCGCTTCCTGCAGGGCGATCTCGCTTCGCTGCGGGTGATCCTCGCGATCGCGGTGATCTGGATCATCTTCCAGTCGCAGAACGACCGCTTCCTCACCGCCGGCAACCTGACCAACCTCTTCCTGCAGATCACCGCGGTCGGCCTGATCTCGGTCGGCGTCGTGCTGGTCCTGCTGATCGGCGAGATCGACCTCTCGGTCGGCGCCGCCTCCGGCTTCGCCGCCGCGGTGATGGCCGTGCTCAACGTCAAGCAAGGGTGGCCGGCGGTTCCGGCCGTCGCCGCGGGGGTGATGACCGGCGCCCTGATCGGCCTCGCCCAGGGCATGCTCTTCAGTCGCTTCACGATCCCCTCGTTCGTCGTCACCTTGGCGGGGTCGCTGGTCTGGCAGGGAGCGCTGCTCAAGGTGCTCGGCACGACCGGCACCGTCAACCTCAGCAACTCCTCGATCACCCACCTCGCCAACACCTTCTACGGCGACGTGGTCGGCTGGATCCTCGCCGCGGCGCTGATCGCGATCTACGCGGCCGTTCTCCTCGCCGCCCAGCGACGAAGGTCGCGCGCCGGGGTGACGACCGAGCCGGTCGCCCTGCTGCTGATCCGGGTCGGGGTGATGGCCGCGGTGACGATCGCCGCCGTCGCGATCCTCAACTCCGACCGCGGCGTGCCGCTGGCGCTGATCATCCTGGTCGGCTTCGTCATCACCTTCCAGATGATCACCACGCGAACCACCTTCGGCCGCCACCTGTTCGCGGTCGGCGGCAGCGCCGAGGCGGCGCGGCGGGCCGGCATCAGCATCAACAAGATCCGCGTCACCGCCTTCGTCCTCTGCTCCTCGATGGCGGCGGTCGGCGGCATCCTCGCCGCGGCCCGCCTCGAAAACGTCAACCAGAGCTCGGGCGGCAGCAACCTGCTGCTGGAAGCGATCGCCGGCCCGGTCGTCGCCGGCACCAGCCTCTTCGGCGGCCGCGGCTCGGTCTGGTCGGCGCTGCTCGGCGCCACCGTGATCGGCTCGATCTCCAACGGCATCAACCTGCTGGCGCTCGAATCGTCGGTGAAACTGATGATCACCGGCGGCGTCCTGCTCGCCGCGGTCATCGTCGACGCGGTCGCCAGGTCGCGGCGCCAAGCTGAGGGACGGGTTTAAGCGAGGTTCGTGCGGTGTGCGGGGGAGGGGGCTCGCCACCCTCCGTGGGCAGGTAGGGCGGCGAGCAC
>JBEHWY010000142.1:0-9662 GCA_048498975.1 Actinomycetota bacterium | reverse complement strand
GACGAGCGCTTCAGCGCGTCGATGCAGATCAGCAGCTCCATCAGATTGTCGTTGGCCGGATAGCCGGTCGACTGGATCACGAACACGTCCTCGCCGCGCACGTTCTCATGGATCTCGGCGAAGATCTCCATGTCGGAGAAGCGCTTGATGCTGGCGTTGGTCAGCTGCTGATGCAGACAGGCAGCGATCGCCTCGGACAGGGGCCGATTGCTGTTCCCAGCCAGAATTTTCATCGCCGCGGCGGGCGAGGCAGGGTGATAGCTGGGCGTCGAGCCGCTCGGCCAGCGCCGCGGCGAGCTCGCCGGCCGGGTCGAAGCCGCGCCGGCGCAGGCGGGGCGGGGCCGGCGGCACCGGCACCACGGCGGCGCCGAGCATGTGCGCCGGCGCCAGGAAGTGGATGCGGTCGGCCATCAGGTCGGCGACCGGCAGCAGGCGGCGGAACTTGAGCGCGGCGACCAGATCGCGGGCGACTCCCTCATAAGGGGCCGAGGACCAGGCGCGGTCGAACCCGGGCGGCCCCTTGCCGAGCAGCGGGTCGGCTGCCGCCAGCCGCCTCGCGCAACGGGTGCAGATCACCGCCTCGGCGCGGCAACTGCGCCCGCAGGCAGCGCAGAGGGCGGGAACGAGGCCGGTGGCGAGCGTCTGCAGGATCTCCATACCGCGATCCTGAGCGGCGCCGGCGCACGCGTGGCGCGCAGATCGTCAGAGCTCTGCGAACGATCTGTCGCGGATTTGAGTCGCCGCCGCGCTCAGGCGGGGCGGACGCCGTAGATCGCGCCGACCAGGATCGACGCCGCCGGGACCTCGGCCCCGGGCAGGACGATCACCTCGCGCAGGCGGGAACCAGCCCCGACGCGGGCGCCGTCGCCGATCACCGCCGGCCCGTCGATGCGCACGTCATCGCCGATCTCGCAGCCGGGACCGAGCAGGACCGGGCCCTTGAGCACGCCCTCGTCCTCGACCGGCGTGCCGCTGCGGTAACCGTCGAAGGTCTCCCCCTCCCGCTCGACCGCGACCGCACCGGTCAGCGCGTCGACCGTGCTCTGGCGCAGCTCCTCGAGGTTGCCGATGTCGTTCCAGTAGGCATCGATCTCGTGCGAGTAGAAGGGCACGTCGCCCTCGAGCAGGCGCGGGAAGACGTCCATCGCCCAGTCGGCGAAACCAGCCGGGTCGGCGGGCCCGGCGGCCTTGCTCGCGCCCGGCGCCGGAAAGAAGTCGAAGATCTCCGAACGGAACATGTAGATGCCGCAGTTGGCGAGGTCGGAGAGGGCTTCGGCCGGGTCCGGCTTCTCCTGGAAGCCCTGGATGCGGCCGTCGGAGCCGGTGATCGCGACGCCGAACTGACTGGTGTCGCCGACTCGCTTGGTCGCCAGGGTCGCGATCCCGTCGTGGGATTCGTGAAACTCACGCATCGCGGCCAGGTCGATGTCGGTCAGCGCGTCGCCGGAGATGACGAGGAAGGAGTCGCCAAGGAAGTCGGCCGCGTTGCGGACGCCGCCGGAGGTGCCGAGCAACTGCTCCTCGAACGAGTAGGACAGCTCGACGCCGAAGCGCGAGCCGTCGCCGAAGTGCTCGCGGATCAGGTCCGGGAACCAGTGCAGGTTGGCGATCGTCTCGCTGAAGCCGTTGCGGGCGAGGAGGCGGACGATGTGCTCCATCACCGGCCGGTTGAGGACCGGCACCATCGGCTTCGGCATCCCGTAGGTGATCGGGCGCAGTCGGGTGCCGAGGCCGGCTGCGAGGATCATCGCGCGCATCGGCGCGCACGCTACCGGATCAGACCGGTGGGCCCATCTGCTCCTTGAAGCGCTCGATCTGCTCGACCGGGCCGGGGTCGACACCGCGCTGGGCGGCCAGCTCCAGCGAGACGAGGTCCCCCAGCATCGTCGCCCAGAGCAGGCGCTCGACCCGGGTCTCTCCGGCGGTCTCGACCCGGACCACGGTGGCGGCGGCCGCCACGGTGGCGGCGGTCAGTTCGATCCGGCGCCGCTCGCGCGGGTGCTGGTCGCGGTCTTCGAGGAAGACGGCGGCGAGACCGGCGGCGGCGGCGACCTCGTTCCAGCCGCAGATCTCGTTGTGGTCGGCCTCGGGCAGCTTCGAGGAGAAGCTCGGCAGCTTCGCGTTCTCGTTTGCCTGGGTCTTCCAGCGACGGGCGACCGGCGCGGTGAGGTCGGCGCCGTAGATAACCGGCACGCTGCCCTCGAGCTGGGCGGCCACCTCGGCCGCACGCGAGCGCAGGGCCTCGGTCTGCTCGGCGAGGAAGGCGGCGGCAGTGTCGATTTCGGTGTGGATCCGCGGCGCCACGCCCGCCAGCGCCGCGGCCTCGGTGGCGGCGACGAACATGTAGGCGACGGCGGCGCGGGGCTGGAAGATCCCCGGCAGGCCGACAACCGGCACGCCGCTGGCGCGCGCCTGGTCGACCAGCTCACCGCCGGTGCTGACGACGATGCGGCGGGCGCCGAGCGCCTCGGCGGCGGCGAAGCAGGCGAGCGTCTCCTCGGTCTGGCCGGAGTAGCTGGAGCAGACCGCCGTCCACTCCGGCGTCACCCAGCTCGGCAGCTCGTAACCGCGCACCGTGACCATCGGCTTCGTCAGCCGCTCGCCGAGGGCAGCGGCGGCGAGGTCGCCGCCGATCGCCGAGCCGCCCATGCCGCAGACGAGCAGGCCCGCGGCCTCCGCAGCCTCCAGGCGAGCGCTTTCGACGCGCCAGAGGGCGTCGCGAAGCTGGTCGGGAATGCCGAGGACGTCGTCGATCATTGGCGGGCGGGCACCGTCTCGTCGCGACCGATGACCGCGCCCTCGACCGTTGCCCCGGCGGCAACCTTAACGCCGGGCGCCAGGATCGAGCCCTGCACCCGAGCACCGCGGCCCACCTCGCAGCCGTCGAGCAGAACCGATTCGACCACTTCCGCGCCCGCCTCGAGGCGGCAGCCAGGAGCGACGACCGCCCGGGGGCCGAGCTTGACGCCGGCATCGACGTCGGCCTCGGCGCCGACCAGCAGCCCCGGCGCCGTCGGCCGCACCCGGGTGCTCACCCGCCGCTCGAGGATGTCCCAGCTCGCCTGCAGGTAGCGCTCGGGGGTGCCGATGTCCATCCAGTAGCCGTCGAGTCGCAGCGCGTGCAGGTCGTCGCCGACCAGTTGCGGGAACACCTCTCGCTCGATCGAGACCTCGCGGCCGGGCGGGATCAGGTCGAGGACCGAGCGCTCCAACACGTAGGCACCGGCGTTGATCTCGCCCGGCACCGCCTCGCCGGTCTTCTCACGGAAGGCGAGCACAGCGCCGTCGGCGTCGTATTCGACCAGCCCATAGGCAGCCGAATCCTCGACCGGGTAGAGGGCGAGCGTCGCGCGGGCCTCGCGCTCGGCATGAGCGCGCATCAAGGCGGTCAGGTCGAGGTCGCAGAGGACGTCGCCGTTGAGGGCCAAGAAGCGGTCGCCGAGCCGCTCGCCGAGCTCCTCGGCGGCGAAGCGGAAGGCGCCGGCGGTGCCGCGGCGCTCGGGCTCGACCACATACGTCAGCGGCGTTCCTTCGTGCTCGTCCTCGCCCAACGCGGCGCGCAGGACGTCGGGCAGAAAACCGCAGGCGAGCACAACCTCGCTGACGCCGTGGGAGGCGAGCCACTCGACCATGTAGGCGAGGAAGGGGCGATCGACCAGCGTCAGCGCCGGCTTCGGGATCGAATCGGTGAGCGGGCGGAGGCGGGATCCTTCCCCGCCGACGAGGACTATCGCCTGCATCTACTCGGAGGCTGCAGCTGCGGGGCTAGCCTGAGGACGGCCGATGCCCTCGTACTCGAAGCCGGCTTCTTGCAGCCTCGCCGGGTCGAGGAAGTTGCGCCCGTCGACCAGCAGCGGCCGCGCCATCCGCGCCGCCGCCTCGCTCCAGTCGAGCTCGGCGAACTCGCGCCACTCGGTGACCAGGACCGCCGCGTCGGCACCCTCGAGGGCGGCCAGCGGCGAGGCGGCCATCGTCACCGAGTCGAGCAGCTCGCTGGCGCGCTCGGCGGCGACCGGGTCGTAGGCGACGACCTCGGCCCCCTCCCCCTGTAGCCGCGCCGCCAAGACCAAGCTCGAGGCCTCGCGCATGTCGTCGGTGTCGGGCTTGAAGGCAAGGCCGAGCAGCGCGATCCGCTTGCCGAGCAGCGACCCCAGGTGCTTCTCGAGCTTGCCGACGACGCGCCGCTTCTGCAGCTCGTTGACCTCGATAACCGCGTTCAGCAACTGGAAGTGGTAGCCGGAGTTGCCGGCCAGCATCTTCAGGGCGCTGACGTCCTTGGGAAAACATGAGCCCCCGTAGCCAATCCCGGCACGCAGGAAGGCCGGCCCGATGCGCTGGTCGAGACCCATGCCGCGGGCGACTTCGCCGACGTCGGCGCCGACCTCCTCGCAGACGTTGGCGATCTCGTTGATGAAGGAGATCTTGGTCGCGAGGAAGGCGTTGGAAGCGAGCTTGATCATCTCCGCCGAGGCGACGTCGGTGCGGACGATTTCGCCGCCGAGCGGGGCGTAGAGAGCTTCGACCGCGGCGGCTGCGTCCTCGTCGCCGGGGTCGGCGCCGATCACCACCCGGTCGGGATGCATGAAGTCGGCCACCGCCGAGCCCTCCTTGAGGAACTCGGGGCAGGAGACGTAGGGCAGGTCCGGCATGTCGCGGCGAATCGCAGCGCCGGTGCCGGCCGGCACGGTGCTCTTCATCACCAGCGCGTGCCCGCCGGGGGCGGGCATCTCCTCGATCACGGCACGGACCCGCGAGAGGTCGGCGTCGCCGGAATAGGTCGGCGGCGTGTCGACGCAGACGAAGAGGAGCCGCGCCTGGTCGAGCAGGACGTCCATATCGGTCGTGAAGGTGATCCGCTCGAGGTTGCGCGTCAGCATCTCCTCGAGGCCGGGCTCGTGGATCGTCGTCTCGCCGCGAGCCAGCGACTCGACCTTGGCCGGGACGATGTCGCGAGCGACGACGCGGTGGCCGAGCTCGGCGAAGCAGACCGCGGTGACGAGGCCGACCCAGCCGACCCCGATCACGCCGACGGCCTGGCGATCGTTGCTCATTCGCCGCCGTCCTTCTTCTTCGGCTTGTGCTTGCGCTTGGGGATGATCAAGTGAGCGGAGCGGGCGATGCCCATCATCTGGTCGTTGGTCAGCGACTGCTGCAGGCTATTGGACACCCAGTACGTGTTTTCGCCACGGTGCCAGGCGACCAGCTTGACGTGTTCGCCGTCGACGAAGATTTCGTACTCGCGACCGTGGATCGTCTTCGTTTCGCTCGGGTTTTCGAGGATCGGCGGATCTTCCCAGCCGCGGATTCCCTGGATCCCGAAGTAGGCCGTTTCGTATTCGGGCTGGTAGGCGACGACCATCCGGTAGGCGGGGCGCCGTTCGCCTTCGCCGTTGTCCATCCGCAGGTGGTAGACGCGCGGGTCCTGGATCCGCTCGTAGGGATTGCTTTCGACGTAGCCGGCGCCGGAGGGCAGCCGCGTCGGGTAGAAGACCGGGAAGCCGCCGCCGACCCTGCGGGCGACGATCTTCCCCTCGGCTTCGCCGGCTTCGCGGGCGGGGACGAGTTCGTCGGTGCCGGGCTTCGCCGCCTCCACCAGCGGCTTCTTCTTTTCCTTCTTCTTCTTGCCCTTGGCCTGCTTGCCGTTCTTCTTCTTGCCGCTCTTCTGCTTGCGTTCGGGGAACTTGTGCTGCCCGGATTCGCTTTCGCCGAGGAATTCTTCGACCGCGCCGTGGATCGCCTCCGGGGAGGCGTAGACGAAGCTCGGCCCCAGTTCGGCCGGGAAGTGGACCTGGTCGATCGTGGCGCCGCGGACGCCGACCAGCAGTTTCAGCACTTCGAGGAGTTCGGTCGCGTCGCTGATGTCCGAGCTGGTGTATTCGGTGAAGATGTCGATCAGGTGCGACTGGTCGAAGAGCAGGTCGTTGAGCGAGACCTGGTGGCGGGCGTCGCTCATGAACGACTGCTGGCGGGCGGAGCGGACGATGTCGGTGTCGGTGTGCCGGTAGCGGACGTACTGGAGAGCTTTTTTGCCGCAGAGGAGCTGGTAGCCGGGCTGGATGTTGATTTCGGCGTACTGTTCGGAGGGCGGCACGCCTTCGTTGGAGTGGTAGTAGCGGCGGTCGACGTCGACGTAGACGCAGCCGATCGCGTCGACGGCGCGGACGAAGCCGAGGAAGTCGACGTTGACGACGTGGTTGACCTTGAGGCCGGTCAGTTCCTTGACCACCTGCAGCGTCAGCTTGGGGCCGCCGACGGTGTAGGCGGCATTGAACTTTTCGGGGCCGAAGACGGGGGTTTCGACCTTGAGGTCGCGCGGGATCGAGAGCGCCGCGATGCGGCCCTGTTCGGGGTCGATGCGGACCAGCATCGTCGTGTCCGATCGGCCCGGATCCTCGGCGAATTCGGCGCCGGCGCGTTTGTCGGAGCCGAGGACGAGGATCGTCTGCGGTTCGCCGGGATGGATCTCGGCCAGCTTGCGCTGGACTTCGCTCTTGAACTTGTGGTTGTGGCCGAGCGCCTTGGCGATGCTGTCGACGTAGAGCAGGACGCCGGTCGCGATCGCCGCGGCGGAAACGGCGACGATGATCACCGAGGCCAGCGCGAAGCGCCACCAGTAGCGCTTCTTCTTCGGCGGCTTCTCGGAGTCGCCCTCGAGTGGCGGCTTGCGCGGCCCCCAGCCTGGCAGCTGCTGGTCAGTCATCGGTCAACCGGTCCGGGATCGCCCGCAGGAACGATTCGAGCGCCTGGCGGTAGGTGTCGAGCGAGGAGATGGAGACCCACTCCTCGGGCCCGTGGTGACCGGCGCCGAC
This sequence comes from Actinomycetota bacterium, assembly GCA_048498975.1. Lineage (GTDB taxonomy): Bacteria > Actinomycetota > Thermoleophilia > Solirubrobacterales > 70-9 > VAYN01. The sequence goes on along the minus strand of JBEHWY010000142.1, from coordinate 2,853 downwards.
CGGGCCGAACTCGACCGCCGGCACCCCCACTCGCAGGAAGGAGACCGCGTCGGAGGCACCGTCGCGCCCGACGCTCATCGGCTCGCCCTCGTGGTGCCTCGCCGCCGCCTCGCGCAGGAGGCGGACGAAGGGCGAATGAACGTCGACCGTCGCCGGCGGCAGCGCCAGCAAGGTGCTCACGGCGGCGCCGGAAGCGCCCCGCACTTCCGCGGTTATGGCTTCCGGATCCTGGCCGGGCAGGTAGCGAATGTCGACGTCGATCACGCATCGGTCGGGCACCTTGTTGAGCGCGTCACCACCCCAGATCCTTCCCAGGTTGACCGAGGGGCGGTCGAAGTGCTCGGAGCTGTGCCGGGCAAACGGTAGCGACTCGATACTGCGGAAAACGTCGATCGCGTTGAGGACGGCGTTGTCGCCCAGCCAGGGGGTCGAGCCATGCGCCGCGCGACCGGCGACTTCCAGCCGCAGCGCCAGCACCCCCTTTGCCGCGATGCCGATGTGCAGGTCGGTCGGCTCGCCCGTGATCGCGAAGTCGCCGACGAAACCGCTGTCGACGAGGTGGTCGCAGCCGCGTTCCTCATCCTCCTCGGACTCCTCGTCGCCGACCATGCCGAACCGCACCCGCACCCGGTCCTGATCGCGCATCGCCGCGGTGACGACCATCATCGCCGCCAGCGCACCCTTCATGTCGTAGGCACCCCGCCCGTACAGCCGGTCGCCCTCGATCCGCGGCTCGAACTGGCCCTGCTGCCCCGGCACGACGTCGATATGTCCCTCCAGCACAACCGTCGGCGCCGTCTCCGGCCCGACCTCGGCCCGGACCACCGGCAGGCCCCGCACATGGTCGTGCCCGGCCTCTATCCCTCTCGCCTCCAGCCATCCCTTGACGAAACCCGCCGCCTCGATGATGGATTCGGGCTCGGAGGTTTCGAACGAGATCAGCCGCTTGGCGAGGGCGACCAGCTCATCGCTCATAGCGCAATTCCCGGTTGTTCGGGGGCGTTGTCAGGGAGGGTCCGGTCATGCTTCGGGCGAATTTGTCGCGCACCCTGCGGGTGCGGCTCCCGATGATTGTGCCCGCCTATGGCGGGCAGGAGACAGATTGCATGTCGCTGCCTTCGGCCACATTCGCCCGAAGCACGACCGGACCCTCCCCCACGAAAGCCACCGGAAGCCCGGGCGAACGGGGCCGGGTTGGCAGTTTGGAAGCTGCCGAGGGACGGGGAGTCTCTGTCTCGGCCGGGAAAAGCTTGCACGGGACGAGGGTAGAGCGGGTTGCCGGCTGCGGTTCGTTGGAGGGGCGTCGGGACCCCTCCGCGGGAATGTTGCCGAAGGCGCGAAATGCAATCTGATTCCTGCGCGCCATAGGCGCGCAGCATCATCGCGAAGCAAGTCCCGACAGGGACGCGACTCAATTCCCGCGGAGGGGTCCCGACGCCCCTCACGCAAACCTCAACCGGCAATAGCGAGAAAGGCCTCAGCCCGGTCTTTGTCTTTTTTGGCCCGGGCGTGCTCGGCAGAGTTCTCCTCGCTCTCGGCCAAGCGCGTATCGGCGTCCGCGAGCTGCTCTTTGAGGGTGGCCGTATCGAGGTCCTCGGGCGGGATCGCCTCCTCGATCAGGAGGCGGGCGCGGTTGCCGAAGACCTGCAGCCAGCCGTGCGCCTGGGCGTAGCGGAGGGTCTCGGTGTCGGAGACCTTGAGCCGCAATTCGGTCGGCCGCAGGGCGGCGAGGACCGGCGTGTGGTTGGCGAGGATGCCGATTTCGCCGGCCTCGGTCCGGGTCGAGACCTGGCGGGCTTCGCCGCCCCAGACCTCACCCTCGGGGGTGAGGACCTCGACGTCGATCATGTGCTCGGCGGCCATCGCTCTGCAACCGTCGCGCTAGGCCGCGGCCTTGGCGTTCTCGGTGACCTGGTCGATCGAGCCCTGCATGTAGAAGGCGCCCTCGGAGAGGTCGTCGTGGACGCCGTCGAGGATCTCGCGGAAGCCGCGCACCGTCTCGGCCACCGGCACGTACTCGCCGGAGCGGCCGGTGAACTGTTCGGCGACGAAGAACGGCTGCGAGAGGAAGCGCTCGATCTTGCGGGCGCGGGAGACCGTCTGGCGGTCCTCGTCGGAGAGCTCGTCGATGCCGAGGATGGCGATGATGTCCTGCAGCTCCTTGTAGCGCTGCAGCACCTCCTGGACGTCGGTCGCGGTCCGGTAGTGCTCCTCGCCGACGACGTCGGGCTTGAGGATCGTCGAGGTCGAGTCGAGCGGGTCGACCGCCGGGTAGATGCCTTTCTCGGAGATCGACCGCGACAGCGCCGTGGTCGCGTTGAGGTGGGCGAACACTGAGGCCGGGGCCGGGTCGGTGTAGTCGTCGGCGGGGACGTAGACGGCCTGGATCGAGGTGACCGAGCCGCGGTCGGTGGAGGTGATCCGCTCCTGCAGGCCGCCCATCTCGGTCTCCAGCGTCGGCTGGTAGCCGACGGCGGAGGGCATGCGCCCGAGCAGCGCCGAGACCTCGGAGCCCGCCTGGACGAAGCGGAAGATGTTGTCGATGAAGAGCAGCACGTCCTGGCCACCCTGCTCGCGGTAGTACTCGGCCATCGTCAGGCCGGAGAGGGCGACGCGCAGACGGGCGCCGGGCGGCTCGTTCATCTGACCGAAGACGAGCATCGTCTTGTCGATCACGCCCGACTCTTTCATCTCGAGCCAGAGGTCGTTGCCCTCGCGCGAGCGCTCGCCGACGCCGACGAAGGCGGAGAGGCCGGAGTGCTCCTCGGCGATGTTGCGGATGAGCTCCTGGATCAGCACGGTCTTGCCGACGCCGGCGCCGCCGAACAGCCCGACCTTGCCGCCTTTGGCGTA
>JBEHWY010000141.1:0-9709 GCA_048498975.1 Actinomycetota bacterium | reverse complement strand
CGGTCTGGAACCGGGCCGAGACGACGCTCGAACCCGGCGTCGACTCCCGGTATGCGGGAGGAAGTACGTCCTCACGGCAGAGCGGCAAGAAATACGTCCTCACCGGGCGCTGCGGCTCTCGCGGGTGATCTCAGCCAATAAATATGGGAGTTCCCACTTCAACCTGGTCGTAGAGTTCTTCCACGTCCGGGATCGCCATCCGCACGCAGCCGTGGGAGGCGGCGCTGCCGAGCGATTCGGTCTCTTCGGTGCCGTGGATGCCGGCGCCTTCGTAGATCGCCATCCAGCGCGCCTTGATCGGGTTCGACGGCCCCGGCGGGATCGTCTGCCCGGCGAGGCTGCCGGCCCAGTCGGAGTTCGGCACGTGCCAGACCGGGTTTTCTTCCTTTTCCTGGATTTCGTAGAGGCCTTCGGGCGTTTCCAGCCCTTCCATGCCGACGGCGACGGTGTAGGTCTTGGCCAGCTTCAGGTCCTTCCAGAGCCGCAGGGTGAAGGTCGAGCGATCGAGCGTCAGGTAGGACGGGTATTCGGCGGCGACCTCCTTCGTCGTCACCTCCGGCTTCGTCGTGTGGACGCTGGCGACGATCGTCCGCGGCGCCGCGGCATCGGTCACCGCGGCTTCGATCTGCTCGGTGAGCTTGACGTCGCGAACCTTGCGGCCATCCTTGGAGGCGACGACTTCCAGCGCGTCGCCGCTCGCCTGCACCGAGGCGTCCTGCGGTTCGCGGTTGAGCTCGGCGGCGACGTGACGGACGAAGCGGTTGATCGCCGGCTGCGAGTAGCTGACTTCGGCGGAGATCGCTTCGTCGACCTCGCCGCCGGTGACGTAGCGGACCAGACGACTGGGCACACCGCCGTCCTGGCTCGCGGCGAGCGCCTGGTCGACGGCGCCGGCGACGTCGGTGCGGATCTTCAGCTTCTCGCCTGGCAGGGTGAAGCTTTCGCCGTCGTAGGTGACCTTCAGCGAGTGCCGCAGCGGCTCCAGCAGGCTCTGGCGCACGGCGGCTTCGGCTTCCTCGGCGCTCATCCCGCCGACGTCGACGCCGGCGATCGTCACCCCGGCGGCGATCTCGTCCTTGTGGCCGGCGTCGTAGGCGTAGGCGCCGCCGGCGAGGGCGACGAGGAGAACGGCCACCGCCGCGATCGCGATTTTGGTCTTGCGTCCCATGCTTCTCTAGCCCCTTGCGAAGAGTCTAGGCAGGCGGATCATTCGCCCGTTTCCTTTCGCTTCCCTGCAATTTGGCATCTGCGTCGGTCTTATCGGCAGGTCCGACGGATATCTTTCGCGCGTGCGCTCCAAGGACGAGGTTCGCAAAGAGGTCTGGGCGGCGATGGAACGCGAGGGCGTTTCGCGGTTCCCGGGCGCCGAGGGCCGGATCCCGAACTTCGCCGGCGCCAAGCTGGCGGCGGAGAAGCTGGCGGGCCACCGGCTCTGGAAGCGCGCCCGGGTGATCAAGGCCAATCCCGACTCGCCGCAGACCCACGCCCGCCGGATCGCCCTCGACGAGGGCAAGACCGTGATCATGGCCGTGCCGCGCCTGCGCGACCCCCACCCCTTCCGCGTGCTCGACCCGACAACGCTCTCGAAAGCGGCGGTGAAGGAGGCGGCGACGATCAAGGGCGCGCTCAAGCACGGCCGCGTGATCGCCCTCGACGACCTGCCGGAGATCGACTTCGTCCTCTGCGGCTCGGTCGCGGTCAACCTCAGCGGCGCCCGCATCGGCAAAGGCGGCGGCTACCACGACCTCGAGTACGGGATCCTCGTCGACGCCGGCAAGATCGACGCCCACACCACGGTGGCGACCACCGTGCATCCGATCCAGATCCTGCGCCAGCACCTGATGGTCACCGCCCACGACCTGCCCTGCGACCTGATCGCGACGCCGCGGGCCGTGATCGAAGTCGAGCGCCAGTACGAGCGCCCCCGCGGCATCCTCTGGGACCACCTGCAGCCGCCGCAGATCCGCGAGATCCCGGTCCTGGAACGCATGGGCTACGCCTGAGCGGACCCTCCGGCCTTCTGCAACCAGCCGTTTCGGAGCGCCGCACCGCGGGTAGCCGTTTGACGCGGTTCCCGGACCCAGGGCTACTTCAGGCACTCCGGGAAGCGCAGGAGGAGAGGATCAGATGTTTGCCTGCGAACGCTGCGGGAGCAAGTACCACTCGAGCCGGGCGGCGGCCCTGCGCGACTGTCCACGCTGCCTGTTGCGCGACGACGTCGCCTCGCCCCTGACCTTCGTCACCGGCTGGGGCGCGGAGCTGGACCGGCAGAAGGCCCGGGACCCGGTCAGGTCGGGGGTTTCCCGCAGCAAAACTGAGGACTTGGGCGGAAGCGCGGCCGGGGAGCACGCCGCAGAATGACTTCTCGGAGGCCCGATGACCCGGCAACGAGGAAAGTCCCTGGCGCTGGCCGCGCTCTGCGCGGCGATCCTCGCGCTCGCCGCCGTGCCGGCGGCAGCGACGCCGGCCGAGGAACAGCAGGGCCGTGAGCTGGTCGAATCGCTGCGCGCCGGCGATCTGAGCTGCAGCGACCTCTCCCCCGCCCAGTTCGAGCTGGTCGGCGAGTACGCGATGGGCCGCTACTTCGACGACCCCGGCCGCCACGAGGCGATGAACGAGCGGATGACGGCGATGATGGGCAGTGGCGGCGAGGAGCGCATGCACATCGCCCTCGGACGCCGCTACAGCGGCTGCGGCGGCGGTAGCGCGGGCTGGATGGGGCCGATGGCGGCGATGATGGACGGCCGCGGCGGGATGATGGGCGGCGGCCCGTATTCCGGCTCGATGATGGGGTTTGGCCGCGGCGGCCACGGCGGTGGTGGCATGGGCGCCGTCGGAGTCGCCCTGATCGCGATGGCGGCAGCGGCCCTCGGTGCCGGCCTCGCGGTGCTGCTGGTGCGCGACCGGCGCTCGCGCCCCGGCACCACGCCGACGCCCTCCTAGGAGGCTGTCAGGGCAGCTCGACCGGCTCGGAGCTGAAGCCGGGGCATTCGGTTTCGGCCGAAGGCGAGCTCGGGACCTTCGCCTCGAAGGAGACGTAGTAGCGGCCGCGCTGGACCTGCTTGCGGTCGGCACGCCAGAGCAGGCGCCCCGAGGAGGGGCGCGCTTCGGCGCCGACGCCGAATTCGCCGAGCAGCGGGTGGTCGCGCTTGCCGCCGACCCGGTAGACGTTGAGCAGCCGCGGCCCTTCGGGGAAGTGCGAGTTGCCGGTCATGCAGGGGTACGGTTCGCTGCCGCTGCCAGTCCGCGGCATCGTCACCGTGCCGTAGAAGAAGTCCCGCTTGCGGTTGTAGCCGAGCGTCGCGTAACCGCGATAGGGCGCCGGCAGGCTCTCGCAGGCGACACCGTCGCGGTCGGGGTCGAGCTTCGGGATCGGCTCGGCAATGCTGCCGCCGAGCGACTCGAAGTAGACCTGGGCGTCGGCCTGGTGGGCGAAGGAGCCGCAGCCACGGACCCGCGGCGAGGCAGCAGCGGTCGACGCCAGCACGCCGGCAAGCAGCGCGACGGCAACGAGAATCACGGTTCGGCGAAGGTTGTGGTGCATCCTGCTCGGAGATCGTAGTAGCCGGTAGGGTCGGGCTCGATGCCGACCTACATTCGCTTCGGTGACGACCATTCGATCGCGGTCCAGGAGAGCCTGGCGGAGATCCGGCGGCTGATCGACGCCGCCGAAGCGGCGAAAGTGCCGATCTTCGAAGCGACGCGAATCGACGGCGCCAAGCTGCTCGTCAACCCCAGCGAGCTGTGGACCGTGACCGAAGGCCGCAAGCGGGAGGAACGCGGCAAGAAATAACGCGTCAGTGGGTGACCGCGCCGTAGGCCGCCGAGGACACGGTGTTCATGTACTTCGACATCACGCCCGAACCGAAGGGCGAGGGCGGCGAGACGTAGTCGGCGACGCGCTGGGAGATCTCCTCGTCGGAGAGGTCGACGCTGATGCTGCGGGTGTCGATGTCGACGGTGATCTCATCGCCCTCGCGGACGGCGGCGATCGGCCCGCCCTTGGCCGCCTCGGGGGCGACGTGGCCGATCATCAGCCCGCGGGTGGCGCCGGAGAAGCGGCCGTCGGTGACCATCGCCACGCTCTCCCCCAGCCCCTCGCCGACGATCGCGGCGGTGACCTGGAGCATCTCGCGCATGCCAGGGCCGCCGACCGGGCCCTCGTTGCGGATGACGACGATGTCGCCGGGGTTGATCTTCTGCTCCTTGACCGCGCGGAAGCATTCCTCTTCGGTCTCGAAGACGCGGGCGGGACCGGTCTGGCGACGGCGCTCGGTGCCGGCGACCTTGACCACCGAGCCTTCCGGGGCCAGGTTGCCCTTGAGGATCGCGAGACCGCCTTCGGCCTTCAGCGGCTCCTCGAGCGGGCGCACGACTTCCTGCCCGGGCGCCTCGGTCGCGCTGGCGGCGACCTCGCCGATCGTCTGCCCGGTGACCGTGATCGCATCCGCGTGCAGGTCGCCGCTGGCGGCCAGGCGGTTGAGGATCACCGGCACGCCGCCGGCGGCGTAGAGGTCGGTGGCGACGAAGCGGCCGCCCGGCTTGAGGTCGGCGTAGAGCGGCGTTTCGCGCGAGATCCGCTCGAAGTCGTCGATCGTCAGCTCGATGCCGAGCTCGTGAGCGAGCGCAATCAGGTGCAGGACGGCGTTGGTCGAGCCGCCCGAGGCGCAGACGCAGGCGATCGCGTTCTCGAGCGAGTCGCGGGTGATCACCTTGCTCGGCCTGATGTCCTCGGCGAGGACCCGGATCACCAGCTCGCCGATTCGCTCGGCGACGGTCGCCTTGTCATCGTCTTCGGCCGGCACCATCGCCGAGCCGCCGGCGCTGATCCCCAGCGCCTCGAAGGCGCAGGCCATCGTGTTGGCGGTGAACTGGCCGCCGCAGGCGCCGGCGCCGGGGCTGGCGACGCCCTCCAGCTCGTTCAGTTCCTCGTCGGTCATGTTGCCCGCGTTGTGGGCGCCGATCGCCTCGAAGATGTCGAGGATGGTGACGTCGCGGCCGTGCCAGTGGCCGGGAGCGATCGAGCCGCCGTAGAGCAGCACCGAGGGCACGTCGAGCCGGGCCAGCGCCATCGCGCAGCCGGGGATCGTCTTGTCGCAGGCGCAGAGGGCGACGATCGCGTCGAACTGGTAGCCGCGCGCCATCAGCTCGATCGAGTCGGCGATCACCTCGCGGCTGATCAGCGAGGCCTTCATCCCCTGGGTCCCCATCGTCACCCCGTCGGAGACGGCGACGGTGTTGAACTCCATCGGCGTGCCGCCGGCGGCGCGGACGCCCTCTTTGACGTGCTCGGCGAGCGCGCGCAGGTGGAAGTTGCAGGGCATCGCCTCGGTCCAGGTGTTGGCGATGCCGATCGTCGGCCGCCGCAGGGCGTCGTCGTCGAAGCCGATGCCCTTCATGTAGGCGCGCGCGTGGGCGCGGTCCGGCCCGTCGAAGACGGTCGCCGAACGCGGACGGGGAAGCTGGGTTGCGGTATCGCCGTTGGTGCTCATGAGCAGGAAATCTACCCGGCGTCGGCTTCCGCCCTGGCGGTGAGGTTGAAGACGTCGACCGGACCGGGGCCCTGGCCGATCTCGCGCAGGCCGGCGGCGACCGCCTCGGAGGCGATCCGCCGCGCCGCTTCGGCCGCCTGCAGCGGGGTCGCGCCGCGCGCCAGCGCCGCGGCGAGGACCGAGGAATGGGTGCAGCCCGAGCCGTGGGCGGCGCCGTCGGCGTGGTGCGGGCCGGGGATCTCGACCAGCGTCTCGCCATCGAAGAAGAGGTCGACGAGGCCGAGGCTGTGGCCACCGGTGACGACCACCGCGCCAGGCCCGAGCGCCTTCACCGCCCGCGCCAGCTCCTCCTGGGAGGCGTCCTCGCCGAGCCCGGTCAGCACCCGCGCCTCGGGGATGTTGGGAGTGACCACGGTGGCCAGCGGCAGCAGCCTCTCGATCAGCGCCGCCCGCGCCCCCTCGTCGAGCAGGACGGCACCGGTCTCGGAGACCATCACCGGGTCGATCACGACCGGGGCCTCGCCGACCAGGGCGAGCGCCTCGACCACGGCGTCGACCGTCGCGGCGGTACCCAGCATCCCGACCTTGACCGCATCGACGCCGATGTCCGCGGCGACAGCGCGCACCTGGGCGACGATCGTCGCCGGCGAGATCGCCTCGACCGCCTCGACCCCAACCGTGTTCTGGGCGGTGATCGCGGTGATCGCGGTCATCCCGTGCACGCCGCAGCGCGCGAACGCCTTCAGGTCGGCCTGGATGCCGGCGCCGCCGCCGGAGTCCGAGCCGGCGATCGAGAGGACAGCTGGTATGCGGGGACGGTCGTTCACGAGGGCGGGAATCTAGAAGGATGAGGCGGACGGCGCGGTGAGGAGCGTGCGGGTGTAGATCCCGACCTGGGAGCAGGTGACGTAGCCGAGCAGCTCTAGCCGGGCCAGGGCGGCTGCCGCTTCAGGTCCGGGGACGCCGAGGGCGGTGGCGACGGCGTCGCAGGTGGTGGCGTCGGCGTCGACAGCGGCGAGGACCGCGGCGAGGCCGGGGTCGAGCTCGGGGCCGGCCCGGTGCAGCCGCCGGGCGCCCACCCCGAGCATCGCGTCCAGCACGTCCTGGGCGTCGCGGACGACGCAGGCGCCGCCGGCCAGCAGGTTGTTGGGCCCGGCCGAGGCGCGCGAGGTGACCGGACCGGGGACGGCGCCGAGGTCGCGGCCGATGTCCGCGGCGAGGTCGGCGGTGATCAGCGAGCCCGAGCGGGCCGCCGCCTCGACGACGACGGTCATCCCCGCCAGCGCCGCCATGATCCGGTTGCGGGCCGGGAAGGTCCAGCGCCAGGGCGCGGCGCCGGGCGGCAGCTCGGAGAGGACGAGCCCCTGCTCGCAGATCCGGCGCCAGAGCGAGCGGTTGGCGGCGGGGTATGCGGTGTCGGGCCCGCAGCCGAGGACGGCGACGGTGCGGCCGCCGGCGTCGATTGCGCCGCGGTGCGCGCAGGCGTCGATGCCGAAGGCGAGGCCGCTGACGACGATCAACCCCGCCGTAGACAGCTCGCGCCCGAGCTCGCGGGCGATCTCACGCCCGTAGGAGGTGGCGCGGCGGGCGCCGACGACGGTGACCGCGCCGACCGGCTCCAGCTCGGCGAGCAGAACCGGGTCGCCGCGCGCGATCAGCGCCCATGGGGCGTCGGCGGCGTCGCGCAGTTGCGCCGGGAAGAGCTCGTCATGGCGACAGCAGGACCAGCACTCGGCTGCCAGCAGCTCCAGTCGCAGGTGCTCCTCGCTCAGTGCCTCGATCCGCGCCAGCAGCTGCCCGGCGACCTTTGGCGCCGCCACCTCGACCAGGTCCTCGTTGCTGAGGCGCAGCAGTTCCGGCGAGCGCTTGCCGACCTCGCCGCTGGCGATCTTTTCGACGTACGGGCCGAGCAGCGCCAGCAGCCAGGATCGGCGCAGGCACTCGACGCAGGCCTGCGACTCAGCCACGGTCCCGCCTCCGCAGCGCCAGCGCCTGCGCCATCTCCGCCTCGCTTATCTGCTCGGCGCCGGCGAGGTCGGCGATCGTGCGCGCCAGCCGCAGGGCGCGATCGTGGGCGCGGCCGCTGAGGCGCTGGCGCGCGTAGAGATCGGCGAGCAGCGTCGCGGCGCCCGGGGCCAGGGCGCAGGCCCGGGCCTCGGTGGGAGTCATCTCGGCGTTGCAGCGGCCGGGGCCAAGGCGGCGTTCCTGCCGCTCGCGAGCGGCGCAGACGCGGTCGCGGACGCTTGCCGAGGGCTCGCCCGGGCCGCCGCCGATCTCGGCCGCGCTCGGCTGCCGCACGGCGACGAGGACGTCGATCCGATCGGCGAGGGCGCCGCTGAGCTTGCCCTGGTAGCGCTGGACGGCGTGCGGGGCGCAGTCGCAGTCGGGATCGGCTTCGCCGCGACCGCAGGGGCAGGGATTGGAGGCGGCGACGAGCATGAAGCGGCAGGGCATGACGACGCGCCCGCCGACCCGCGCGATCGAGACCTCGCCCGCCTCCAGCGGCGCCCGCAGCGCCTCCAGGGAGTCGCGGCGGAACTCGCAGAGCTCGTCGAGGAAGAGCACCCCGCGGTGCGCCAGGGTCACCTCGCCCGGGCGCGGCGGTGCGCCGCCGCCGACCAGAGCGGCGGGCCCGATCGTGTGGTGCGGGGCCCGGAACGGCCGGCCGCAGGGCTCGCTGCCGAGGCGGCCGGTGGCGCTGGCGATCCGCGCCACCTCGAGCGCCTCGGCGTCGGCCAGCGGCGGCATGATCGAGGGCAGCCGCGCCGCCGCCAGCGACTTGCCGGCACCCGGCGGGCCGACCATCAGCAGGCTGTGGCCGCCCGCTGCGGCGACCTCGAGCGCATGACGCAGGTGCGGCTGGCCGCGCAGGTCGGCGAGATCGGGGCCGGCGGGGCGCTCGCCGTCCAGCCGCAGCGGCGCCGGCCGCGCGGGCCGCCACTCCCCCGCCGCCAGCTCCAGCAGTTGCTCGAGACGTTCGAGCCCGATCACCTCGATACCGCTGGCGAGCGCCGCCTCGGCGCCGTTCTCGGCTGGGAGGACGATTCTCTCGACACCGCCCTCCCGTGCCGCCTCGGCGATCGCCAGGGCGCCGTGAACCGGCCTGGTCGCACCGTCCAGGGCCAGCTCGCCGGCCAGCGCGGCCCCTGCCATGCCCTCCCAATCGAGCTGCCCGGACGCGCTCAGCAGCGCCGCCGCGATTGCCAGATCCATCCCCGGCCCCGCCTTGCGCAGGCTTGCCGGCGCCAGGTTGACGACGATCCGCCGCAGCGGGAACTCGAAGCCGCAGTTGACCAGCGCCGCCCGCACCCGCTCGCGCGCCTCGCGCACGGCGGCGTCGGGGAGGCCGACGATGGCGAAGCCGGGCAGGCCCTTGTGGACGTCGACCTCGACCCGGACAGGGCGGGCGAGGATGCCGTCGACGGTGAAGGTGCGGGCGGTGGCGAGCACGGAGACGACGCTATGGAGCCAAGACGCACAAATGGCCTACCCAGGTGCCAATCCTGGGCCAACTCTGGGGAGACTTTGCAACGCCTGGGCCCTTGGCACCCCGATGACCCGAGCCCGCCAGCAAACCGGCCGTCTCGCCGAGCAGCACGTCGCCTCCCGCCTCGCCGCCGCCGGCTGGCGGATCCTCGAGCGCAACGCCCGCACCCGCTACGGCGAGCTCGACCTCGTCGCCCGCGACGGCCGCACCCTCGTCTTCGTCGAGGTCAAGGCCGCCCGCTCCGGCGCCGACTTCGGCCCCGAGCGCCCGATCGAATCGATCGACTGGCGCAAGCAGCTCCGCGTCCGCCGCCTCGCCACCGCCTGGATGGCCGAACGCCGCGACGTCCCCCACTACGACGAGATCCGTTTCGACGCCGTCGGCGTCGTGCTTGATCGCGCCGGCCGCGTCGTCGACTTCGAGCACATCGAAGCGGCGTTCTGAGATGTGGGAGGACGGAGGGTTGCGAGGCCCGCCTGGGGTGGGTCAGGAGCGGGAGGGACGAAGGTGGGCGATGCCCGCCTGACCTGCACCCCCACTTGGGCAGGTAGGGGTGCAGGTCAGGCGGGTCGGGCGGTTTGAGGTGGACTGGCGGGGTTCGGCGGCGTTGTCGACTTTTGAGCCCCTATAAGGGCCACAAAGTCGACTTCGGTTTCGCACGCCCGGCCGCGCGCTCGCGTTGTCGACTTTGTGCTCCCTATAGGGGGTACAAAGTCGACAGCGGCTTCGA
>JBEHWY010000140.1:0-9710 GCA_048498975.1 Actinomycetota bacterium | reverse complement strand
CAAGACAATCTCTTACTCTGTACGGAGTACAGACGCCCTAGAGACGAGGCCGAGCGCCTGCGCCACAGCCTCGAGGCCGCCGAGCAGGAGCGCAAGCGCTGGGCACGTGAGCTGCATGACGAGACCCTGCAGGCCCTCGGCGGGCTGCGCATGCTGCACTCCGCGGCGCTGCGCGAGGATGCCAGTCCCGCCGAGGTGCGCCAGGCGCTGAGGCAGGGGGCCGAGCTGATCGACACCGAGATCGACAACCTCTCGGCGCTGATCGCCGAGCTGCGACCAGCGGCGCTCGACGAGATCGGGCTGGTCCCGGCGCTGCGCACCCTTGCCGAACGCAAGGCCCGCGAGGGAGGCCTCGAGATCGAGGTCCTGGCCCGCCTCGACGATGGAGGCGCGCGGCTGCCGGCCGACACCGAGAACGTTCTCTACCGCCTCATCCAGGAGGCGCTCACCAACGTCGTCAAGCACGCCGGCGCCTCGCGCGCGGAGGCGGTGCTCGAGCGCGTCGGCGACATCGTCGAGGTCGGCGTCGATGACGACGGCTGTGGCTTTGACCCCGCCGTGAGCAGCGGCGGCTTCGGCCTGACGGGCATGCGCGAGCGGGTCGAGCTGGCGGGCGGAACGCTGCGGATCGAGGCCAGCAGCGGGCGGGGGTCGAGGATCTCGGCCTCGATCCCGGTGGCGGCGGGGGGCGCTCATCTGTCGAGCAGGCCGTTGTCGAGCACGTAGCTGACCAACTGCGCCCGAGTCTCGAGCCCGAGCCGCCGCTGCAGCTTGATGCGATGGGTCTCGACGGTGCGGCCGCTGAGAAAGAGCTGCTCGCCGATCTCGGCGTTGGTGTGCCCGAGCGCCACCAGGCGCAGGATCTTCACGTCCTCCTCGCTGAGACCATCGGGCGGCCCCGGCGGTGGCTCGACCACGATCCGGGCTCCGAGCTGGGGGTTCAAGTAAAGCTCGCCGCGCGCGGCCAATCGCACGGCTTCGATCAGCTCGCTCTCGGCCGCCCGCTTGAGGACGAAGCCGAGCGCTCCGGCTTTCAGCGCCTCACGCGCGAAGGCGGGGTCGTCCTGCATGGTCAGCACGACGATCTGGGTCTCGGGGGACTCCTCGCGCAGCGAGGGGATCGCGGCGAGGCTCGGCTCGCCCGGCATGTTCAGGTCCAGTACCAGGACCTTGGGCCGGTGGGCGCGCATGTAGTGGCGGGCGCTCTGCACATCGTCGGCCTCGGCCCGGACCTCAAATCCTTCCTCGGCCTCGAGGATCAACCGTAGGCCGGTGCGGACGACCAGGTGGTCGTCGGCGATCACGATCGTGATCGGCTCCTTCTCGGCGGCGATCGGCTCCTCCGCATTCACCGTTGCGACCTTCTCACTTCTGCCCGAGGCTGGCATCCAGCGAATCTTCGCGCGCCCGACACCGCGCGCCATCCGTGCTGCACCCTCGCCCCGGCGGGCGATCCCACGACAGCGCCGGCGGGGGCGGGCACCAATAGAGTCGGCCAGGTTGACAACAGAGCGACAGACGATCTCACTTGTGCTGGCCGACGATCACGTCGTGGTCCGCACCGGCCTGCGCATGCTGCTCGAGCGCGTCGATGAGTTCGAGGTCCTGGCCGAGACCGGTGACGCCGGCGAGGCGCTCGAGCTGGCAAGAGCGGGGATCGACGTCCTCCTGCTCGACCTCAACATGCCCGGCAAGCCGCTCGAGGCGCTCGCCGAGATCGCCGCGTGCGGCACTGAAGTGGCCGTTGTCGTCCTCACCATGGAGCAGGATCCGTCCTTCGCCCGCCGCGCGCTCGATGCCGGCGCCCAGGGCTACCTGCTGAAGCGCTCGGCCGAGGAGGAGCTCATCGACGCGATCCGCGTCGTCGCCGGCGGCGAGGTCTACGTCGGGCGCGACGTCGAGGCGGCGCTTGCCAGGGGCGAGGCCGGAGCCAAGCCCACGGACGACCTGACCGAGCGCGAGACCGAGGTGCTGCGGCTGATCGCCCGCGGCAAGACGAACGCCGAAATCGCGGCCGAGCTGGAGCTGAGCGTGCGCACCGTCGAGACTCACCGCACCCGAATCCAACAGAAGCTGGGACTCTCCAGCCGCCCACAGCTGGTCGGCTACGCGCTCGATCGCCGGCTGATCTGAGGCCATCGAGGGCGCGGAGTTCCTCCGCGAGCCTCGCGGGCTTCTCACGGATGCGCAGGGCGGGCCTCCTCCGCAAGCCTCGAATCGATGGCAGCGAAACCACCGGCGACCCTCGTCTATTCCTGTTCGGGGAGTTCGAACGTCGCCCAGCTCGCCAACTACATCGCGGTGCGCCTCGACCGGCTCGGGATCGCGGAAATGTCGTGCATCGCGGGGGTCGGCGGCGACGTCAGGGCACTGGTCAAGAAAGCCACGGCCGGGCGCCCTGTGCTGGCGATCGACGGCTGCCCTCTGAGTTGCTGCGAGGAGGTGCTCGGCGCCAAAGACGTGGAGCCCAAGCAGGTGATCCGCCTGCACGACATGGGCCTGAAGAAACGCCAGCACGTCGACTTCGACACCGAGGAGCGGGAGTTCGTCTTCCGGCGGGTGCTGGAAGAGCTGGCGCCGTCCCTGCTCGATGCCGACCCCTCGCTGAAGCCCCGGATCAACGCCGCGCTTGCCGGCCCCGCGCCTGCCGCCCAGGCCTCCTAGCCGCGGGCCGCGGCCTTCGAGCACTGCGGTGATCGCCCCCCGAGAGAGAGGGGAAATCCACGCCACAAGCCCGAAGCGCCGAGTTAGGGTGCCCTAACTGCAACCCCGCGAGAACTCGCAGAGGCGAATATGGGCTCAAGCACGGCAAGCTGTCACTCCCCCGCCAAGGCTCCGGCACCCGCCGAGCGGGGCGCCATCGTCCTCGTCGGCCATCCCAATGTCGGCAAGTCGGTCCTCTTCAAGGAGTTGACCGGTCGCTACGTGACCGTCTCCAACTTCCCGGGCACGACCGTCGAGGTCTCGCGCGGCACGGCGCGCTCGGGTGAGACGGCGGTCATCGACACGCCCGGGATCGTCTCGATCCCCGCCCACGGTGAGGACGAGGAGGTGACGACCGAAGTCCTGCTGGGCGAGCCGGTAAGAACGCTGGTCCAGGTCGGCGACGGCAAGAACCTGCGCCGCACCCTGCTGCTGACTGCCCAACTCGCGGAGATGGGGATGCCGCTGGTGCTGGCGCTGAACATGATGGACGAGGCCAACTCCAGCGGCGTCTCGATCGACTGCGAGCTGCTTGCCGAGCGGCTCGGGGTCGAGGTCAGGTCGACCGTGGCGACCCGCGGCGAGGGCGTCGCAGCGCTGCTCGCCGCCACCGGCTCGGCCCCGATCGCGCAGTTGCGGCTGCGCTACCCCGAGCCGATCGAGGCGGCGCTGCGCGACTCCTCGGCGCTGCTGCCGGAGTCGAACCTCGACCCCCGTGCACTCGGCCTGCTCTGGCTGAGCGAGGACCGCACGGTGGAGCATTGGGTCTCCGAGCACCTGCCCGCTGGCGACCTCCAGCGACTGCGCGAGATCCGCGCGCCGGTCCTGGAGGGCCCGTGGGTCTCTGCGGTGATCCAAGGGGTGAGGCTTGCCTGGGCCGAGCGGCTCGCGGCCGAGGCCCTCAGCGAGCGCGCCGCGCGGCGCGGCTGGGTAGACACCCTGACCCGGCTGACGACCCACCGCTTCTGGGGCTGGCCGATCCTCGCCGCAGTGATGTTCGGGATGTATGAGTTCGTCGGCGTGCTCGGCGCCGGGACCCTGGTCGGGATCGTCGAGGAAGACGTCTTCGGCTCGGTGGTCAACCCCTGGGTCACCCACATGGTGGAGCGCCTCGTCCCGATCGCGCTGCTCTCAGAATTCCTGGTCGGCGAATACGGCCTCTGGACGATGGGGATGACCTACGCGCTGGCGCTGATCCTGCCGATCGTCACCACCTTCTTCATCGCCTTCAGCGTGCTCGAGGACTCCGGCTACCTCTCGCGGCTGACCGTGGTCAGCAACCGCCTCTTCAACACCCTGGGGCTGAACGGCAAGGCGGTGCTGCCGATGGTTCTCGGGCTCGGCTGCGTGACGATGGCGACGCTGACCACGCGGATCCTCGACAGCCGCCGCGACCGCCTGCTGGCGATCATGCTGCTGGCGCTCGCCGTCCCCTGCTCGGCCCAGCTCGGGGTGATCCTCGGGATGCTGGGGGCGCTCTCCTTCAGCGCCACGCTGATCTGGGGCGCCGTCCTGCTCGCGGTCCTGATCGTGGTCGGCGGGGTCGCCGCTCGCCTCGTCCCCGGCGAGCGCTCGACCCTGCTGCTGGAGATGCCACCGCTGCGGGTGCCCTCGGCCTCCAACGTCGCGGTGAAGACGCTCGCCCGGCTGGAGTGGTACCTGAAGGAGGTCGTGCCGCTGTTTCTGATCGGCACCGCGCTGCTCTTCGTGCTCGCCAAGACCGGCGCCCTGCCACTCGTGATCCACGCCGCCGAACCGCTGGTCACCGGCTGGCTGGGGCTGCCGCGGGCGGCCAGCGCCGCCTTCCTGCTCGGCTTCCTGCGCCGCGACTTCGGCGCCACCGGCCTCTTCGTCATGCAGCAGCACAACCAGCTCACCCCAGAGCAGGTGGTCGTCGCGATGGTCACCATCACCCTCTTCATCCCCTGCGTGGCCAGCGTCCTGATCATCGCCCGCGAGCGCGGCGTGCGGACCGCGACGGCGATGACCGCGATGATCTTCCCCTTCGCCTTCCTGGTCGGCGGCCTCCTGCACCGCGTCCTGATCCTCAGCGGCTGGAGCGGCTAGCGATGGCGGCCACCCTCCAGGCCCGTCCCGACGCCCGCCGAAGCGAGGTTAGCTGCCCGATGTGCGGGTGCCGCTATGACCCGCGCGAGCACACCGCCTGCGCCGGGTGCCCGATGAACCTCGGCTGCGCGCTCTCCTGCTGCCCGCGCTGCGGCTTCAGCAGCGCCGATCCCACGGCATCGGTCGTGGTGCGCGCCCTGCAGAAGCTGAGGAGGCGCTCGTGAGCACTCCGCCCGCCGCCCCCGCGAAGCGCGAGGAACCGCGCCTGGGAGAGCTGGCGCCCGGAGCCGTGGCCGAAGTGCTCGAGATCGACGCCTCGATCTCGAGCTGGCGCGAGCGCCTGATCGCCTACGGGCTGGCCCCGGGGCGCTTGGTCGAGATCGTCCAGCAGGCCCCGGTCACCGTGGTGCGCGTCGAGCGGATCGATCTCGCCTTCGAGTCTCGGATAGCGGCCGGCATCCTGGTTTCGCCGGCCAGCGCTGTGGGGCCCGCCTGCACTCCCGGAGCGGGGTGCTAGCCCCGACGCGACCCGGCCAAGAGTCGCGCCCGACCCGATCCTGAGCGCCACCCCCCACTCGGGGTTAGCCCCGCGCTTGAGACGGGCAAACACCGGATGAAAGCCACTCCGATCACGGTGACGATCCCTGCGTGAGCCGCAACTCGCCCTCGCCGATCGAGCAGCTGAGGCATTTCGCCTCGGTCGGCGCTCTCAACGCGGACCTGCCCTGGAGTGCGCGCAGCGGCCGCTCGCGGGCCTGGGAGCGCGCCTACCGCGATCGCTGGCAGCACACCAAAATCGTCCGCTCCACCCACGGGGTGAACTGCACCGGCTCCTGCTCTTGGAAGATCCACGTCAAGGACGGGATCATCACCTGGGAGACCCAGCAGACCGACTACCCCTCAAACGGCGCCGAGACCCCCGACTACGAGCCCCGCGGCTGCCCCCGCGGCGCCTCTTTCTCCTGGTACACCTACTCGCCGCTGCGGATCAAGTATCCCTATGTTCGCGGGGCGCTGCTCGACCTCTGGCGCGCGGCGCGGGCCGAGCACGACGACCCCGTCGACGCCTGGGCGGCGATCGCCGGCGATCCCGCCTACACCTCCCAACGCGGCAAGGGCGGCTTCGCCCGTGCCTCCTGGGAGGAGGTCACCGAGCTCCTCGCCGCCGCCCACGTGCACACGATCGAGCGCCACGGCCCCGACCGGATCGCCGGCTTCTCGCCGATCCCGGCGATGTCGATGGCCTCCTACGCCGGCGGCGCCCGCTTCCTCTCGCTGATCGGCGGGGTCTGCCTCTCCTTCTATGACTGGTACGCCGACCTGCCGCCCGCCTCGCCGCAGATCTGGGGCGACCAGACCGACGTGCCGGAGTCCGCCGACTGGTGGGACGCCGGCTACCTGATGATGTGGGGCTCCAACATCCCGATGACGCGGACGCCCGACGCGCACTTCATGACCGAGGCGCGCTACCGCGGCCAGAAGACCGTCGTCGTCTCCCCCGACTACTCCGACCACACCAAGTTCGCCGACGACTGGCTGGCAGCGGCGCCCGGCACCGACGGCGCCCTGGCGATGGCGATGACCCACGTCATCCTCAAGGAGTTCCATGTCGAGCGCCGCACCCCCTACTTCAGCGACTACGTCACCCGCTTCACCGACCTTCCCTTCCTGGTCCGCCTGCAGGAGCGCGACGGCGAGCTGGTGCCCGGCCGCTACCTGCGCGCTTCGGACCTCGGCTCGACCGAGGAGAACGCCGAGTGGAAGCCGGCCGTCTTCGACGCCGCCGCTGCCCGCGCCGTGGCCCCGCACGGCACCGTCGGCGACCGCTGGGGCGAGGCGGGCGAGGGACACTGGAATCTGAAGCTCGACGGCATCGACCCGGCGCTCTCGCTCTTCGGCGACCACGAGGAGCTGCTCGAGGTGCACCTGCCCCACTTCGACGGCCCCGAGGCCGAGCAGATGCGCCGCGGGGTGCCGGCGCGGCGGATCGGCGGCGCCTGGGTGACCACCGTCTTCGACCTGCTCTGCGCACAGCTCGGGGTGCGTCGCGAGGGGCTGCCGGGCGAGTGGCCGAGCGGCTATGAGGACCCGAGCCAGCCCTTCACCCCCGCCTGGCAGGAATCGATCACCGGCGTCGACGCCGCGGCGGTGACGAAGATCGCGCGCGAGTTCGCCCGCAACGCCGAGCGCACCAAGGGCCGCTCGATGATCGCGATGGGCGCCGGGACCAACCACTGGTTCCACTCCGACCTGATCTACCGGGCGATGCTGAACCTGGTCCTGCTCTGCGGCT
Source organism: Actinomycetota bacterium (assembly GCA_048498975.1). GTDB lineage: Bacteria > Actinomycetota > Thermoleophilia > Solirubrobacterales > 70-9 > VAYN01. Next base: position 2,647 of record JBEHWY010000140.1, on the reverse strand, counting down.
GCGAGGGGGTCAACGGCGGCGGCTGGGCCCACTACGTCGGCCAGGAGAAGGTGCGCACGATCACCGGCTTCTCGACCCTGGCCTTCGGCCTGGACTGGTCGCGGCCACCGCGCCACCAGGCCGCGACGCCCTTCTTCTACCTGGCCACTGACCAGTGGCGCTATGACGACGGCGCCGCCGCCGGCACCGAGAGCCTGCACCCAGCCGACGCCAATGCGCTGGCCGCACGCCTGGGCTGGCTCCCCTCCTACCCGACCTTCGACCGCAACCCGCTGGAGATCGCCGAGCAGGCCGAGCGCGAGGGGCTCGATGTCGAGGAGTTCGTGATCCGCGAGCTGCGGGCGGAGCGGCTGCGCTTCGCCTGCGAGGACCCCGACTCACCTGAGAACTTCCCGCGCCTGCTCACGGTGTGGCGCTCCAACCTGCTCGGCTCCTCGAGCAAGGGGCACGAGTACTTCCTCAAGCACCTGCTCGGCGTGGACAGCAACGCCGTCGACAACGAAGAGGCGCCGCCGGAGTCCCGCCCCGAGGAGGTGCGCTGGGCCGAGCAGGCGCCCGAGGGCAAGCTCGACCTGCTGACCACTATCGACTTCCGCATGAACGGCACCTGCCTGCACTCCGACGTCGTCCTGCCCGCCGCCACCTGGTATGAGAAGCACGACATCGCGACGACGGACCTGCACCCCTTCGTGCACTCCTTCAACCCGGCGATCGCGCCACCCTGGGAGGCACGCAGCGACTGGGACGCCTTCCAGACGATCGCCGCGAAGTTCTCCGAGCTCGCTGGGAAGCGCCTCGGCACCCGCCGCGACATGGTTGGGGCGCCGATGCAGCACGGAAGCCCAGACGAAGTCGACCAGCCGCTGGGCGAGGTACGCGATTGGCGCGCCGGGGAGTGCGAGCCGATCCCGGGCCGAACGATGCCGAAGCTGGTCGTGGTCGAGCGCGACTACGGCGCGGTGGCGGAGAAGATGGGCGCCCTGGGGCCGCTGGTCGAGGAGCTCGGCACTCCCTGGAAGGGCCTGTGCTGGGTGCCCGACGAGGAGGTCGAGGCGCTGCGACGCCAAAACGGCGAGATCGCCTCGGGCATCGCCGCCGGGCGGCCGGCGCTGTGGCGTGCCGACCAAGCCTGCGAGGCGATCCTCGCCCTCTCGGGGACCAGCAACGGGCGGATCGCGGTCGAGGGGCTGCGCGATCTGGAAAGGCGCGCCGGGGTCGAGCTGGTCGACCTCGCAGAGGAGCACGCCGACGAGCGGATCAGCTTCCGCGACGTCGGCGTCCAGCCGCGCAAGACGATGACCTCGGCGGAGTGGTCGGGGATCGAGTCGCGCGAGCGCCGCTACTCGCCCTTCACCCTCAACGTCGAGCGCGAGATCCCCTGGCGCACGCTGACCGGGCGCCAGCAGCTCTACCAGGACCACGAGTGGCTGCTCGCCGACGGCGAGTGCCTGCCCACCTACAAGCCGCCGCTACCGGCGCCGGGCCGCCATCCGGGTAAGGCCGCGGTCGCGGTGCGTTACCTGACCCCGCACTCGAAGTGGTCGATCCACTCCACCTACCAGGACAACCTGCACATGCTGACCCTCTTCCGCGGCGGGCCCGTTGTCTGGATGAGCCGCGAGGACGCCGAGCGGATCGGGGTCCGCGACAACGACTGGATCGAGATGACCAACCCGCACGGCGCGGTCGCGGCCCGGGCCGTCGTCTCACACCGGATCCCCGCCGGGACGGCGCTGATGTACCACGCGCAGGACCGCCACATCAACGTGCCGATCTCCGAGACGACCGGCAACCGCGGCGGCACCCACAACTCGGTGACGCGGATCCAGATGAAGCCCTCGCACATGATCGGCGGCTACGCCCACCTCGCCTACGGCTTCAACTACTACGGCCCGACCGGCTCCCAGCGCGACGAGGTGACGCTGATCCGCAAGCGCCGCAGCGAGGTGACCTACTAATGAGAGTGCGAGCGCAGGTCGCGATGGTGATGAACCTCGACAAGTGCATCGGCTGCCACACCTGCTCGGTCACCTGCAAGAACGTCTGGACCAACCGGCCCGGCGCCGAGTACATGTGGTTCAACAACGTCGAGACCAAGCCCGGCGTCGGCTACCCGAAACGCTGGGAGGACCAGGACGAGTGGCGCGGCGGCTGGGAGCTCGACGGCGCCGGCCGGCTGCGGCTGAAGGCCGGCGGGCCGGTGCGCAAGCTGGCGAACATCTTCTACAACCCCAACCTGCCCGAGATCGACGACTACTACGAGCCCTGGACCTACGACTACGAGTCGCTGACCAAGGCGGGGCCGTCGAAGCAGCAGCCGGTGGCGCGGCCGATCTCGCGGGTCAGCGGCGAGCCGCTCTCGCTCGAGTGGGGGCCGAACTGGGAGGACGATCTCGCCGGCGGCCCCGAGCAGCTGCCCGCCGACCCGCTGCGCGAGGGGGTTGAAGAGGCCGTCAAGGCCGAGTACGAGCAGGTCTTCATGATGTACCTGCCGCGGATCTGCGAGCACTGCCTCAACCCGGCCTGCGTCGCCTCCTGCCCCTCGGGAGCGATGTACAAGCGCGAGGAGGACGGGATCGTCCTCGTCGACCAGGAGGCCTGCCGGGGCTGGCGGATGTGCGTCTCGGGCTGCCCCTACAAGAAGGTC
>JBEHWY010000139.1:0-9818 GCA_048498975.1 Actinomycetota bacterium | reverse complement strand
TCGAGCCGCTCCAGGGTCAGCGCCAGATGGGCCCCCCTCTTGGTCTGGGCGACGGCGTGGATCTCGTCGACGATCACCGCTTCGGTGGTGGCGAGAATCTCCCTGACCTGGGAGGAGAGCATCAGGTAAAGCGACTCGGGGGTGGTGATGAGGATCTCGGGCGGCGTTTTCGCCATCGCCCGCCGCTCTTTCTGGGGGGTGTCCCCGGTGCGCAGGCCGACGGCGATGTCGGCGCCGATCCCGCGCAGCGGCGCCCGCAGGTTGCGCTCGATGTCGTAGGAGAGCGCCTTCAGCGGCGAGACGTAGACGAGGCGCACGCCCTCCCCGGGGTGCGGGTCACGGGCGAGCTTGTCGATCCCCCAGAGGAAGCTGGCGAGCGTCTTGCCGGAGCCGGTCGGGGCGCAGATCAGCGCGTTGGCGCCGCCGGAGATCGCCTCCCAGCCGCCGGCCTGGGCCGGCGTCGGCCCCTCGAAGGAGGCCTCGAACCAGCGCCGCACCGGCGCGCTGAACGGCGCCAGTGGATCGGATTCCGTGGTCGTTTTCGCCTCGGTGGTCAACCCACCGATCTTACGCAGACGCGCCTGCGGGCTCTACTCGCCTGCCGCTACGGAGTGCCGCCGGCGAACTTCACGTATTCGTACCAGGCCTTCTTCGGCTTGAAGCCGCTGCCGAAGAGCCCGGTGCCGTCGCAGAAGTTGCAGACGCCCTTGGCGTCGTCGACCGAGAACCAGTAGACGCGCTGGATCCGCCACTTGGCCTGCTTGGAGCGCAGCAGCTTGAAGGCGCCCTTGAGTTCGCGTGCCTGGCCGGCGGGGCCTTTGGCGAAGGAGTTGGAGCCGTCGGAGCTGGGCGGTCCGGAGCTCCAGCCGAGCTCGGTGATCCAGAGGCCCTTGGCCGGGTCGTGGCTGGCCTTCAGCGCAGCGCGGAGTTCTTCGATCTCCGGGGTCAGGTACTGCCAGCTGCCGGTGTAGGGATGCAGGGAGACGCCGGCGAACTTCGACTTGATCCCCGGGTTCGTCTTGTACATCTGTTCGAGGAAGTAGGCGGCGTAGTAGTTCGGGCTGGCGCGGCCGACGAGCTTCTTCTTCGCGTTGAGGTGCCTGCCGCCCAGGGGCTGGGAGAAGAGGCCGGCGAGGATCACCTTCCCGCCCGGGTCCATCGACTTGATCGCGGTGGCCGAGAGCTTGACGAGCTTGCCGTATTCGGTCGGGTTGGGCTTGGTGACGAAGTACTTGAAGTTCGGCTCGTTCCAGATCTGCCATGTGCGGACCGGGTGCACCGGCACGGTCGGGTGGCTGGACCAGAAGTTGCCGCCCGGGCCGTAGCGTTCGACCGCGGCGCTCAGCAGTTCCTTCCAGCCGGTCGCCGCGACGCCGGTCGCCGGCAGGCGCGCGGGGGCCTTGGCGCCGTGGCCGCTCGGCACGTTGGCGCTGGGCACCGCCCAGCTCGGCGCGCCGGTGAGCGTCGGCAGCACTTCGATGTTCGCCAGCGCCGCACGTTCGACCAGCGCATCGACGCCGTCCCACTGGATCGCGCCGCCCTGCTGCGGCTGCAGCGAGCTCCAGTCGAGCGGCACGCGCACGGTTTCGACGCCGCCGCGGCCGATCCGCTTGAACTGTTCGGCACTCAGCGTCGACTGCGGCACCGCACCCCAGAACCGGGCCGGCAGGGCCTGGGCGCTGGCGGCGAAGGCAAGCGCCGCGATCAGCGCCAGCGGCAGGGCCAGAGCACGCGTCTTCCCAATGCGGTGAATCATCGCTTTCGCCACGGGTCAGCTTGCCTTCGGCGAGACGCTGCCGTCGGGGCCGCGACGCTGCCGCCGCTGCCTGACGAGCACAACACCGATCGAAATCGCGGCGAGAGCGGCGATCGCGATCAGGATCGGGACCAGAGGCGATGAAGAACCGCTGTCGGACTTGCCGGAGCTCCCGGTGCCGGAGACCGGCTTCGTTTCACTGAGCTTTGCAACGGACTGCTGCCCGCCGCCGGAGCCCTTGCCTGGGCTACTCTGGCCGGAGCCCGTCCCGCTGCCCGCTTCAGGGCTCGAGCCCCCAGATGATCCTTCACCCCCCGACGCGTTGCCGGAGCCACCCGAGCCGTTACCGCCGCCCGACGGCGTCGCCGAGCTGTGGGCGGTCGGTTCCTTGCCGGAACTTTCTCCGGAAGAGTGGTTCGTAGGCTTGTGGTTGGACGTTTCCGTTTCGTGCGGAATCGTCGTCGGTTCATGAGTTTCGTAGACCGTTTCCCCAAACACCGCAGCCGGGAAGCACGCAAATGCCAGCAGAGCAAACGCTAAGAGAAGTCCAAAGGCGTGCCGGGCCGGGGAGTGGGGACGGTGGCAGCTCCCTTGCATGGCGTCCAAGGTTAGAGGAAGCCGCCGCGGGAATCGCTCCGCTCCTGCTGATGGGGGGGTTGGCGCTGGCCGGCGGCGGCTTTGGGGTGAGCGATCGGCACGTAGCCGGCCTGGCCGTATGGCTGATAGTCGCTGCGATGCTGGTCCTCGGCGCCGCGGGACGCGCAGCACTTGCCCGGCCGTTCTACTGGGCGAGCGGTCTGATCGGGGGACTGGCGCTTCTTTCCGCATTCTCATCCCTTTGGTCGGGGTCGGTCGAGCTGAGCGTGATCGAGGCGGACCGGGTTCTCGTCTACCTCGGTTTCTTCGTTGCCACCTTCTTCATCGCCCAAACCAACGAGGCGCGCCAACGATTCGGTGAAGGGCTGGCAATTTCCCTGATCTTCGTCGCGGCGCTGGCGCTGGCCTCGCGGCTGCTGCCGGACGTGCTCTCCGTCGCCGAAGGCCCGGGCAGCGGCGAACGGCTCAGCTACCCGCTCGGCTACTGGAACGGCGAGGGGGTCGTCTTCGGCATCGCTGCAGGCCTTTCGGTGTGGCTGAGCCGGCGCTCGCTGGTCCCCGCCCTGCGCTGGGTCGCGGTCATCTCGCTGCCGGCGGTGCTGCTGGCGCTCTACCTCACCTACTCGCGCGGGGGGCTGGTGGCGCTGCTGCTCGCCAGCGGCTGCCTGATCGTCCTCTCCCACGACCGCCTCTGGCTGCTGGCGACGCTGGCGATCGGGGCGATCGGGGCGGTGCCCGCGGTGCTCGCGGCGCAAGCCCGCGACAGCCTCGCGAAGAACCTCGCCGACTCGTCAATCGCCGGCCAGGGCGCCGAAGTGCTCGCCTTCCTCGCCGCCGGCTGCCTGCTGGCGGCGGCGCTGTTCGCCGGGCTGCAAGCGCTGGAGCGGCGGCAGGGCGGCCTCACCGGCCAGGTGCTGGCGGCTTCGCGCAACCCGCGGCTGCTGAAAGGCGTGGCGCTGGCGGCGGCGCTGCTGGCGATCGCGGCGGCGATCGCGGTCGGCGGCCGTGCCTGGAGCCAGTTCACCAGCTCGGACCTGCGCAGCCCCGGCGCCCCGCAGGAGCACTTCACCGAACTCTCGGGCAGCGGCCGCGACGAATTCTGGCGCGTCGCCAAGGAGGCCTGGGAAGAAGACCCGGTGCTCGGCCACGGCGCCGGCACCTACCGCCTCTCCTGGAACCTGCTGCGCCAGACCCACGTCGTCAACACCGACGCCCACTCGCTCTACCTGCAGGCCTTCGCCGAGCTCGGGCTGGTCGGCGGCCTGCTGATCCTGGCGCTGGTCGGCTTCCTGCTGTGGACCGGGTTCGCCGCCTGGCGAGCGGCGGCGGGGCGCCAGCGCGACCTCTACGCGGCGCTGCTCGGGGCCATGCTCGCCTTCGCGGTCTGCTCGGCGATCGACTGGTTCTGGCAGATCGCGGCGATGGGCGCGATCTTCTTCCTCGCCAGCGGCGTCCTCGTCGCCGGCCGCTGTGCGCAGGTAGTCGAGGCCCGGGCGAGCGCCAACGGGCACGACGGGCAACGGCGCTACGGGCTGGCGATCGCCGGGCTGCTGGTCGCCTGGGTCGCCGCCATCGCCCTGGTCGGGCCGCTGCTCGTCACCCGCGAGATCGACGCCAGCAACTCAGCGGCAGCCGCCGGCAACCTCGCCAGCGCCGTCAGCCACGCCGAAACGGCGCGCTCGATCGAGCCTTTCGCCACCTCCCCGTACCGCCAGCTCGGCCTCCTGGCGGAGCTCGAAGGCAACTACCCGGAGGCGATCCGCCGCTTCGACCAGGCGATCGAACGCGAAGAAGACAACTGGCTCCTCTATTACCTGCGCGGGCGGGTCCAGCACGAGGCCGGCGACGAGGCGGCGGCGCAGGCCGACCTGCGCGAAGCGAAGCGGCTCAACCCCGAACAGCAGTGTCTCTACATCCCAGGATTCGAAAGCTGCTGATGAGCGGGACCTCGGATACCAAGCAGGGGCAGGTGGCGGGCACCGAGCACCGCGCCGAGACCGAGGCGCGGCCGCCGGCCGGGACCCCGGGGCAACCGCCGTCGCCCAGCCTCGGCGCCCTGGAGTCGCGCCGCCGCGGCGCCCTGCTGCGCCGGCTGCTGGCCTTCGCCGACTGGATCGCGCTGGCCGCCTCGCTGTTCGTCGTCACCGCCGCCAGCTCCACGACCGAAGTCGGGACGCTGTTCTGGGCGATGCTGTTCAGCCCGATCTGGATCCTCGTCTTCAAGCTCCACGGCCTCTACGACAACGACCACCGCCGGATCCGCCACAGCACCTTCGACGAACTGCCCTCGCTGATCTCGGCCTGCCTGATCGGCGTCCTCGTCCTCGACGGCCTGCTGTCGCTGAGCCCGGTCGGCCCGCTCTCGCCGCTGAGCGCGATCGCGGTCGGGATCGGGACGCTGGCCGGCTGCTTCGTCCTGCGCGGCTCCCTGCGCTTCGCCTGGCACAAGCTGACCCCGGTGGCGACCGGGATCGTGGTCGGGCCGCCCGACCAGGTCGACGTCGTCGCCCGCCGCGTCGCGACCCACCCGGAGACGCGGCTGGCGCTGGTCGGCTACCTCTCGGCGCGGACCGTGCCCGAGGCCGCCCACCTGCCGCGGCTGGGGACCGTCGCCGACATCTCGAAGATGGCGCGCGAGCACGCGATCGAGCGCGTCGTCGTCACCGAAGAGGAGATGAGCGAGCCGGCCGCCGAGCGGATGATCGAGGAGTGCAAGGCGGCCGGCCTGGCGCTGACCTTCCTCCCCCAGCACTACGGCCTGCTCGGCCGCGGGATCGAGCTCAACCGGCTGGCCGAGCTGCCGGTGCTCGACTTCCGCTTCAGCGACCCGCCGCGCTCGACGATCGCGATCAAGCGGGCGATGGACGTCGTCATCTCCGCCCTGCTGCTGGTGCTGCTCTCGCCGCTGCTGGCGGCGATCGCGCTGGCGATCCTGATCGACTCCGGGCGCCCCGTCCTGTTCCGCCAGCGCCGGATCGGCGAGGAGGGCAAGCCCTTCGACGTGGTCAAGTTCCGGACGATGGTGACCGACGCCGAGGAGCGGCTGCCGGAGCTGGTCGACCTCGGGGCGCTGGAGGAGCCGGCGTTCAAGATCCGCAACGACCCGCGGGTGACGCGGATCGGGCGGCCGCTGCGGCGCAGCAGCCTCGACGAGCTGCCGCAGCTGTTCAACGTCCTGCGCGGGGACATGTCGCTGGTCGGGCCGCGGCCGGAGGAGGAGAAAGTCGTCTCGCTCTACGACGAGCGCCAGCGCGGGCGCCTCGCGGTGAAGCCGGGGCTGACCGGGCCGATGCAGGTCTACGGGCGCAGCGACCTCACCTTCGAGGAGCGCCTGGCCCTGGAGCGCGACTACCTCGACAACCTCTCGGTGCTGACCGACCTGGCGATCCTGCTGCGCACGCCGCGGGCGATCATCCGCGGCGACGGCGCCTACTGAGCGGATGCCGGCGCCGACCCCGCTGGTGGCCGTCTGCATGGCCACCTACGAACCCGACCCGGTCCTGCTCGAGCGCCAACTCGACTCGCTGCGCGCGCAGACCCACGAGCGCTGGGTCTGCCTGATCAGCGACGACGGCTCCTCGCCGCAGCGGCTGGCGCGGCTGCGTGAGCTGATCGCCGGCGAGGAGCGCTTCGAGCTCGCCGTGGGGGACGGGCGGCTCGGCTTCTACCTCAACTTCGAGCGGGCGCTGGGGCTGGTGCCGGCGGCGGCGGAGCTGGTCGCCCTCGCCGACCAGGACGACCGCTGGTACCCGGAGAAGCTGGCGACGCTGGTCGGCGCCTGCGCCGGCGCCCAGCTCGCCTACAGCGACATGCGAATCGTCGACGAGGCGGGGGCGGTCGTCTCCGAGACCTTCTGGCGCGGGCGGCGCAACAACTTCACCAACCTCGCCTCGCTGCTGCTCTCGAACACGGTGACCGGCGCCGCCTCGCTGTTCCGGCGCGAGCTGCTCGACCTCGCCCTCCCCTTCCCGGCGCCGATCGGCGACGCCTTCCACGACCAGTGGATCGCCTCGGTCGCGCTCGCCACCGGCGAGGTCGCCTACGTCGACCGGCCGCTCTACGACTACGTCCAGCACAGCGACGCGGCGCGCGGCCACGCGGCGGCGATGCGCGCCTGGAGCCCGGGGCGGGTGCTCAGCGCCCGCGACCCGGGGGGCAGCCTGCGCCGCCTCGCCGCCCACGGCCGGCGTTCCTACGAGGACAACGTGCTGCGGATCGCGGGGAACGCGGCGGCGATCGAGGCGCGGGCGGGGTCGGGGCTGGCGCCGGGCAAGGCCCGCGCCGTGCACCGCGTCGCCCGGCTCGGCCGCCCGCCGGAGCCGACCGCCTGGCTGGCGCTGCGCTACCTGCGCCGCTTCGCCGGCCACGACGAGACCAACGGCATCGAGGCCTCGCTGTTCGCGGCGATCTGGTGGCACCGGCTCGCCGCGGTGCGGGCGGCGCTCGGCCGGCGGAGCCGGTAGTAGCCTCGACCGCCATGCCGACGGTCCTGCACGTCCTCCCCCACCCCGGGGGCGGTGCGGAGACTTACATCGACCTGCTGGAAGGGCTCGAGGGCTACTCGCACCGGCGCCTGGCGCTGAGCGTCACCCGCTCGCGGCTGCGCGGCGTGCCCTCGGTCCTGGCGCGGCGGCGGCAGGCGCTGCGCGAGGCCGGCGAGGCCGACCTCGTCCACGTCCACGGCGACATGGCGGCGATGCTGGTCGGCCCGGCGCTGCGCGGCCGGCCGTTCGTGATCACCAGCCACGGGCTGCACCGGCTGCGCCGCTCCCACGGGGCGAGCGGCTGGCTGGTGCGGCGGCGGCTGCGGGCTGCGGTCGCCGCCTCGGCGCGGACGATCTGCATCGCCGCCGACGAGCGCGCGGACCTGGCGGCGGCGCTGCCCGCGGCGCTGCACCCGCGCCTGGTCGTGGTCGCCAACGGCGTCGCCGTCGCCCCGCCCACCCCGGCCGCCGAGCGGGCGCGGCTGCGGGCCTCGCTCGGGGTCGGCGAGGGACAGGTGGCGGCGCTCTTCGCCGGCCAGCTGGAGCAGCGCAAGGACCCGCTGGGGGCGATCGAGGCGGTGCGGGCGGCGCGGGCGGAGGGCGCCGACCTGGTCCTGCTGGTCGCCGGCGAGGGCCCGCTCGCGGACGAGGTGGCCGCCCGCGCCGACGCGGGCGTGCGCGTGCTCGGCCACCGCGACGACCTCGACGCCCTCTACGGCGCCGCCGACCTCTTCCTCCTCCCCTCCCACCGCGAGGGGATGTCGTTCGCGCTGCTGGAGGCGATGGCCCACGGCCTCCCCCCCGTCGTCGCCGACGGCACCGGCAACGTCGAGACCGTGGGCGGCGCCGGCGCCGTCTTCGCCGCCGGCGACGTCGCCGCGATGTCCCGGCTCCTCACCGAGCTCGCCGCCGACCCCGCAGCGCGCGAGCGCCTCGGCGCCGCCGCCCGCCACCGCATAGCCACCGACCTAAGCCTGGAGCGCTTCCTAGCCGGCACGCGCCGCCAATACGAAGCCGCCCTAACCCCCTGAGGGGGGAGAACCCCGCCGAGGTTGCCCTTTGTCGGGTTATGGGCGACAAACGGCAACCTCGGCGGGGGGACGACGGGCGGGTGGCGGAGCTAGCGGAGCGGCAGCATGGGGTGGTGGGGTTGGGGCAGCTTGAAGGGTTGGGACTGAGCCGGGATGCGGTGTGGTCGCGGGTGCGGGCGGGGCGGCTGCATCCCGTTCACGCCGGGGTCTATGCGGTCGGTCACCGGGCGATCGATCAACGTGGGCGCTGGATGGCGGCGGTCCTGGCCTGCGGCCCTGACGCCGTCCTCAGCCACTGGTCGGCGGCGGAGCTCTGGGAAATCCGCGGGCGGGGCCGGGGGGCGATTCACGTCACCCTGCGGCCGAAGAGCCGCTCGCCGCGGAGGATTCGCCGCCACGCGAGCAAGGCTCTGGCGACCGACGAAGTGACGGTCTGCGATGGCATCCCGGTGACGACGGTGCCGCGCACGCTGCTGGACCTCGCCGCGGTAGCCTCGGCCGATGTCGTCGAGTTCGCCCTGCGGGAGTCCGAATACCGGCGCCTGCACGACCCGCTCTCCCTCCAGGATCTGATCGACCGCCATCCGGGTCGGCGCGGCATCCGCAAGGCACGGCTTGCCCTGGCCCGGCGCCGAGAGCGATCGCTCGGACGGCCGCGCAGCCCGCTCGAGGAGGTCTTCGTTCCCTTTCTTCGGCGGCACCGGCTGCCGCTGCCGCTGCTCAACGCCTGGCTCGAAGCGGAGGGCAAGCGCTACCAGGTCGACTGCCTCTGGGCCGAGGTCGGTCAGATCGTCGAGCTCGACGGCTGGGAGGGGCACGGCACCCGCACCGCCTTTCGGGAGGACCGCGCCCGCGACCGGCGCCTGCGCGTCGCCGGCTACCAGGTCACCCGCCTCACCTGGTCCCAGCTGGAGGACGAACCGGAGGCGATCGCGGCTGATCTGCGCCAGCTCCTCGCGGCTCAGGGGGCCTGACCGCGGCGCTTGCGCAGGGTGCGTTTGAGCGGGGCGGGCAGAGCGTAGGAGAGCGCCGGGCGGAGCAGGCCGCAGGCGCCGCGCAGGGTGCGGCGGCGGCGCAGGGCGCGGAGGCGGATCTGGAGCGCCTCGCCGAGCTGGGCGCGCTCGGCGCGGGCGGCGACGTTGCCGCCGCCCATCACCCGCGTGCAGAGCTCCTCGTCGAGGGTGAGGAGGCGGTGGCGCTCGGCGATCCGCAGCCAGAGGTCGTACTCGGTCGCGTAGCGGTAGCGGGGGTCGTAGCCGCCGAGGGCGAGGGCGACGTCGCGGCGGAAGGCGGCGCAGCCGTTGGGGATCGGGTTGAAGCGCATCAGCACCCCGCCGACGTCGCCGGCGGCGAAGGTCGTGCGGGGAGCCAGCACCCTCCCCGCGCCGTCGACCTCGCGCATGCGGCAGCCGACGACGGCGACGGCCGGGTCGGCGTCGAGGACGGCGAGCTCGCGGGCGAGGCGCTCGGGCGCCGAGTGGTCGTCGGCGTCCTGGATCGCGACGACGGGGGCGGCGGCGGCCTCGAGGCCGACGTTGAGTGAGCGGGCGATGCCGAGGTTGCGCTCGAGGCGCAGCACGCGCCCGCGCGGGTCGGCGCCGATCGCCTCCTCGGCGACCGCGGCGGAGCGGTCGGAGGAGCCATCGTCGATCACGATCAGCTCCAGCCGCCGCTCGGTCTGGGCGAGGATCGAGGCGATGGCGCGAGCGACGGTGGCCTCGTTGTCGAAGGCGCCGATGAGGACCGTGACGGCGGGCGGGTCGGTGGCCATCGGTGGCGAGCTTGCCAGATGGGGATGACTCGTACGTCGCGAGAGGTGGTGGTGGGCCTGACCCGCACCCCCGCAGGGCTGGTAGGGGTGCGGGTCAGGCCGAGTTCGGGGCGATTTAGGGCGGGACGGCTTGGGTCCGTGCCGTTGTCGACTTTGTACCCCCTATAGGGAGCACAAAG
>JBEHWY010000138.1:0-9901 GCA_048498975.1 Actinomycetota bacterium | reverse complement strand
GGCCGCCGCCGAGGGCATGGGGTGCCAGTCGGTTCGGGCGCCGGCCGGCGCGGGCCGACTGACCGCTCAGAGCGACGCGCCGGCGAAGGGCGGCGGCTCCACCCCGCCGAACAGGACGCCGAGCTGCCAGCCCCAGTCCCGCCGGCGGGGCCCCAGCCGCGGCGAGAGCGACTCGAGCACCGGGTCGGGTACCAGCCGGCCGTCGCCGAGCCAATTCATGAAGCTGAGGTAGTAGTAGAGCGCCGGGTGTAGCAGGTAGCGCTCGTTGGCCTCCAGCACCAGCGACCACTGGAGACCGCCCGCCGCGAGCTGCGGCAGGACGTAGGCGAAGTCGCGCAGCGAGCGCTTGCCGTCGGTGGCCACCTCGGTATAGAAGCGGGCGGTGGTGAACCAGACCTGGTCGGCGGCGGCCATCGTCAGCGCCCCGCCGCGCTCGACCGCGCGCTCGAAGAACTGCTCGGCGCCGACGTTGGTAGCGACGCCGAAGTGGAGGTCGATCTGGACCACGGCGCGAAGCCGGTCACCCGCCACGAAGACGGGTAGCTCGTACTCGACCCCGGGCTGCGGCGCCAGGCCGATGTCCTCGAGCCGCATGAACGGGTACAGCTCGTAGTGATCCTCCTCCTCGTCCTCGCGCGGGTGCTCGGCGACCGGGACCAGCGCCGCGCGCTCCGCGGAGAAGACGCCCTGGCAGAAGCCGGCGCGAGCGAGGCCGCGGCGGGCAGGCTCGAGGTCGGCGCGCCGCACCAGCAGGTCGAGGTCGCCCATCTGGCCGACCGCCAGCTCACCGAAGAACTCCTCGTGCACCGCGGCGCCCTTGAAGACGATCGTCTCGGCTCCCGTCGCCGCCAGCTCGGCACAGACCTCGGCCAGCGCCCGCCGCTGCGTCGCCCAGAGCGCGTTCGCGACCTGCTGGCGGTGCGGCGCCGGCCGGCCGTCGCGATAGAGGAGCGAGGCGACCTTGCGCTCGGCCAGCCACTCGAGGTCGTCGTCGGCTACCGACCGGGCCCGCGTCCGGCCGCGCGCGAGATCCTCCAGGAGGTCGAGGGCAACGCGGCCACCGGGCCCGGCCGGGAAGCCGGCGCCGGCTATCGCTCCCGCTCCTCCTCGATTCCCTCGCCGATCTCGGCTGCCGCGGAGCGGTCCCCGATCGTCGCTGCCGCCGAGCGGTCCCCGATCGTCGCCGGCGCGGAGATGTCCCCGATCCCGGCCGGCGCCGAGCGGTCCCCGATCCCGGCAGCCGCGGAGCGATCTCCGATCGTCGCCGCCGCCGAGCGGTCGCCCAGCTCGGCCGGCGTCGAGCGCTCTGCCCGCCCCGCCGCCTCGGATCCGGGGGTCCCGTACTTGTCGTCCTTGTCAGCCATCGACTCCCTTTCTGCAGTTTGCCTGGACATCGGCGGCCCCCGCCTTCGATCCCCTAATACCGCCTTGTACTTAGATTACTCGACGATGCTTGAGGCGGTGAGCTCGCTCTCGAGACCGTCGGCGGTAATCAGGATCGCGCCCTCGCCGGTGACGTAGGCCTCCTCGCCGTGCTGGGTGACGTCCATGCCCAGCGCCTCGTGGTGCTCGCTCGCCCGCAGCGGCATCAGCGCGCCGATCGCCTTCAGCAGGGCGAAGGTGACGACGAAGGCGTAGACCGGGGCGACCAGCGCCGCCAGGGCCTGGTCGCCGAGCTGCGCCGCGTTGCCGTAGAGGAGGCCGTCGGAGACGCCGTTCCAGGCCGCCTCGGCGAAGAAGCCGATGAAGAGGATCCCGACCAGGCCGGCGGTGCCGTGGGCGGCGAGCACGTCGAGGGTCTCGTCGACCCGGGTCCGCGTGCGCCAAGCGATGATCGCGTAGCTGGGCAGGGCGGCGAGGGCGCCGAGCGCCATCGCCCAGCCGGGGCTGACGTAGCCGCCCGCCGGGGTGATCGCGACGCAGCCGACGACGATCGCCGTCGCCGCCCCGATCGCCGTCACTTTGCGGCCGCGCAGCAGGTCGAGGGCGAACCAGACGACCAGCGTGCAGGCCGGGCAGAGCAGCGTGTTGGTGAAGGCGAGCACGCTCGGGTTGCCGGTCGAGAAGCCGCTGCCGCCGTTGAAGCCGAACCAGCCGAACCAGAGCAGCCCGGCGCCGAGCAGCACGTACATCGCGTTGTGCGGCAGCAGCGCCTGGCGGCCGTAGTCTTTGCGCGCGCCGACGACCAGCGCCGCCGCCAGGGCGGAGAAGCCGGAGGCCATCTCGACCGGGACGCCGCCGGCGAAGTCGAGCGTCCCGCCCGCCTGCAGCCAGCCGCCGCCGAACGCCCAGTGGGCGAGGACCGCGTAGACGAGGATCGACCACAGGGCGGCGAAGACGAGGAACGGCCCGAACCGCATCCGCTCGACCACCGCGCCGGAGACGAGGGCGACGGTGATGATGCAGAAGGTCGCCTGGAAGGCCATGAACAGCAGCTGCGGGATTTCGGTCCCTTCGCGCGGGGCGAAGGTGACCCCCTGCAGGGCGACGTGACCGAGGCCGCCGACCAGCGAGCCGTCGCCGTCGAAGGCCAGCGAGTAGCCGACCAGCGCCCAGGTGACCATCGCCACGGCGATCGCGGCGACGCACATCATGAAGGTGTTGAGGGTGTTCTTCGAGCGCACCAGGCCGGCGTAGAAGAGACCGAGCGCCGGCGTCATCATCAGCACCAGCGCCGTCGCCACCAGCATCCAGGCGGTGTCGCCCGCGTTGATCCCGTTCATTGGTCCACCGGGGTGACGGCCCCCGTGTCGGTGTCGCCGGTGCGAATCCGGATCGCCTGCTCCAGCGGCAGGACGAAGATCTTGCCGTCGCCGACCTCCCCCGTCCGCGCCCCCTCGCGGATCGCCGCGACGGTCGGCGCCACGAACGAGTCGGAGACGGCGACCTCGAAGCGGACCTTCTCGGCCAGCCCCATCTTCACCGTCGTCCCGCGATAGGTCTCGACCCGCTCCAGCTCGCCGCCATGGCCCTGGACGCGGCTGATCGAGACGCCCCGCACCTCGGCGCGATACAGCGCCTCCAGCACGTCGTTGGCCTTCTCAGGCCGCACGATGCCAATCACCAGTTTCACTTCTCCCCTTTCCGAACTACCCCCGTGCAGCGGGAGCCTATTCGGTTCCGGGGCGGCTCTCCCTTCCCGCTCGCCGAGCCGCCCGAGGGGATTTGCTCGCATCCCCTCACTTTGGGCGAGATTCTCCCGAGTGTTGGGGTGACCCTGTAGCGAATACCCGGGTCCCGCTTTATCATGCGAACGCGTGAAGGGGATCTCGTCTCGTCTCACCTACGCCAACGTCGTCGCCACGCTGGCGCTATTCATCGCCCTCGGCGGCGCCAGCTACGCCGCGATCAAGCTGCCGAAGAACTCGGTCGGGACCAAGCAGCTGAAGCAGGGGGCGGTGACGAAGGCGAAGATCAGCGCTTCCGCGCAGAAGGCGCTCGTCGGTCAGGCCGGCCCACCGGGACCCGCCGGCCCAGCGGGTGCCCCCGGCAGCGCCTTGGGCTACGCGTACCTCGACAAAGGCGGCAACCTGATCGCGAGCCGCTCGAAGGGCATCGCCGGGGTTTCGCCGCCCTGCGCCAGCGTCGAAGTGCAATGCACCTCGGCCGAACCGCCCGCAGGCATCTCGGACCTCTGCTTCAAGCTCGAATTCACGCCGCACGTCGTTGTTGCCACGCCGTCGTACGGTCGCTTCTACGCCCCCGACGAAGCGACTGTCGTCAATGCGAAAATCCCGAGCCGCAGCTTCTCGCCGGGTACCTACGGCGGCTGCCCGGTCGGCTACGAAGACGCCGAGGTCCGGGCCAAGCGCGAAGACAGCTTCACCGTCAGCGGCGGCCTGTTCGTGATCTTCGACTGAGGGCCGATAACGACCTATTCCTGCAGCCAGATCAGGAAACTCCTCCCAAGCTCGGGGCGTTCGAGCAGGGCATCGAGGGCTGAGACGAGCCGGGCAAAGTCCCGATTCGGGAAGCGGGTGGGGTGAACCAGCACCAGGCCGTGGTGCGAGCGGCTGCTCGCCGCGTACCCGCGAACGATCGCTTCGAAGTCGGGTCGGTTGTAGGTCACCACCGCGCGCATCTGCTCCTGGGCAACCTGGAACAGATCAGGGTCGCTCAAGCCGCGAAGACCAGGGTCAGCCGTGGTGGCGATGACGTCGTGGTGCCGTTGGCGAAGGCGTTCCGCGACCTTGTCGCTGATCTGCTCGTCGAGCAGCAGCTTCACGCCAAGGCGGCCTGTTCGCGCTTCCAGGCCGCTTCGGCTTCGTCGGCGTCTTCCGCGTTGAGGGCGATCCGTCGATCGATCTCCTCGGCAAAGGCCGCGTAGTAGCGAACGGCGGTTCGCACCTGGGCGTCGGTGAGATCGAGGACCTCGGCAGCGTCGGCGATTGCCTGGTCCCCACGGGCCTTGCCGCTCTTGACAGTCGCGATCACCTCCCATACGTCGGGACCCGCCCCAAGGGCCGCACGCCGACCGGCCGGCCCATCGCGAAAGACGATTCCGGGATGCTCGTCCATCCGCGTGCCCTCATCGACATAGCGCTCTGCCAGACGAGACTTGTTCGTGCCAGCCAACTCGCTACGCCGCGTCAGGCGATCGAGTACGTCGGCGCCCCACCGAGCAGAGAAGGTCCGGGTTCCGCGAGTCATTTGTAATACAGCGTATTACGCCCGTCAAACCGCACCGGAGAACTTTCGAAACCCATGTCGATTTCGCGTCGCTTCGTTCGACGGGAGGGTAGAAACACCCCTAACGAACAGAGGAGGCAGTAATGCGTTTCATGCTTTTGGTCCCCGGCAACGCCGAGTCCGAGGCGGGCGTGATGCCCAGCACCGAGCTGCTGGAGGAGATGACGAAATACAACGAGGAACTGGTCAAGGCGGGCGTGATGCTGGCCGGCGAGGGCCTCGCCCCGACCGCCAAAGGCGCGCGGATCCGCTTCGACGGCAGCGAGCGCACGGTGATCGACGGGCCCTTCACCGAGGCGAAGGAGATCGTCGCCGGCTACTGGATCTGGCAGTGCGGCTCGCGCGAGGAGGCGATCGAGTGGCTGAAGCGGGCGCCCTTCGACGGCGGCACCGAAATCGAGCTGCGGCCGATCTTCGAGCTCGAGGACTTCGACGAGAACCTGACGCCGGAGCTGCGCGAGGCCAACCAGCGCCTCGGCGAGCAGATCGAAGGCCAGAGCTAGGCTCGTGGCCCCTGCCAGCCAGGGCGAGATCGACGCCGTCTGGAGGATCGAGTCAGCCCAGCTGATCGCTGGGCTGACTCGCATCGTCCGCGACGTCGGCGCCGCCGAGGACCTCGCCCAGGACGCCTTCGTCGCCGCCCTGGAGCAGTGGCCCGAGGCCGGGATCCCGGAGAAGCCGGGCGCCTGGCTGATGGCGGTCGCCAAGCGCCGCGGCATCGACAGCCTGCGCCGCCGCGTCACGCTCGAGCGCAAGCAGGAGCTGATCGGCCGCGAGCTGGAGATCCTGGCGCAGCTCGACCAGCCCGACTTCGCCGCCCAGGTCGACGAGGTCGAGGACGACGTCCTGCGCCTGATCTTCATGACCTGCCACCCGGTCCTCTCCAAGGACGCGCGGGTGGCGCTGACCCTGCGCCTGCTCGGCGGCCTCTCGACGCCGGAGATCGCCCGCGCCTTCCTCGTCGCCGAGGGCACCGTCGCCCAGCGCATCGTCCGCGCCAAGCGCACCCTCTCGGAGGCGCGGGTGCCGTTCGAGGTCCCCGGCAGCGAGGAACGCGCCGAGCGCCTGGCGGCGGTGCTCGAGGTGATCTACCTGGTCTTCAACGAGGGCTACTCGGCGACCGCCGGCGAGAGCTGGACGCGGCCGACGCTCTGCGAGGACGCGCTGCGCCTCGGCCGCATCCTCGCCGCGCTGATGCCGCGCGAGCCCGAGGTCCACGGCCTGCTGGCGCTGCTCGAGCTGCAGGCCTCGCGGCTGCGCGCCCGGGTCGGCCCCGCCGGCGAGCCGATCCTGCTCGCCGACCAGGACCGCAGCCGCTGGGACCACCTCCTGGTCCAGCGCGGCCTCGCCGAGCTGGCCCGCGCCGAAGAGCTCTCCGGCACCCTCGGCCCCTACACCCTGCAAGCCGCGATCGCCGCCTGCCACGCCCGCGCCACCAGCGTCGAGGAGACCGAGTGGCCGCGCATCGTCGCCCTCTACGACGCCCTCGCCGCGCTCACCGGCTCCCCCGTGGTCGAGCTCAACCGCGCCGTCGCGATCTCGATGGCCTTCGGCCCCGAGCCCGCCCTCGAGCTGGTCGACTCGCTCGCCGCCGAGCCCGCCCTGCGCAGCTACCACCTCCTCCCCAGCGTCCGCGCCGACCTCCTCCTCCGCCTCGACCGCCCCGCCGAGGCCCGCGAAGAGCTCCTCCGCGCCGCCGACCTCTGCGAGAACGACCGCGAGCGCGCGCTGCTGCTGGCGCGGGCGATGGAGTGCGAGCGGTAGGAGCGCTGCCGCTACTGCGAGTTCGACAGCGCTGCGTCGAGGCTGTCGAAGACCAGGCCGTGGTTGGTCAGGCCACTGAGGTCGAGGACGCGGCGGACCTGGTCGGCCGGGGAGCAGAGGGCGAGGCGGCCGCCCTGCTCGGCGAGCTGTTTCTGGGCGGTGACGAGGATCGCGATCCCGGTCGAGTCGATGAAGTCGCATTCGCTGAGGTCGACCACGACCAGCTGGTTGCCCTGCATCGCGGGGTCGAGCGTCGCTTTCAGCTCGTCGGCGACCGCGAGGTCGATCTCGCCGCTGACCTCGACCGCGCAGCGCCCCTCTCCAAGGTCGCGCCGGGATGCTGCGAAGGGTTTCACGCGCCCTCCTCCGGTGATCGGAAAAGCCCTGCCATCGCCGCGAGTCTACGCCGCGGGTTTACCGCTGGCGAGGCCCGGGCAGTGAGGACACATGTCAATCACGAACAAAGACCAGCTCTGCAAAGGCGTCGCCGAGCGTTCGGGGCTCAGCTCCGGGGACGCGAAGAAAGCCGTCGAGGCGACCCTCGAAGAGGTCGCCGCCCAGCTCGCCGAGGGCAACGAGATCCGCCTCACCGGCTTCGGCAAATTCTGGGTCTCCCACCGCCCCGCCCGTACCGGCCGCAACCCGCAGACCGGCGACGTGATCCAGATCGAGGCCAGGGAGGTGCCGAAATTCAGCCCCGGCGCGGGGCTGAAGCAGGCCGTGGGGTAACGACCCCAAGTCAAGGTTGTCCCGGTCCGGGCCCTGTTCTGGTGTCACTCTGGATCCATGCCTTCGGCTCGAATACTTCGTGGACTAACCCTGGTCTCGGCGATCGCCGCCCTCGCGGCGGTCGCAATGCCGTCCCCCGTCGGCGCCGCCTGGCCGGGGACGAACGGGCGCGTGGTCTACGTCGGGCTCGACGAAACGAGCGACCCGATCCACTCGCCGCTGCGCTACCTCGCCAGCGGCGGGCGGACCGGCGCACCCACAGGGCAGGTAGGTGCGCCGGCCCGCCCGCCTCGCAGCGCTCGCGATATCGACCAGCCCCTGGTGTGGTCAATATCGCGAGCGCGTGAGAGCTGATGGGCGTGGCTGAGCTTTTAGGTCCTATAGACCCCAAAAGCTCAGCCACGCGACCGGCGCGCCTCGCCTTCGGGGAGGGGAGGGTGCTCGCCGCCCTACCTGCCCAGAGAGGGTGGCGAGCACCCTCCCCGGCGACGCATCGGCCCCGCGCGCGTCGACCCGGCCGTCAGCGGGCGCCGTCTCAGCGAGAGTCGCTGAGGCGCGCCGGTGCGGCGATCCGGTCTTCGATCAGATCCGGGTGGTGCTCGGCGAGGTGGCGGTCGATCGCCGAGACGTGGCGCCGCATCTCCTTGGCCGCCGCCTCGGGGTCGCGCGCCTCGATCGCCTCGAGCACCCGCCGGTGCGCGGTGACGACCGCGGCGCGGGCGCCCTCGTCGTAGCGGACGCCGAGCTCCTGGCCGTCGATGATCGAGCGGATCGCGAGCCAGAAGGTATTGAGGACGGGGTTCTGGCTGGCCGCGGCGACGAGGCTGTGGAAGCGCGAGTTCTCCTCGATGAAGGCTTGGTCGGAGCCGTCCTTGGCGAGCGCGGCGAGGTTCTCGACCGAGCCCCGCAGGGCCTCGACCTGCTCCTCCTCGGCGGCGCTCGCCGCGTGCTGGGCGAGCGTCGGCTCCAGCGCTTTGCGGGCGTCGACGACGGCGCCGAAGGTGCTGCCGGAGAGCCGCAGCAGGATCGAGAGGCGCCGCGCGACGCGGTCGACGTCGGGCTCGCAGACGACCGGCCCGCCGCCGAGGCCGGGCCGGACGTCGATCAAGCCGTCGGCCTCGAGCAGGCGCAGCGCCTCGCGCACGGTGCCGCGCCCGGCTTCGTAGCGCTCGACCATCTGCGCCTCGTTGGGGAGGCGGGTGCCGGGCGGCAGGTTGCGCTGGAGGATCTCGTCGGCGATCGCGTCGGCGATCACCTCGCCCATCTTGGCCGGGCGGCGGACCCGTTTGGGCGCGTTGTCCTCGGGGTCAGGCATTGAGCGCCTGGCCGAGAGGCTCGACGTCGCTGGCGAGGCCAAAGCGCCGCGCGATCGCGTGGCGATCGGCAAGCTTGAAGCCGAGTGCGTCGTTGGCCACCAGCATCCGCTGGATGTTCGCCGACCCCTCGCCCGTCCGGTACAGGTGCGCCCAGGTGAACATGCGCGCCACAGGGTACTCGTCGGCCACGGCATAACCGCCGAACAGCTCGAAGGCGCGGGTGGCGACGCGGGCGGCGACCTCAGCGGCGAAGTACTTCGAGCGAGCGCTCTCACGCGTCGCCGTCTTGCCGCAGTCCTTGAGCCAGGCGCTGTGGTAGGTCAGCATCCTGGCGGCGTCGGTTTCGACCACCATGTCGGCGATCAGCGACTGGATCAACTGGTACGTACCGATCGCGTTGCCGAACACTTCGCGCTCGCGCGCGTACTCGAGCGAGACGTCGACGCAGCCCTGGGCGATGCCGACGCAACGCGCCGGCACCGTCAGCCGGCCGTAGTCGAGTGCGTTCATCGCGATCTGGAACCCCTGGCCGGCCTCGCCCAGCAACGCCTCCTCCGGCAGCTCGACGCCGGCGAAGGAGACCTCGGAGGTGGGCATGCACTCGCCGAGGATCGAGTGCGGGATCGGGTGGGCGGTGATCCCCGGCGTGTCGAGCGGGACGAGGAAGGCCGAGATGCCGTGGTGCCCGTCGTCGGAGGTACGGGCGAAGACGAGGTCGAGGTCGGCGAGGTGCGCCAGCGAGTTGAACATCTTGGTGCCGTCGATCACCCAGCCGCCGTCGATCCGCCGCGCCCGGGTCCGCATCGAGCCCAGCGCGTCGGAGCCGCCGTCGGGCTCGGTCAGCCCGAAGGAGCCGACGATGCGGCCTTTGATCAGCGGTTCGACCCAACGCCGACGCTGCTCCTCGCTCCCCCAGTTGAGGATCGTGAAGGGCACCGTCATCCCGTTCGGGTTGAAGAAGCCCGCGGCCGGCTGCCAGACGCGGGCGATCTCCTCGATCACGAGGACGAGGCTGAGGAAGCCGGCCTCGCTGCCGCCGTACTCCTCCGGGAAGCAGCAACCGAGGAAGCCGAGCTCCCCCATCTCGGCCGCGACCTCGCGCGGGAAATGGCCGGTCGACTCCCACTCGCGGACGTTGGGCGCGATCCGGCGCCGGGCGAAGTCGCGGGCGACCTCGCGGATCGCGGCCTGCTCGTCGGTAAGCGTGAAGTCCATGTCTCAGCGTCCTTTGAATGTCGGCGGGCGCCGCTCGGCGAACGCGGCCAGCCCCTCTTGGTAGTCCTCCGAGGCGAGCACGACCTGCCCCGCCGCCGACTCGAATGCCAGCCCCGCCGCCAGCGGCGCGTCGCCGCCGCGGTCGATCGCCTGCTTGGCGAAGCGCACCCCGAGCGGCCCGTTGGCGG
>JBEHWY010000137.1:0-9933 GCA_048498975.1 Actinomycetota bacterium | reverse complement strand
CGCGGGTGAGCCCCGGAAGGTAGGCGCTGCCGATCTCGTGGCCGGCGTCGGGGTCGACCGTTCCCGGCCCGGCCTCCTGCACCTCGGCCACGTGCACCCCGTCCGCCTGCGCCTCGGTCAGGACCACCATCCGCAGGGGCGGATCGATGCCGGCCTGCGCCCGTTCGAAGAGGCCCTCTTCGAACCAGCGCGCCTGACCCTCTTCGTGCTCGAAGATCAGCACCTCGTCGGCCGGCGCTTTCAGGAGCGCGTCCTGGGCGGCCTGCACCGGATCGGGGTCCCCGACCTCCCCCGCCGCCTCGATGCCGCTGCGACGCAACACCGCCAGGGTCCTGGCCAACCGCTCTTCCGCCTGCTGCTTGGGCTCGTCGACGTCACCGAGGGTGTGCCGGAAGGCACTGGCCTCCACCGCGGGGACGACGATGCGGATGTCCACGCCACCTGCGGCATGGCCGCGCAGCTCCTCGATGGGCTCCGAGCCCTCGATGCCGTCAGGGACGATCGCCAGGACTCGGTGTGCCATCGCTTGCTCCTCTAGCCGATTCCGCTCTTGATCAACACGTGCTCGATCTACCCCCTTTCCCCTGCGGCTAACCCGGCCGGGGGACGATCGCCCGCGAACGGGAATCCGTGCTTGCGGCCCCCATCCTTCTCAGTAGGATCGGCCCCGATGACCCCGGACGACCAGCCTTCAGCCCAGCCCGGCGCCCTCACGCTGGCCACCGAGAGCGGCGACGGGAAGCGCACGATCCGCCTCGGCGGCGAACTCGACCTGTCCGCTGCTCCGGCCCTGGAAGCAGCGATCGAGGAGGCGATCTCCGACTCCGCCAGCGCCGTCGTCATCGACTTCAGCGCGCTCACCTTCATCGACTCGACCGGGATCGCGATCCTCGTCGCGGCGATGGGCGACGAGCGCGCCACCGGTCGGCTCCGCTTCGTCCCCAGCCAGGCCCCCGCGGTGGCGCGGGTGCTGAAGCTGACCGGGGTCGAAGAGCGGATGCCGGTCGAGTAGCCGGAACCGGGCGCGCTCGCCTCAGGCGGCGAGCCGGACCCGCGAGCTCGGCGCGATCGCCAACGCCGCCGCGTCGTCGTCGAGGCGGCCCTCGGTGAACGAGTGCAGCGCTGCCTCGAGGCGGCCGAGCGCGGCGCAGGGCTGACCGCCGCCGCCGAGCTCGGCGTGCAGGCGCTGCTCGCCGAAGCGGCCACCCGGCCCGGCGGCCTCGGTGACGCCGTCGGTGACCGCGACGAGCTGCTGCCCCGGCCCCACTGCGGTCGGCTCCAGGCTCCAGCGCGCGTCGCCGAAGGCGCCCAGCACCGGCCCCGCCTCGGCGACCTCGCTGACGGCGCCGTCGTCGACCAGCAACGGTGGCAGCGAGCCGGCGACGGCAACCCGCACCGGCTCCCGCGAGTCGGAGGAGAGGGTGAGCGCGATCGCGCTGCACAGCGCTCTGTCCGGCCGCGAGAGCAGGGCGCGGTTGAGGGTCGAGAGGGCGATCAGCGGGTCGCCGCTGAGCCAGGCGGCGGTGCGCAGCGTGTAGCGGGCCTGGGCGGTGATCGAGGCCGCGGCGGCGCCCTTGCCGGTGACGTCGCCGATCACCAGCATCCAGCCGCCGGCGATCGGGAAGGCGTCGTAGAAGTCACCGCCCACCTCGTTCTCGGCGCCCGCCGGCCGGTACATCGCCGCCGCGCACCAGCCCGGGATCTCCGGCAGCGGCGGCGGCAGCAGGCCGTGCTGGAGAGTCGCCGCGATCTCGGCTCGTTCGCGCTGGGCGCGCTCGAGGTCGGCGAAGAGGCCGGCGTTGTCGAGCGCCAGCGCGACGCGCCCGGAGAGCACGCGGGCGAAGTCGGCGTCGTGACGGCGGTAGCGGCGCCCCGACCAGGCGGTGGTGAGGGTGAGGGCGCCGATCACCCGACCGCGCGCCCGCAGGGCCGCGGTAATCGAGGAGCGCAGGCCGAGGCCGCGAAGCAGCTCGAGATCGTCCGCGCTGTGAGCGAGGCCGCGCAGGTCGGACTCCCGCATGCGTTCGATGAAGCGGGGCTGCAGGGGGTCGCCCTCGCCGGGGTCGAGCATCGTCGCCGGGGTCGAGGGGCGGCGGCCGCCGACGGCGGCGGCGCTGCCCGGCGGCGCCTGCTCGGAGACCCGGACGGCGGCGCGCTCGACCCCGTCCTCGCGGATCACGTCGATCGCGCAGATGTCGGCGACGGTCGGGACCAGGATCGCGACGATCGCGTCGAGCGTCTCGGCGAGGTCGGAGGCGCTGTCGGAGGCGCGGGCGATCTCGTCGAGGACGCGGAAGCGGGCTGCTTCGCGCCGCGCCCGCAGCTGCGAGACGGCGAGCAGGCCGAGGGCAAGGACGGCGGCGACGATGCCCCAGATCGCGATCCAGTCCACCTCTCCCCCTCTCCCAACCAGATTGGACGGTACTTAAAAGAGAGTATCCGCTTTAAGGGGCGGTGGCAACCCCGCCGGCTAGCATCCGCGCGATGAAAAGAGCTTCGCTGGCCATCGCCGCCGCCCTCACCGCCCTGCTCTGCCTCGCCGCCGCGAGCTCGCCCGGGGCGCCCGCGCGCGCCGGCGCCACCTCGTCCGCCGCACGCGAAGCTCCGCGGCCGCCGATCAGCCGCTGGCTGATCCCCTACGGGCCCAAACGCAAGCGCGAGATGGCCGCCTACTCGCTGCGCCACTACGGCCACTACCAGTGGCGGCTGCGCCACCCGCACGTGATCGTCGAGCACATGGCCCAGACCAGCACCGCCAGCGCCGTCTACAACACCTTCGCCCCCGACACCCCCGACGTCGAGCTCGGTGAGCTGCCCAACGTCTGCTCCCACTTCGTGATCGGCAACTCGGGCCGCATCTTCCAGCTGGTCAACCTGAAGACCCGCTGCCGCCACACCGTCGGCCTCAACTGGACCGCGATCGGGATCGAGCACGTCGGCTACGGCGACTCCGACGTGCTCGGCGACCCGCGCCAGCTGCACGCCTCGCTGCGGCTCACCCAGTATCTGCGCTGCCATTACGGGATCCCGGTCCACGACGTGATCGGCCACAACGAGAGCCTCAGCTCGCCCTACCACCACGAGCTGGTGCCGAGCCTGCGCAACCAGACCCACGGCGACTGGCGGCACAGCTCGATGCGGGTCTACCGCCGCGAGCTGCGCAAGCTCGGCCCCTGCAACTAGACTCGCACCATGGCCGAGGTAATCGAAGACGGTTTCAAAGAGGGCGACAAGGTCTGGGTGCAGGATGCCGACGGCAACCACCACCCAGGCGTCTTCGTCGGCTACAACGAAGCCGCCGGCTGGTTCGGCGGCGGCCCAAGCGCCTACGTCGCGCATCCCGAGGCGCACCAGGCCGAGGTCGTCTCGGTCTTCCGCATTACTCCGCGGGACGAGTAGCCGGGGCGGGGTTCCTGGGTTGGCTCGGGAGGGTCACCCGACCCTCCCCAACGAATCCATAGCCCTGACTTCGGAAGCTCGCAAGGCGGCGCCGCACGAACTCCGGGACAGCTTCCAAGGTGTCGGGATGCCCCGTCCCTCACAAGCTTGAAAGGCCCCGGCCGCCTCGACCCCCGGAAGCTCACGAGGGACGGCTACCGCGCTAGCTCCCACGGCCCACGGAAGCTGGTGACCTCGTGGCCTTCGGAGCAGCTTCGGGAGGAGGGGTGGGGTGTACCCCTGAACGTTTTGCGCCGCTACGCCAGAGCACGACCCTCGGCAGGCGGCAGCCGATCCACGTAGGTAGGCGAGTGAAGGGGTACACCCCACCCCTCCACGCCAACCTCATCCGAACCCTCAGTCCCCAGCCTCCGTTCGCCGCGGCCGATAGCGGTAACCGACCCCCCGCACCGTTTCCACCGGATCGACGGAAGCCGCGGCCCCGAGCTTTCGACGCAGGTAGCTGACATAAAGCTTGACCTCGTCCTTGTCGCGGATGCGGTCGCCCCAGACCATGTCGAGCAGCTGGCCGTGACCGAGGACGCGGCCCGGGTTTTCGGCGAAGCAGGAGAGCATCCGGAACTCGATCGGGGTGAGGGCGACCTCGACGCCCAGCACCTCGACCCGGTGACGGGGATGGTCGATGTGGATGAAGTCGTCGTCGACGACGGCGCCGATCTGACGCGTCGACCGCACCCGCCGCAGCAACGCCTCGATCCTGGCCGAGACCTCCTCCTCGGACGCGGTCGAGATGACGCAGTCGTCGGCGCCGGCCCGCAGCGCCCGCACCCGCACCTCCTCGCGAGACGAGCCGGCGATCGTCAGCACCGGCAGGTCGCTGAGCTCGCGGATCGTGGCAAGTGCGTCGAAGCCGTCGAGGTCTGGGAGGTCGAGGCAGAGGACGATCACGTCCGGCCGCTCGGCGTAGAAAGCCCGCAGCCCGGCGCCGCCGTCCTCGACCGCGATCAGCTTCACCCCGGCGTCGGCCAGGAGCGCCTCGAGCGGCTCGCTGGGGCGTGGCAAATCGCATATAAGCAGGGCCTTCCGGACCTGATCGCTCAAAATTGCACCTCCTATCGTTACCCCCCCCTGATCCAGGAACCTCACTTACTCAAGTCGAATTGTCAACCCGTACAAGAGAACATGTTGTTTATCGATTGGACCGTTCGTCCACGCACCCACAACAACACTGTTCACTTAGCCGAAACGTGTGAGGGTCAAGCGCACAAACCGGCCAGGCGCTCGATGCCGTCGCGCTCCAGGCGCAGCATGATCCAGTCATCGAGCTGGGCGGCGCCGAGGTCGGCGTAGAAGTCGAGCGCCGGCTCGTTCCAATCCAGCGCGCACCATTCGAAGCGGGTGTGACCGCGCTCGACGCAGAGCCGTGCGAGGTGCTCCATCACGGCGCGGCCGACACCGCCGCGACGGTGGTCGGGCCGCACGTAGACGTCCTCCAGCCAGATCCCCGAACGGCACTCGAAGCTGGAGAAGGTCACGTAGAAGATCGCGTAGCCGACCGCCTCCCCCGCCTCCGTCTCCAGCAGCAGCGCCTCGGCCGCGCGCTGCTCGAACAGCGTCCGCCGCAGGACCTCCGGCGTGCCGAGCGCCTGGTCGGCCAGCTTCTCGTAGCCGGCGAGCTCGCGGATCAGCGCCACCAGCAGCTCGCAGTCCTCTTCCCCGGCGGGGCGAATGGTGACTTCGGCGGCCGTGCTCACGCCGCCCAGACTACTTCGCGGGCGACCGTGGATAGGCTTGCGGACCGATGGACACGATCGACGAGCTGCTCGCCAACAATCAGGCCTTCGCCGACTCGCTGACCGTGCGGCATCTCGACGTCCGCCCCGCGCGCAAGCTGGCGATCGTCACCTGCATGGACTCGCGGCTCGACGTCTTCGCCGCGCTCGGGCTCGACGACGGCGAGGCGCACGTGCTGCGCAACGCCGGCGGCGTCATCACCGACGACGTGATCCGCTCGCTCGCCGTCTCCCAGCGCAAGCTGGGGACGCGGGAGATCATGCTGATCCACCACACCGATTGCGGCCTGGAAAAGATCAGCGACGACGGCTTCCGCGACGAGCTGCGCGAGGCGACCGGAGTCGCCCCGGCCTTCGCGATCGAGTCCTTCAAGGACGTCGACGCCGACGTGCGGCAGTCGGTCCTGCGGGTGCGGCGCTCGACCTTCATCCCCCACCGTGAGGCGGTGCGCGGCTTCGTCTACGACGTCGACACGCACCGCCTGCGCGAGGTCGAGGTCAGCGAGTAGCCGCGTAGCGCAGCGAGCCGGGGGTGTCGAGCAGCTCGCCGGTCTCCAGCAGCGTCTTCAGGCCGGAGAGGATCATCGGCCAGCCGCCGAACAGTTCGCTGTTGGCCCCCTCCTCGAGCTGGTCATGGGTGACGACCAGGCGGCAGGAGCTGCCGACCGGTTCGATCTCCCAGGTCACCCGCGAGGTGCCTTCGCCTTTGACCTGATCGCTCCACAGCGCCTGGAAGGTCTGGACCAGCCGCCGCGGCGGGTCGACCTCGAGGTTCTCGCCGGCCGCGATCTCGATCGCGCCGGGGACCCCGGAGCGGTACTCCGAACCGGCCTCCCAGTCGGACTCGACACGGACGCCGAAGCTGTATTTGCTGCGCAGCTCGGGGTCGGTGATCGCCTCCCAGAGCCGCTCCGGAGTCGCCTTGATGTAGATCTCGAAGACGGCCATCGCGCGCCCGTCGACCACCTCCCATGGTTCCCGCTCGCTCATCGTTCTTCCTCCTTCTCGAGGTCGTGCTTGAGCTGGGTCAGCGGCGACGCCCATGACTCGGCGTACTTGCTCACCCAGCGCTCGTAGATGGTTCGGATCGGCACGGGGTTGAGGTAGTGCAGCTTCTCTCTGCCGCGCCTGACGGTGACGACGAGACCGGCCTCCTCCAGTTGCTTGAGGTGCTTCATCACCCCGAAGCGGGTCATCTCGAAGCGCCGCTCGAGCTCGCCCAGCGTTTGCCCGTCTTGCTCGTGGAGCGCGTCGAGCAGCTGGCGGCGGGTCGGGTCGGCGAGGGCCTTGAAGATGTCGTCGTCCATCGCCACCGACTATAGGTGACTATTTAGTCACATGTCAAGTCTGCCTAGACTGGGGCGAGTGACTGAGGTCGCTCCATACGGCTCCTGGCGCTCGCCGATCGACCCGGCGACGGTGGCCCGCGCCGGGCGGCGGCTCGGCGCCGCGGCACTGGCTCCCGACGGTGCGGTCTGGTGGGCGGAGGGGCACCCCGACGAGGGTGGGCGAGTCGCCCTCGTGCGCGCGGCGCCGGGCGGCGAGCCCGAGGACGTCACCCCGGCCGCGGTCAACGTCCGCACCCGCGTCCACGAGTACGGTGGCGGCGCCTGGCGCGTGGTCGCCGCCGACCTCGTCCTCTTCGTCGACTTCGCCGACCAGCGCCTCTACCGGCAGCGACTCGGCGAGGCGCCGGTCGCGATCACCCCGGAGCCGCCGCAGCCCGCCTCGCTGCGCTACGCCGACCTCCGCCTCTGCGCCGACGGGGCCACCGTCGTCTGCGTGCGCGAGGTGCACGAGGGCGAGGGCGAACCGGAGAACCAGATCGTCTCGCTGCCGCTCGACGGTGCCAGCGAGCCGACCGTGCTCGCCGCCGGCCGCGACTTCTACTCATTCCCCCGCCCCAGCCCCGACGGCGAGCAGATCGCCTGGACCTGCTGGGACCACCCCAACATGCCCTGGGACGGCACCGAGCTGTGGGTGGCGCCGCTCGCCGCGCCGGGCGAGGCGCGGCTGGTGGCCGGCGGCAAGGCGGAGTCGGTCTTCCAGCCCGAGTGGGACGCCGCCGGGCGCCTGCACTTCGCCTCCGATCGCGACGAGTGGTGGAACCTCTACCGGCTCGAGGACGGCGCGACCACGCAGCTGACTCGCGAGAACGCCGACCTCGCCCACCCCCAGTGGCTGTTCGACGGCTCCACCTACGCCTTCCTCGAGGACGGCTCGATCGTCTGCGTGAAGACGGAGCTCGGCGCCGAACGGCTCGGCCTGATCGATCCCGGCTCCGAGCGCGTGCGCGACCTCGGCCTCCCCTTCACCTCGTTCGGCTTTCCCGTCCTCTCCGCCCGCGGCACCCGCGTCGCCTTCACCGCCGCCACGCCCGACCGCGAGCCCGCGGTCGTCGTCTACGACGTGGCGACGGGCGAGCTGGAGACGGTGCGCGAGTCGGCCGAGGAGCCGCTCGACGCTGCCTTTGCCGCGACGCCGCGGGCGATCGAATTCGCGACCGGCGACGGCGAGATCGCCCATGGCTTCTACTACCCGCCGACAAATCCCGACTTCGAGGCGCCCGCCGGCGAAGCGCCGCCGCTGATCGTCGAGAGCCACGGCGGGCCGACCTCGCACTCGACGCCGGCGCTGTCGCGCGAATTCGCCTACTGGACCAGCCGCGGCTTCGGCGTCGTCGACGTCAACTACCGCGGCTCCAGCGGCCACGGCCGCGCCTACCGCGAGGGGCTGCGCGGGACCTGGGGCGTGGTCGACACCGAGGACTGCGTGCGCGCCGCCACCTTCCTCGCCGACACTGGCGACGCGGACGGGGCGCGGCTGACGATCCGCGGCGGCTCCGCCGGCGGCTACGCGACCCTCTGCGCGCTCGTCTTCCATGACCGCTTCGCCGCCGGCGCCAGCTACTACGGCGTCGCCGACGTCGAGGCGCTCGCCCGCGACACCCACAAGTTCGAGGCCCGCTACCTCGACAGCCTGATCGGGCCCTATCCGGAGCGCGCCGACGTCTACCGCGAGCGCTCGCCGATCCACTTCGCCGAGCGGCTGCGCTCGCCGGTGATCCTCTTCCAGGGCCTCGAGGACGCGGTCGTGCCGCCGAACCAGGCGGAGACGATGGCCACGGCGCTGCGTGCCAACGGCGTCCCCTACGCCTACCTGACCTTCGCCGGCGAGCAGCACGGCTTCCGCCGCGCCGAGACGACGATCCGCTGCCTCGAAGCCGAGCTCGACTTCTACGGCCGCATCCTCGGCTTCGAGCCGGCCGGCGAGATCGAGCCGGTCGAGATCGTCGGGCTCTAGCTCAGCCCGCGGCGCCGGCCGCCACGGGGCGCTCGGAGCGGCGCAGGCGGATCGGCAGCTCGGGCTCGTAGACGGCGACCCGCAGCGCGATCGTCGCGTGGCCGCAGGCGCAGGCCACCGCCTCGACCTCGTCGAGGTCGTCGGTCCAGATCTGCAGCTCCTCCTCCCCGCACTCGGGATCGGAGCAGACGACGTCGATCACCCACATGCAGCGATGGTCGCGCGGCGCCCGGACGGAAGCGCCGCGGTGGGATGCGTTTTGCAAAGCGGCGGCCGGGGAAGCCGGAGAGCGTGCAGCGTCACGACTACAGGCCGCGCGGCGTCGAGCCCGATTCGGGCCTGCTCGCGACGCTGAAGCGAGCCGGGACCGAGTTCCTCGAGGACAACCTCAGCGACTGGGCGGCGGCGCTCACCTACTACGGCCTGCTCTCCCTGTTCCCGGCGCTGATCGCGCTCGTCTCGCTGCTCGGCCTCTTCGGCGACCCGCGCGAGACGACCCGCAGCCTGACCGAGATCGTCACCGAAATCGGGCCGCACTCGGCGGCGCAGACCTTCGCCGGGCCGATCGAATCGATCACCGAGCACCGGGAGACCGCCGGCGTCACCTTCGTCCTCGGCCTGGCCGTGGCGCTGTGGTCGGCGTCGGCGTACGTCGGCGCCTTCATCCGCGCCGCCAACGTCGTCTACGAGACGCCCGAGGGCCGGCCGTTCTGGAAGCTGGCGCCATTGCAGCTCGCCGTCACCCTGGCGATGATCCTGATGCTCGTCGCCCTCGCCCTCGGCCTGGTGATGACCGGGCCGATCGTCGACGCGGTCGCCGGGCCGCTCGGCATCGGCGACACGGCGGTCGCAATCTGGAACGTCGCCAAGTGGCCGGCGCTGGCGGCCGTCTTCCTGCTGATGGTCGCGGTCCTCTACTACGCGGCGTCGAACGTGAAGCTGCGCGGCTTTCGCTGGGTAACCGCGGGCAGCCTCGTCGCGATCGTCGCCTGGGTCCTCGCCTCCGCCCTCTTCGCCTTCTACGTCGCCAACTTCGGCTCCTACGACAAGACCTACGGCACCCTCGGCGGCCTCGTCGCCCTGCTGGTCTGGCTCTGGATCAGCAACCTCGCGATCCTCTTCGGCCTGCAGCTCAACGCCGAGATCGAGCGCAGCCGCGAGTTCGAAGAAGGCACGCCGCGGGCCGAGCGCGAGATCCAGCTCGAGCCGCGGGCGGAGCCGAAGCCGCCGCGGACGGCGTAGGGGCGGAGCGGGGCTTCGGGCCTGACCCGCACCCCCGCTGGGCTGGTAGGGGTGCGGGTCAGGCCGAGTTCGGGGCGTTTGAGGGCGGGACGGCTTGGTTCACGTCTTCCACCGGCGAGCCGGCGGCCGGCATCGGCGCCCACTCGTAGAAGTGCACGAAGGCGCGCTCGCCCTCGTAGTTCACGATGTTCGGGAA
>JBEHWY010000136.1:0-9989 GCA_048498975.1 Actinomycetota bacterium | reverse complement strand
CTGCCAAATTGAGTGAAGAGATTCAATAAATCATCATCAGTCATAGACCAACTAAGATTTCCTACATAAATGTTCATTGTAAAAACCAGACGGCGTCGTGCTGCTCCATCACGCCGAGGCCGTGGGCCAGCTCCAGGCCGGGGGCGAGGGCGCCGCTGAAGCTGCCGAAGCTGTGGCGGTAGCGGGAGCGGATGAGGAGGAAGTTCTCGTCGCGGGCGTGGTCGGACTCGGCGGCGAACTGGAGGCGGGCGCCGTCGGCGAGGTCGATCGCGGCGCGGTCCTCGAAGTGGACCGGGGGAGGCTCGGTCGGCTCGCCGTCGACCCAGATCGCGCGCTCGCTGCCGCTGGGCGGGTCGTTGATCCCCTCGACCAGGTTCCAGGCGAGGCGGCGGCCGTCGGCGGCCTCGCCGACCCCGGCCGACCAGAGCCAGCTGGTGTGGCGCTGGTGGTAGCCGGCCGACTCGTCGTCGACGCCGAAGCCGCTCACCTGCCAGCGCCGGCCCGGCACCTCGATCGTGCCCTCGATCGGCACTCCGGCCCGCTTCCGCGTCCAGCCCCAGCCGCGGCCGCCGGGGCTCGGGCACCTGGTCTCGATCGCCGCGCACTCGCCGAGGTGGAGGCTGGCGCGCAGGCCGCGCGCCTCGATCTCCAGCCGCGGTCCGTCGAGGAGCACCTCGCGGCTGCCCGGCCGCAGCGAGGTGTGAGCCGCCGGCCGCTTCCCGACCCGGTCCCAGAGGATCCAGAAGCACTGGCCGAGCGGCCCGACCTCGGCCCGCGCCGCGCACAGCATCACCTCCTCGCCGAAGAAGCCGACGTAGCGCCAGCGCTTGCGGTTCTGGCCTTCGCTGCGCAGCGGCATCCGTTCGGCGGGGCGCATTTCTTCGGGTATGCCGAACAAAAGCGCCCCGTCTCAGCTCGCCGCGGCTTGGAGCCGCTCTGCCAGGCGTTTCATCCCGCGCTCGCGCGCCGCGGTCGCGGCGCGCGCCCAGTCCGTCTCCGCGTCCGCAGGCGGCTCGACGCCCGCGTCGCGCAGCGTCGCGATCTCCTTGAAGGCGAGCAGCTCTTCGCGGCCCTCGATCAGCGCCGCCCGCAGTTTCGGCCGCCGCTCGCGGATCGCGCCGTCGAGGATCGCCTCCAGCGAGCCGTCCCTGCGCAGCAGCTCCGCCGCCGTCTTCTCGCCGACCCCCTTGGCGCCCGGCAGCCCGTCGGCGGGATCGCCGCGCAGGGCGATGAAGTCGGGGACCAGCTCCGGCCCGATGCCGTAGCGCTCGCGCACCTGCTCGGGCCCGACCTCTTCGGCGCCTTTGCCGCCGGTCCGCACGTAGAGCACCGTCACCGCCTCGTCCGCGCACTGGTACATGTCGCGGTCGCCGGTCAGCAGCAGCGCCCGCCCGCCGGCCTCGGCCTCGCGCCGCGCCAGCGTCCCCAGCACGTCGTCGGCCTCGAGGTCCTCGCTGTCGGCGATCGTCCAGCCGAACTCGGCGAAGAACTCGCGCGCGGCGGCGAACTGCGGTTCCAGCTCGGCCGGCATTTCCTCCTCGCGTTTCTCGTGGTAGGCGGGGTAGAGCTCGACCCGGTAGCTGGCGGCGTCGGGGCCGAAGCAGAGGACGACGGCGCGCGGCCGGTGCGCTTCGACCTCGCGCAGGACGAGGTTGGCGGTGCCGAGCAGAGCATTGACCGGCTTCCCGTCGGCGCCGACGATCGTCTTCGGCAGCGCGTAGAAGGCGCGGAACAGCATCGAGGGTGCGTCGACGGCGAGAAGCGGTGCGGCCATCGGTCACTTATATCGCTGCGCTCAGCTACGGTCTGCCGATGGAGGCAGGCAGGGGCCCCCGCATCGCTCCGGGCGATCGTCGCCAGATCGGCGTCGTCAACTCCGCGATCGCCTGGGCTCTCGGCCGCGCAACCGGCGGCGCACCGCCGCCCAACATCTTCACGACGCTCGCCCGCCATCGCGGCCTCTTCCGCCGCTGGCTCTGGTTCGCCGGCGCCCTGATGCCCGGCGGCAAGCTGCCCCGCCGCGACACCGAGCTGGTGATCCTGCGCGTCGCGCACAACACCGGCTGCGACTACGAGTGGGGCCATCACGAGCGGCTCGGCAGGCGCGCCGGCCTCGCCCCCGAGGAGATCGCGCGCGTCCGCGAGGGTGCCGCGGCGGCGGGATGGGGCGAGCGTGAGCGGCAGCTGCTCGCCGCCGCCGACGCGATGCACGCCGACGGCGAGATCGGCGACGAGCTCTGGGCGCAGCTCGCCGCCCGCTACGACGACCGTCTGCTGATCGAGCTCTGCATGCTGATCGGCCACTACGAGATGCTGGCGATGACCCTGAACACCCTGCGCGTCGAGCCCGAGCGCTCGAGCGGACGGGCGGACTGATGGCGGTCGCGAGCTTCGGTGGCCGTCGCTGCCTGATCACCGGCGCCGCCAGCGGTATCGGTCGGGCGACGGCGACCGCGGTCGCCGAGCGCGGCGCCGAGCTCTTCCTCACCGACGTCGATGCGGCGGGCCTCGAGCGGGCCGCAGCCGAGCTCGCCGCGGCGGGAGGCCGCGTCTCCTTCCTGCGGTCGCTCGACCTCCGCGACCACGAGGCCGTGGTGGCGATGGCGGCCGACGTCCACCGCGCGCACGGCAGCATGGACGTCGTCATGAATGTCGCCGGGGTATCCACCTGGGGGACGATCGATCGGCTCTCGCATGAGGACTGGCGGCAGATGATCGAGATCAACCTGCTCGGGCCGATCAGCATCCTCGAGTGCTTCGTGCCGCCGATGATCGAGGCCGGGCGCGGCGGCCACATCGTCAACGTCTCCTCTGCGGCGGGGCTCTTCGGACTGCCCTGGCATGCCGCCTATAGCGCCAGCAAGTTCGGCCTGCGGGGTGTGTCCGAGGTCCTCCGCTTCGATCTGCGCCGCCACCGGATCGGCGTCAGCCTGGTCTGCCCCGGGGCGGTGCGGACCCCGCTCGTCGGCAGCGTCAAGATCGTCGGCGTCGACCGCGACAGCCCCGGGATCGCGAAGCTGGTGGCGCGCTTCGAGCGCCACGCGGTCAGCCCCGAGCGCGTCGCGGAGAAGATCGTCGCGGGGGTCGAGAAGGACCGCTACCTGGTCTTCACCTCGCCCGACGTCCGCATCGGCCATTGGGTCCAGCGCAAGTTCGCGCCGCCCTACGAGCTCGCGATGCGCCTCCTCAACGATCGCCTCAGCCGCGCTGCAGAGCCAAGCTGAGCCGCCGAGGCGGGCGGCTCACTAGATTCCACCGCCGTGGCGAGGAATGCGAGCGAAGACGGCAGCGCCCAGGCGCTCCACCTGGACAGCCTGGTCAAGACCTACCCGAACGGGGTCGAAGCGCTGCGCGGGGTCTCGCTCGAGATCCCGCCCGGGGAGCTGTTCGGGCTGCTCGGCCCCAACGGCGCCGGCAAGTCGACGCTGATCCACTGCACGACCGGGCTGGCGCAGCCGACCGGCGGCGCGATCGAGGTCTTCGGCCACGACGCGATCCACGACTACGCCGCGGCCCGGCAGGCGGTCGGCCTGGCGCCGCAGGAGCCGAACCTCGACTGGTTCCTCACCGTCGAGGAGACGCTCGACTACCACGCCGGCTACTTCGGGATGCCCAAGCGCGAGCGCCGCGAGCGGACCAAGGAGCTGCTCGAGACCTTCTCCCTGACCGAGAAGCGCGAGGAGCGCACCCGCACCCTCTCGGGCGGGATGAAACGGCGCCTGATCCTGGCGCGGGCGGTGATGCACCGGCCGCGGCTGCTGATCCTCGACGAGCCGACCGCCGGCGTCGACGTCGAGCTGCGCCTGGAGCTTTGGCACTACGTGCAGCGGATCAACGAGGAGGGGACGACGATCCTGCTCACCACCCACTACCTCGAGGAGGCGGAGCAGCTCTGCAGCCGCATCGCCTTCATCACCGGTGGCGAGATCGTCGCCGAGGGCAACAGCCGCGACGTCGCCGAGAGCTTTGGCGTCTCCAGTCTCGAGGACGCCTACCTGGCGCTGGTCGGCCGCAAAGAGCTCTCCCGCTCGCACATCGCCCTCGAGGAGGGGGTGGAGGCGTGAGCGCGGCCCAGATCCGCTTCGCGACGCTCTGGCGCCGCGAGGTCAACCGCTTCATGAAGATCAAGAAACAGACCCTCGGCGGGCCGCTGCTCGAAACCTTCCTCTACATCACCGTCTTCGGCGCCGCGCTCGGCTCGCGGATCAAGGAGCTGCACGGGATCGAATACATCCTCTTCGTCATCCCCGGCCTGATCATGATGGCGCTGGCGACCAACGCGTTCACCAACAACTCCTCCTCGATCCTGCAGCAGAAGTTCCAGGGGGCGATCCAGGACCAGCTCTCCTCGCCCGCCTCGCCGGCCGAGCTGCTGGTGGCGCTCTCGCTCGGCGGCTTCGTCCGCGGCCTGATGGTGGCGGCGATCACCTTCCTCGTCTCGGTGGTCCTCGTCGGCCTGCCCGTCGACAACGTGCTGGTGTTGATCCCGGCCCTCTTCCTGGTCGGCTTCTTCTTCTCCCAGCTCGGCGTGCTGATCGGCGTCCGCGCCGAGCAGTTCGACGACGTCGCCTTCGCCCAGACCTTCGTCCTGCAGCCGCTGATCTTCCTCGGCGGCGTCTTCTACTCGGCCTCGCTGCTGCCGCAGCCGTTCGAGACGCTGACCAGGTTCAACCCGATCTTCTACATGATCTCCCTGGTCCGCTACGGCTTTGTCGGCTACACCGAAGTCAGCATCCCGCTCTCGCTGCTGGCGCTGACCGCGGCCACCGCGGTCCTGTTCGTCGTCAATTTGCGCCTCTTCTCCGCCGGCTACAAGTTGCGCGCGTAGCCGCTGCCGGTCGTATGCTGCGCCCGTGATCTCTCGCACGGGCTTGCTCGCGGCCCTGGCGGTCGCGGTTGCCGCGGTCTCGCTACTCGCTGCCTCCGGTGCCTCGGCCTTCGTCTACTGGGCCGACAGCCAGAACAGCCGCATCGGCCGCGCGGCCAACGACGGCAGCGGGGTCACCGACGCCTTCATCGCCACCGGGCAGCTGCCGATCGCGGTTGCGGTCGACTCCCAGCACCTCTACTGGGCGAATCAGAACGGCAACTCGATCGGCCGCGCCAAGATCGACGGCAGCGAAGTCAACAACGCCTTCATCACGGGCATCACCCACCCGAGCGGCGTCGCCGTCAACGGCAGCTCGATCTTCTGGTCGTCGCTGGCGGGGCAGGTCGGCAAGGCGAAACTCGACGGCACCGGCGTCAACAAGAACCTCGTCACCGGCATCCCCGAGCCCTGCGGCGTCGCCCTCGACAGCGGCCACGTCTACTGGATCGACGACGCGACCGGATCGCCCGCCTATGTCGGCCGCGCCGGCCTCGACGGCTCGGTGGTCGACTACAGCTTCATCTCGATTCCGGGGACCACCTTCCCCTGCGGCATCGCGGTCAACTCCGCCAACATCTTCTGGTCGGACGTCGGCTTCTTCGCCGGCGGCACCAAGATCGGTCGCGCCGGCATCACCGGCAGCGGGCCCGACCCGAACTTCATCGCCGGCGCCGACGGCCCCTGTGGCATCGCGGTTCACGGCACTCTCCTCTACTGGTCCAATGCAGGAACCAATGCGATCGCCCGCGCCAACACCGACGGGACCAGCCTGAACCAGAGCTTCATCCAGACCGGCGGCAGTCAGATCTGCGGCATCGCCGTCGACGATCTGGCGCCGGCGCCACTCGGGCCGCCGACTCCGACGCCGGCGCCGACTCCCGGCAGGCCCACGGCGAAGATCGTCAGCGGTCCCGGCAAGGCGCTCGTCAAGGGCAAGGCGACCTTCAAGTTCCAGGCGAGCGAAGCCGGCGCCGGCTTCGAATGCAAGCTCGACCGCGGCAAGGTCGCGCGCTGCAAGCCACCGAAGAAGTACTCGCACCTGAAGCCGGGCAGGCACAGCTTCAAGGTCTGGGCGGTGGGCGCCGGCGGCAAGAGCGCCAAGCCGGCGACGCGGAAGTTCCGCGTGCCGCGCCCCCACGTTTAGGCACCCGCGTTCGGCGGTCGTTGCCTTTGTCCCGATGGCGCCCTATGCTGCGCGCGTGCTGGGGACCGCTCGCCACCTCGCCTGTCTCACCGCTGCCGCTGCCGTGCTCGGCTTCGGTGCCGGTCTCGAGGACGCTGAGGCGACGACGATCTGCGTCCCCGGCGTCGCCACCGCCTGCCCAGGCACGGCCGGGGCGGTGGGCAAGACCGACCTCGAGGAAGCGCTCTCCTACCAGGGCAGTGACGGCAAAGCCGACGAAGTGATCGTCGCCGCCGGCACCTACAGCGAGAACGCGTCCTTCGAGCCCGAAGCCGGCACCAGCGCCACCACCTTCGAGCTCGTCGGCACCGATCCGCTCACCGTCACCGGCGCTGGTGAGGGGACCATCCTGACCAGCGCCAGCGCGGCGAACGAGTACGTCGTCAACCTCAGCTACAACAACACCCGCGCGATCACCATGCGCGACCTGACCGTCCAGGACCCCGCCAGCCAGCCCGATGGTCTCGCCGGGGGAATCCTTCTCTACGAAGGCGACACGCTCGAACGGGTGACCGTGGTCAGCCTCAACGAAGGTGGTGACGGGATCCTCGGGTACGGGCCCGGCAACGTCGTCCGCGACTGCGAAGTGCGCGCCGGGGGCACCGGCGAGGTCGACTACGGGATTTCTTCCTCCGGCCCTGGCACCGTCCTCGTCGAAGACAGCACCGTGAAGGAAGCGAGCTGGGCCCTGGTCGCCGGCAACGGCACGCTGACTGCGCGCCGCACCGCGGTGCTGGACGCGATCACCTACGGGGCAATCGCCACCGGCGGCTCGATGGTGCTGGAGAACTCGACCTTCACCGTCGACGACGGGATCGGCCTCTACCTCTCGGCGGCGGCGACCGACCAGAGCCTCACCGCCGACCACGTGACCATCCTCAACACGGGCGGCACCACCTACCCGGCCCTGGAAGGGAAAAAGTTCAGCAGCACCGCCGGCGACGCGACGATGACCGTCTCCAACTCGATCTTCCGTGGCTTCTCCAGCGGCTACAAGACCGAAACGCCGTTCGGCCCCGGCGTCGGCCTGGTGAAGATCACCGCCCGCTACTCGAACCTGCCCCAGAAAGGCATCAGCAACGGCGGTACCGCCGACTTCTCGACCGGCAACATCGACGCCGACCCGCTGTTCGGCACCGACCTGTCGCTGCAGCCCGGCTCGCCCTCGATCGACGCCGGCGACCCGAGCTTCGGCCTCAACACCGACTTCCTCGGCGCGCCGCGACCCGTCGACGGCAACGGCGACGGGGTTGCGGTCGCCGACCAGGGGGCCTTCGAGTACCAGCCGCCCGCCAAGCCGGGCGGGGGAGGGGGAGGCGACGGGCAGGCGCCGCAGACCAAGATCCTCAAGGGGCCGGGCGTCGCCCTCGCCAAAGGCAAGGCCAAGTTCCGCTTCTCGTCCAGCGAGGCAGGCTCGCCGTTCGAATGCAAGCTCGACCGCCGCAAGGTCGCGCGCTGCAAGCCGCCGAAAAAGTACTCGCACCTGAAGCCGGGCAAGCACAGCTTCAAGGTCTGGGCGATCGACGCCGCCGGCAACAAAGACCAGACGCCGGCCAAGCGGCGCTTCCGCGTCCCCGCGCCCTAGCCAGGGACTGCACGTGCTCGGTCATCGTCCGTAGACGGGCCGGGGCGGGCTCGGCCCCTCTCTACAATTTCGGGACGGATGGCTAGTCGAATTCGCCGGCGTCGGCGTAAGCATCAGGCTCACGTCTGGCGCAAGGTCTTGATCGTTATCGGTGTGCTGGTCCTTGCCGCGGGCGTCGCCGGCGGCATCGGCGCGGCCTGGGCGCTCAACATCTGGAACGAAGCGCCGGACCTCTCGAGCCTGAAACCGGTGCAGAAGGGGCGCACCTCGGCGATCTACGGCGCCGACGGCTCGCTGATCGGCTACATCCACTCCGACAACATCCGCCAGCCGGTCGCCGCCGACCAGATGCCCGAAGACCTCAAGGACGCGACGGTCTCGATCGAGGACAAGGGCTTCTGGCAGCACGACGCGCTCGACCCGCAGGGCATCGCCCGCGCCGCCTGGAAGGACCTGCTCGCCGGCGGCAAGCCGGTCCAGGGCGCCTCGACGATCACCCAGCAGCTGGTCCGCAACCTCTACATCCACAACCCCGAAGACACGCTGCACCGCAAGATCATCGAAGCCCACCTGGCCGAAGAGCTGTTCGAAAAGCACGACCGCGAGTGGATCCTCACCCAGTACCTCAACACCGCGCCGTACGGGACCAACGGCGGTCAGACCGCGGTTGGCGTCGAAGCGGCCTCGCAGACCTACTTCAACAAGCCGGTGAGGGAAATCGGGCTGACCGAATCCGCGCTGCTCGCCGGGCTGCCGCAGGCGCCCTCCGAATACAACCCCTTCCTCTACCCGAAGGCCGCCCTGCAGCGCCGCAACGAGGTGCTGGGGACGATGGTCGAACAGGGCTACATCAGCCAGGACGAATACCTGAAAGCGAAGACCAGCGGCCTCGGCCTCGACCGCGGCCACAAGTACACGCACGTCAGGGACCAGTTCCTCTTCGACCTGGTCGAAAGCGAACTGATCGAACGCTACGGGATCAACACCGTGCGCAACGGCGGCCTCAAGGCCTACACGACGATCGACCCCGACCTGCAGGCCAAGGCGGAAGCGGCGATCGCCGAATCCTGTTACGCCTGCTACGAAGGCGGGCCCGCCGCCGGCCTCGCCTCGGTCAGCCCCGAGGACGGCGCCATCGTCGCCCTCGCCTCCAGCCCGCCGGAAGAAGGCGAAGAAGAATTCAACTACTCCTGGCAGGCCGAACGCCAGCCAGGCTCCTCGTTCAAGACCTTCGTCCTCACCACCGCGGTCAAGCAGGGGATCGACCCCGAAACGACCTACTACGACGGGACCTCGCCGATCACGCTGCCGATCCCCGGCGGCGGCTACTGGAACGTCCACAACGCCGAGCCGAGCGGCGGCGTGATGTCGCTGAAGACGGCGACGACCGACTCGACCAACGTCGTCTTCGCCCAGCTCGACCTCGACGTCGGCCCCGAAAACGTGACCGAGACCGCGGAAGAAATGGGGATCGAAGCCGAACTGCTCTCGGTCCCGGCGGAGGCGATCGGCGGTCTCACCTACGGCGTCAGCCCGCTGGAAATGGCCGACGCCTACGCGACCCTCGCCAGCGGCGGCATCCACCACGACCCGACCGCGGTGAGCAAAGTCGAATTCCCCGACGGCAAGGTCGACGACCTGCTCGAGGACAACGGCGAACGGGTGCTCACCGAAGGCGAGGCCTACGAGGTGACGAAGATCCTCGAGACGGTGATCACCGAAGGCACCGGCGCCGGCTACACCTACATGGGCTGCGGCTCGGAGGCGGGCAAGACCGGCACCTCCGAGGAAGAGTCCGACGCCTGGTTCGTCGGCTACACGCCGATGTTCTCGACCGCGGTCTGGGTCGGCCACCCGACGACGCGCGAATACACCGGCTTCGGCGGCCCCACGGCCGGTCCGATCTGGCAGAACTACATGTCGGCCGCCCAGGAAGGCAACTGCCCCGAATTCGCGGTCCCGTCGACGATGCCCGAACTCTCGTCGCTGAGCAGCGAACACACCCGCTCGAGCTCCGAAGCCGGCAGCGGCGACGAAGAAGAATTCGAAGAATCCCAGGACGAAGAAAAGAAGAAGAAGAAGGACGAAGAAGAAGGCGGCGAAGAAGAAGGCGAAGAAGCCGAAGAAGCGCCGGAAGAAGAAGCCGCCGAACCGCCGCCCACCGAAAGCTCACCGCCGCCCGTCCGCGGCGGGATCGCTCCCGGCACCTAGATGATTGATTCCACGACCAGGCGCACCCGGATGACGCGCCCGGCGAGTGCGCACTTGTCCCCGCATAGCGGAGAGAAGTGCGCACTCAGCGTTGCAGCTCGGCGTCCTCGGGCTTGCCTTTGCCGGTTGGCAAAGGCAAG
>JBEHWY010000135.1:0-10098 GCA_048498975.1 Actinomycetota bacterium | reverse complement strand
GAGAAAACCAGCGGGCTCTGCCAGGAGAGCGCGCTCAGCTCGGCCAGCGCCGAGCGCTCCATCGCGCTGTCGGCGACGCAGACGATCTCGTAGTTGCCGTAGGTCGAGCGCTCGACGATGCTGCGCACGCAGTGCTCGACCAGCGTCACCTGCTGGTAGCGGACCTCGCGCCGCTGGCCGGCGGTCGGGATCACGATGCTGACCTTGGGCTCGGCGCGCAGCGCCGGGCGCAGGTGGTAGACGCCGGGCATCTCGTCGTCGTGCTCGACCCGCGCCTGCAGGCCGATCCGCTCGCAATGGGCCTGGATCGCGCGGGCGCCCGCCTCGAACGCCCACGGCTTCACCTCGGGCCCGCCGGCGGCGGTCGAGGTCTCCAGCGCCCGCCAGTGGTAGAGGACCCGCGGCACGTGGACGACCTTGCGGGCGCGCTCGGTCACCTTCAGCACCAGGTCCCAGTCCTGGGAGCCCTCGAAGGCGGGGTCGAAGCCGCCGACCTCCTCGACCAGGGAGCGGCGCAGGACGCTGAGGTGGCAGGTGTACATCTGCGTGCGCAGCCGCTCCGGCGACCAATCGGGCTTGCAGAAGGGGCCGGTGTGCAGCCCTTTGGCGTCGATCTTGTCCTCGTCGGTGTAGACGTAGTCGGCCTCGGGCTCGCGGTCGATCGCGGCGGCGACCAGCGCCAGCGCTTCGGGGTGCAGCTTGTCGTCGTGGTCGAGCAGGGCGACGAACTCGCCGCGCGCCATCGCCAGGGCGTCGTTGGAGGCGGCGACGATGCCGCCGTTCTCCTCCCGCCGGTGGACGCGGATCCGCGGGTCGCGCTGCTGCGCGGCCGCCAGCAGGGCGGCGACCTGCGGCTCCCGCGAGGCGTCGTCGACCAGGCACAGCTCCCAGTCGCCGAGGCTCTGCCGGCGCACCGAGCGCAGCATCGCCTTCAGCACCTTGGCCGGCGTTTCGTAGACCGGCGTGACGATCGAGAAGCGGGGCTCCGCCACGTCAGCCCAGCAGCAGTTTGCGCAGCTTGCGGACCAGCCCGAACATCTTCGTCGAGGGAGCTTCGAGCTCCGCCACCCGGCCGCGGGCCTCGCCGAGTTCGGCGTCCCGGGCGATCAGCAGGTCCCGCAGCCGCAGGACCTCCTCCCGTTCCCGCTGCAGCTCGGCGGCAATGTCCTCGCTCGGCACGGGGCCGAGTGTACTCAGAGGTCCTCCGCGATCCGCGGGGCCTCGCGGTTGAAGATCCAGACCGCGAAGACGCAGATGCCGAGGAAGATGGCCGCCGCCGGCAGCAGTCCGAGCCAGCCGCCGGCAGCTTCCGCCGCGGTCGGCGCGCTCGGTTCGTGCAGCAGCCAGACCCGGGCCTGCTCGAAGATCACCGCCAGCGGGTTGATCATCAGCAGCCGTTCGGTCGTCGCGTTCTGGAAGGCGGTGACGGGATAGAAGATCGGCGTCCCGTAGAGCAGGATCTGGGCGGCGACGACCCAGATGATCGCGACGTCGCGGA
Source organism: Actinomycetota bacterium (assembly GCA_048498975.1). Classification (GTDB taxonomy): domain Bacteria; phylum Actinomycetota; class Thermoleophilia; order Solirubrobacterales; family 70-9; genus VAYN01. Next base: position 8,600 of record JBEHWY010000135.1, on the reverse strand, counting down.
AGCGCACGTAGAGGACCGAGAGGGCGGTGCTGACGGCGACCGTGAGCAGGGCGAGGGCGGCCAGCATCACCGGGTACAGCAGCCACGACCAGGCCGGGTCGACGCCGAAGGCGAGGGCGAAGACGAGGACGATGACGAGGTTGAGGCCGAGGTTGAAGGCGCAGGTCAGGACCGTCGCCAGCGGGATCACCAGGCGCGGGAACTGGGTCTTGCGGACGACCCCCTCCTGGGCGGCGACCGAGGTCACGGAGTTGGTCGTCGATTCCTGGAAGAAGGTGAAGAGGACGACCCCCTGCAGCAGCAGCACCGGGTAGAAGTCGACTTCCTTGCTGCCGACTTTGAAGACCTGGGTGAAGACGAACAGCAGCACGCCGAAGAACATCAGCGGCCGCATCAGCGACCAGACGTAGCCGAGCACGGTGCCGAAGTAGGCGCGCTTGAACTCGGTGGTCGCCATCAGCCAGAGCAGGTCGAGGAAGCGCTGGAAGCCGCCGCCGAGGGCGGAGGGGCCGCTGACCTCGCGCAGCTCGGGCGCGGGCGCTGAAGCCGTCTCGCTCACGCCTCGGCCCCGCCGATCACCGTCGTCGTCGTCTCCTGCGGCAGCGAGACGACGCCGCGTTCGTGGCGGGGGCCGAAGACGACGAAGTCGATCGCGCCCGGGACGTCAAGCGCGACGCCCCCTTCCAGCGGCTGGTTGATGCCGCAGTGGACGAGGTAGTGGCCGGGCCCGAGCAGGTTCTCGACCACGGTCTCGACCGCCAGCCGTTCGCCGCTCTTCACCGGCGGCGGCGGCTCGCCGCCGAGCGGCGCCCGCAGCTGGCAGACCGGCACCCCGTCGCCGTTGACCAGCAGGTAGCCGAGCGCCAGCGCTTCGAAGTCCCGCCGCGCTTCGATCTCGATCCGCAGCCGGATCTCCTCGCCCTGCTCGACCGAGCTGACGCGCTCGCCGGCGGCGTTGAAGAGGCCGGCGTCGAGCATCCGCACCGGGGCGCCGTCCTCCTCGACCGCGGCCCCGAGGGCGCCGGCGGCGCCTTCGAAGTTGAGCCGCAGGTAGCGGCTGCCGACCTCGTGGGGGTCGCCGATCTCGAGGATCTTGCCGTCGCGGATCAGCATCGCCCGGTTGCAGTACTCCTCGACGGTCGCCATCTCGTGGGTGACGAGGATGATCGTCTTGCCCGCCGCTTTCATCTCGCGGAAGGCGTCGGCGCACTTCTGCTGGAAGGCGGCGTCGCCGACCGCCAGCACCTCGTCGATCAGGAGGATGTCGGCGTCGACCTCGAGCATCAGCGAGAAGCCGAGACGGACCAGCATCCCCGAGGAGTAGTTCTTCAGCTTCAGGTCGATGAACTCCTCGAGCTCGGCGAAGGCGACGATTGCCTCCAGCCGGTCGCGCGCCTGCTGCGGCGTCAGCCCCATCATCACCCCGTTGAGGACGACGTTCTCGCGGGCGCTGAACTCCGGGTTGAAGCCGACCCCGAGCTCGATGAACGGCGCCAGCCGCCCTGCCATCCGGATCGTCCCCGAGTCGGCGCGGTAGATGCTGGCCAGCAGCTTCAGCAGCGTGCTCTTGCCCGAGCCGTTGCGGCCGACGATGCCGAAGAACTCGCCCTGGGCGATCTCGAACGAGATCCCGTCGAGGGCTTTCAGCTCGCGGTAGTCGCGCGCGGCGAAGGGCCGCACCATCCGCTCCTTCAGCGAGTCGACCCGGTGGGTGGGGATCCGGAAGGACTTGTGCAGGTCCTCGACCTGGATCGCCGGCGCACTGCTCATCGGCGGAACGCTAGCGGGCACGTCTCGGGTCAGGACTGCGGCCGCGCTCCCGTGGGCTCGATCCCGATCCGGTAGAAGGCGAAAGTGAGCGGGCCGTCGGCGCCGTCGATCGCGATGTTCCTGAACACCGGCAGTTCGACGAAATCGACGCCGCCGTCGAGGCTGCGGTCGACGGAGATGATCAGCCCGTCGCCGCTGGTGCCGGGGACCAGCCGGTAGCCGTAGCGGCCGCCGTCGAGCCGCGCCCATCTTTCACGCGGCCGCGTGAAGAGCGACCGGAGCCGTTCGATCCCTTCGACCTCGGCGCCCTGCAGGCGCAGCACGATCAGCTCGTTGCGGCCCGCCTGCGGCACCTTCACGACCTCACCCGGCTGCGCCTCCTGGCTGCCGATCGGTTCCGGCGCGCCGCAGCGGTCGGGGACGCGCGAGAGCACCTGCCAGGTGCCTTCGGTCAGGGTGGGGACGAAGTTGCACACCGTCGCCAGGTTCTGTTCCGGCGGGTCCCAGTAGGGCTGGCGCGCGCCGAAGCCGGGGCGGCCGCCGAGGGGCACGGCGCCGGCCGGCATCGTGCGCAGCAGCACCTGCGGGCCGTCGGGGTCTTCGAGCGCCGCGGCGTTGAGGCGGTCGAGCTTCGAGGTGTAGGCCTGGTAGCTCTGGAAGACGGGGAAGGGGTGCCAGTCGAGCTGGTAGGCCCAGGCGATCCCGGTTTCCCACGGTTCGATCGCGACCGACTTCCCCTGCAGCGCCGCCAAGACCGGTGGGGTGATCGCGAATTCAGCCTGCACCCTCGCGCGTGCCTCGTCGATGCGGTGCTGCCGCATTCCCGGCCGGATCGCCAGCTCCACCGCTTCGCCCAGTTCCTTCGCGTTGGTCAGCACGTCGAGCCGCGCGCCGCTGGGGTAGGAATGGAGGGCGATGGCGCCGATCACGGCGCTGGCGGTGAGAAAGGCCGCCGCGCGGCGGCGCGGCCGGGGGACCATCATGAAGGCGGCCAGCAGCGCCGCGAGGCTGGCGCCGATCGGCCCGCCGACGAACTGGGTCGTCGCGTACTTGTAGAGAACGTACGCCGCCATCGCCGACAGACCGATCGCGAACCAGCGCGCCCGTGAATCGCGGAAGTCGCCGCGGCTGACCGCGGCGACCAGGCCGACACCGAGGAAGATGAGGGCGAGCAGATCCCAGGTCTTGCCCGCGTCGTAGCCCATCGCTTCGCCGTAGCCGATGACGATCTGGATGCCGTTGACGAGGTAGTCCCAGAGGTTGCCCAGGCCCTGGCCGGTGAGCAGCCAGGTGACGAGAAAGCCGCCGATCGCGACGGCTGCGAAGCCGCCCCATTGGCGCCGGCCGGCCCGGGCGCCGGCCAGGCCGAGCAGGCAGACCAGCACGCAGGGCGGCCCGATCGACAGTTTCACCTGGGGCTCGATCGCGCAGAGCAGGCCGCCGCCGACGGCGAGGACGGTGACCGCGCCCCGCGGCCTGTCGCTGCGCAGGGCGATGAACGACCAGCCGATCGCGAGCAGCAGCGGCATCTGCTCGAGGGAGGGGATCGTGGCGAGGAAGAGGAAGCCGACGACGGCGGCGGCCAGCAGCCCGGCGCTGCGCTCGATCGCCCAGGTCAGGGTCGCGGCGAAGGCGGCGTAGACCGCCAGCGAGTAGACGAAGGCGAGGACGGCGAGCCAGCTGACCCACAGCCCCGGCCAGGCGAGGAAGCCGAGCGGTCCGTAGGTGTAGACGATTTCGCTGCCGAAGCGCTTGCCCTCGTCGACCGCCATGTTGAGGCCGGCCATCCAGCTCGGGTCGAGCCCCGCGGCCGGCTCCTTGAAATCGAGCGGGCAGGTGAGCAGGACGAGCAGGACGCTGACCGCCCAGACGGCGCGGTTGCCGACCGAGAGTTGCCGGCGGGCCACGACCACGCCCCGTTCCAGTCGACCGACGAGGTTCGCGTAGCTCACCTTGCCTCCCAAGAGGCCCGCAGGATAGCCGCCCAGGTCGACATCGCACCGCTCCTTCGCGCAATGAGTAGGGTTGCAGCCTGCGATGGAGGCACTGAAAGGACTGATCCTTTCCGGCGGTGCGGGCACGAGGTTGCGGCCGATCACGCACACCTCGGCGAAGCAGCTGGTCCCGGTTGCGAATAAGCCCGTGCTCTTCTACGGGATCGAGGCGCTGGTCGAGGCCGGGGTAACCGACATCGGGATCATCATCGCCCCCGAGACCGGCGATGAGATCCGCGCGGCGGCCGGCGACGGCTCCGCCTTCGGCGCCGAGATCACCTACATCGTCCAGGACAAGCCCGCCGGCCTCGCCCACGCGGTGCTGACCGCGAAGGACTTCATCGGCGACTCGTCGTTCGTCATGTACCTCGGCGACAACCTCCTGCGGGATGGCCTGCGCGGCCTCGTCGCCACCTTCGAGAAGGACGAGCCCGACGCGCTGATCCTGCTCACCCCGGTCGACGACCCCAGCTCCTACGGCGTCGCCGAGCTCGACGGCGAGCGGATCGTGCGCCTGATCGAGAAGCCGAAAGACCCGCCTTCGAACCTCGCCCTGGTCGGCGTCTACCTGTTCAGCCCGTTGATCTTCCCCGCCGCCGAAGCGCTCGAGCCCTCCTGGCGCGGCGAGTACGAGATCACCGAGGCGATCCAGGGCCTGATCGATGACGGCCGCAAGGTCCAGTCGGAGGTCGTGCGCGGCTGGTGGAAGGACACCGGCCAGCTCGCCGACATGCTCGAGGCCAACCGGCTGGTGCTGGAGGAGATCGACACGCGGATCGAGGGCGAGGTCGACGAGGGCTCGCGGGTCGAGGGCCGCGTCGTGCTCGAGCCCGGCGCCTCGCTGGTCCGCTCGGTCGTCCGCGGCCCGGCCGTGATCGGCGCCGGCGCCAAGATCGAAGACGCCTACATCGGCCCCTACACCTCGGTCGGCGACCGGGTGCAGATCGCCCGTGCCGAGGTCGAGCACTCGATCATCCTCGCCGACTCGGTGGTCACAGACCTCGGCACCCGCCTGGAGGCGAGCCTGCTCGGCCGCGAAGTGAAGCTGACCCGCAGCGACGGGGTGCCGAAGACGCTGCGGCTCCTGGTCGGCGACAAGTGCGAGATCGAACTCGTCTAGTGACGGTGGCGCGGTGAAGCTGCTCGTCACCGGAGCCGCGGGGATGCTCGGCCGCGACGTGATGCTGGCCGCCGGCAACGCCGGCCACGAGGTTGCCGGCTTCGGCCGCGCCGAGCTCGACGTCACCGTGCCCGAGACCCTGGCCCGGCGCTTTGAGCTGGAGCGCCCGGACATCGTCATCAACTGCGCCGCCTGGACCGACGTCGACGGCGCCGAGGACGCCGAGGAGGCGGCCTTCGCCGTCAACGGCTCCGGCGCCGGCAACGTCGCCGCCGCGGCGGCCGCGGTCGAAGCGGCGATCGTCCACGTCTCGACCGACTACGTCTTCGACGGCGCCAAGGGCGAGCCCTACGTCGAGAGCGACCAGCCGGCGCCGCTCTCCGCCTACGGTCGCACCAAGCTCGCCGGCGAGGAGGCGGTCGCCGCCGCCAACAAGCGCCACTTCATCGTCCGCTCCGCCGGCCTCTTCGGCGTCCACGGGCGCAACTTCGTCGACACCATGCTGCGCCTCGCCGAGACCCACAACGAGGTCACCGTCGTCCGCGACCAGGTCGTCTCGCCGACCTACACCTGGCACCTCGCCTACGGCCTGGTGCGGCTGATCGAGGGGATCGAGTACGGCATCCACCACATGGCCGCCGCCGGGCGCTGCTCCTGGTACGAATTCGCCCGCGAGATCTTCGAGCTGGCCAAGATCGAGTGCGGCGTGCTCTCGATCACCTCGGCCGAATTCGGCGCCAAGGCGCCGCGGCCGGCGTTCTCGGCCCTCACCACCCAGCGCGAGCACGCGATCCGGCTGCCGTCCTGGCACGATGGCATCGCCGGCTACCTGGCCCAACGAGAAGCGGAGGAACTTGCATGAAGCTCCTGGTCACCGGCGCCGCCGGGTTCATCGGATCGACCTACGTCCGCCTCGTCGGCGACGAGCACGAGGTCGTCGTCCTCGACAAACTCACCTACGCCGGCCGCCGCGAGAACCTGCCGGAGGGGACGACCCTGATCGAGGGCGCGATCGAGGACCCCGAGGTCGTGCGCGAGGCGATGCAGGGGGTCGACGCCGTCGTCAACTTCGCCGCCGAGTCGCACGTCGACCGCTCGATCTCCGACCAGAACGCCTTCGCCCGCACCCACGTGATCGGCACCGGCACGCTGCTCGACGCCGCCCGCGAGATCGGCGTCCCGCGCTACCTGCAGGTCTCCACCGACGAGGTCTACGGCTCGATCGATTCCGGCTCCTTCACCGAGACCTCGCCGCTGGACCCCTCCTCGCCCTACTCGGCGACGAAGGCCGCCGGCGACCTGCTCGTCTCCGCCCACTTCCACACCTACGGCACCAACGCCTCGATCGTCCGCGGCTCCAACAACTACGGTCCGCGCCAGTACCCGGAGAAGCTGATCCCGCTGATGGTGCTGAACGCGCTGCACGGCGACTCGCTGCCGATCTACGGCGACGGCAAGCAGGTTCGCAACTGGCTCTACGTCGAGGACTTCTGCCGCGGCATCCACGCCGTCCTGCTCGACGGCCGCGCCGGCGAGGCCTACAACGTCGGCGGCCCCGACGAGTGCGAGAACCTCGAGGTCGTGCGGCGGGTGATCGAGCTGACCGGCGCCGACGAGTCGCTGATCGAGTACGTCACCGACCGGCCCGGCCACGACCGCCGCTACTCGCTCAGCTCCGAGAAGCTGCGGACCGAGATCGGCTGGGAGGCGCAGGTCCACTTCGCCGAGGGCCTCGAGCGCACCGTCCAGTGGTACCGCGACAACGAGGACTGGTGGGGCCCGATCCGCTCCGGCGAGTACCGCGAGTACTACGAAAAGCAGTACGGCAAGGCGCTGGGCTGATGCCCGAGCGGCTGCCGACCAAGCTCGACGGCGTCGTCCTGCTCGAGCCCCAGGTCCACGGCGACGAGCGCGGCTTCTTCGTCGAGACCTTCAGCGCTGAGGCCTGGGCCGAGTGCGGCGTCGATGCCGAGTTCGTCCAGCACAACCACTCCCGCTCGGGGAGGGGGACGCTGCGCGGCCTCCACTTCCAGACCGAGCCCGGCCAGGCGAAGCTGCTGCGCTGCGCCCGCGGCGCGATCTTCGACGTCGCCGTCGACCTGCGGCGCGACTCGCCGACCTACGGCCAGTGGGAGGGGCACGTGCTCGACGACGAGCGCCACCGCCAGCTCTTCGTCCCGATCGGCTTCGCCCACGGCTTCGTCGTCACCAGCGACGTCGCCGACGTCTCCTACCTCGTCTCCAGCTACTACGACCCGGCGACCGAGGCCGGGATCTCTTGGGACGACCCCGAGGTCGGCGTCGAGTGGCCGGTCGCCGAGCCGCTGCTCTCCGAGCGCGATCGCAACGCGGCGACGCTCGCCGAGGTGGCGGAGACGCTCCCCTGGTGAGCGCCCGGTGAGCAGGGCCAGGGTCACGCTGGCGGCGATGACGCTCGCCAGCTCGATCTAGGCGGAGGTCAACCGCGCGGCTTCGTCGCCGCGACCAGCTCGCGCATCGCGGCGACGAAGCGGGGGCGCGAGAACTCCTCGGCGCGGCGGCGCAGCGCCTCGCGGTCCCACTCGGCGGCGGCGACGCGCTGTACCGCGGCGCGCAGCGCGGCGACGCTCGGCTCCCCGACCAGCACCCCGTCGAGGCCGTCGCGGACGATGTCGCGGGCGCCGCCGGCATTGAGGGCGATCACCGGCGCGCCGGCGCCGAGCGCCTCGACCATCGTGATCCCGAAGTCCTCCTCGCCGACGTGGAGGAAGCCGGCCGCGCCGGCGTAGAGCTCGACCAGCTCCTCGCGGGAGATCCAGCCGCGCAGCTCGACGTTGTCGGGCAGCGTCGCCCGCAGCTCCTCCTCCTGGGGGCCGATGCCGACCATCGTCAGCTTCTGGGGGAGGCCGCGGAACGCCTCGGCGACCTCCAGGGGGCGCTTGTAGGGGACGAGGCGGCCGACCCAGAGGAAGCGGTCGCGCTCGGCGCCGCTCGCGTCGAGGTCGGTGAGTTCGACCGGCGGATGGACGACGTCGGCCTCGCGGTCGTAGAAGCGCCGGATCCGGTCGGCGACCGCGCTCGAGTTGGCGACCATCCGGTCGGGGCGCCGCGCCGCCCGGCGATCGGTCCGCTGCAGCCAGCCCGAAGCGGCCCGCAGCGCCGCGCCGCGGGCGCCGGTCAGCCGCCCACGCTCGGTGTCGATGAGCCAGGCGTAGCGCATCGGCGTGTGCGAGTAGAGGACGCAGGGGACCTGCGGCGGCGGCGAGGCGTTGATCGCGCAGGCGTGCGAGGAGACCACCACCAGCTCGTAGGCGGAGAGGTCGAGCGAGCGGAAGTAATGCGGCATGTAGGGCAGCAGGTAGCGCCAGCGGCCAGGGTCGTGGCCGACCTGGCGCAGCCCCGGCAGCGCCGCCAGTCGCGACTCGCGCACGATCCGCGCCGCCAGCCGCGGCGGCAGCAGCGAGCGCTCGGCGTGGAAGGTGAAGACGTCGACACGGGCAGCCTCGGCGAGCACGTCGTCGGCCAGCACCTCGACCACCCGCTCGGAGCCGTGATAGCCCTGGAACCAGTCGTGGACGATCGCCACCGGCCGCCCCGCCCACGGCACGTTCTCGCTGCTCATCCGCCGCAGCGTAGTGATGCGCGGGGCGCCGGGGGCGCGGCGACCCGATCCGGTTCAGACCGCGCCATGGGCATGCCGACGCGGGTGATCACCGGAGGGGTCGGCGTGATCCCCG
>JBEHWY010000134.1:0-10111 GCA_048498975.1 Actinomycetota bacterium | reverse complement strand
CACGCCGAGTTGCGAATCTGTGGCGATGCCTAACCGCGGCTGCCCGAGCCGCCGGCGACGGACACCCCCGGCGCGCTGCGCCGCGCCGCCGCGGCGGCGGCCGAGTGCCTGGCCGATCTGAAGGAGGAGGACGGGCGGCGCGAGCTGCTCGAACGCGCGCAGGCGGTACTCGGCGAGGAGGGAGCCGAACCGGGGATCGAGGAGCTGCAGGCGCTCGCCGTCGACAGCAAGGCGAAAGCGCTCGCCCCCTACTGCGCGGCGATCGACGCGGCGATCGCGAGCTCTGCCGAGGCGGGTGGTGGCGGCGAGGCCTACCGCCACGCCGCCGAGCTGCTGCGACTGTTCGGCGCCGCCTTCGAGGCGGCGAAGGAGCGGCGCAGCGGCATCGATTTCGAGGACCTGCAGATCCTTGCCGCGCGGCTGCTGCAGCGGGCCGAGGTCGGCGAGGCCTACCGCGCCCGCTTCACCCACCTGCTGGTCGACGAGTTCCAGGACACCAACCGGCTGCAGCTGCGGCTGATCGAGGCGCTGCACGGCCCGCGCAGCGAGCTGGTCGTCGTCGGCGACGAGCTGCAGTCGATCTACGGCTTCCGCCACGCCGACCTCGACGTCTTTCGCGCCCAGCGCGAGGCGATCGACCGCCGCGAGGACGCCGCGCTGCTCGCGCTCAGCGGCAACTTCCGCTCGCGCCCGCAGGTGATCGCCGCCGTCAACCACTTCGGCGCGGCGCTGATCGGCGAGTCTTACCGGCCGCTGCGAGTCGGCGCGGCCGCGCCCGGGGAGCCGGACCAGGCGAGCGAAGGAGCGGATGGGGCCGGCGACACCCCCGGCCCCGCCGTCGAGCTGCTGCTGACCGCGCGCGACGGCTGGGACGCGGAGGAGATCGAGCTGGAGCCGGCGATCGACGGCCGCACGCCGCTCAACTGCCTGGCCGAGGCGCGCTTCCTTGCCGCCCGCCTGCGCGAGCTCGCCGACGCCGGCGTCCGCCGCGGCGAGATGGTCGTCCTGCTGCGCGCCTTCACCCACCTCGACGCCTACGAGGACTCGCTGCAGCGCGCCGGCCTCGCCCCCTACGTGGTCGGCGGCCGCGGCTACTGGTCCCAGCAGCAGGTCGCCGACGTCTGCGCGCTGCTGGCGGCGATCGCCAACCCGCTCGACGACCAGGCGCTGTTCGGCGCCCTCGCCTCCCCCGCCTGCGGCCTCGCCCCCGACACGCTGTGGCTGCTGCGCGCCGCCGCCGGGCCGCGACGCCACGTCTGGCCGGCGCTGGAGCACGCCGCCGGGACTGGCGAGGCGGAGCTGGCCGATCCCGAGCGCCTCGAGCAGATCCCGGCGCAGGAGCGGGCGCTGCTGGCCGAGTTCGTGGCGCGGCTCGGGTCGCTGCGCGAGCGAGCGGCGCGGCTGCCGCTGGCGGCGCTGATCGAGGCGGCGAGCAGCGAGACCGGCTATGACCTGGCGATCCTGATGCGCGCCGCGGGCGAGGCCCGCTACGCCAACGTGCGCAAGCTGATGCGGCTGGCGGCCGAGTTCGAGGCGCGCGAGGGACGCGACCTGCGCGGGCTGCTCGACTTCCTCGCGGTCCGCGCCGAAGGCGACGCCGAGGCGCAGGCGGCGACCGCGGCCGAGGGCCACGACGGGGTGCGGATCATGACCGTCCACAACGCCAAGGGCCTGGAGTTCGGCGTCGTCGCCGTCCCCGACCTCTCGCGCAGCCTGCTGGCCGGCGCGCGGGCGCCGCTGCTGCTGCTCGGCCGCGAGGGCGCGCCGCGGGTCGGGATGCAGTGGCGGCGCCTGGGCAGCGCCTCGATCAATCTCTTCGACTACGACGAGCTGCTGGAGGAGGCGCGCGCGCGTGACGCCGAGGAGGGGCTGCGGCTGTTCCACGTCGCCGCGACGCGGGCACAGCGCCACCTGATCCTCAGCGGCGTCGTCAAACCCGAGGCCAGCAGGGGCAACGGCAACGGGACGAGGCCGAGCACGCCGGTGGTCGAGCGCCTGGTCGGCGCCCTCGGCGTCGCCCGCGACGAGGACGCGACGGTGACGGTCGAGCCGCCGCAGCCGCGGCCGGGCCTCGACGCCGGCTTCGCGCCGGTCGAGATCGCCGTCCGCGTCAACCTCCCCTCCCCCGAGCGCGCCGCCGAGCTGACTGCGGTCCGGCGCGACGCCGGCGGCGAGCGCGAGCTCGGCGAAGGCCCGCCGCCGCTCGTCCACCGCCACCCGCCGACCGTCCCCAGCCGCCCCCTCTCCTACACCGCGATCTCCGCCTACGAGGAGTGCCCCTACCGCTTCTACATGGAACGAGTCCTCGGCCTCCCTCCCCGTGGCAGTGCTTTGTCTCGTATGGCGGGACAAAGCACTGCCACGCCGGGGGAGGAGGCTTCGCCTTCGGCGCGGGAGGAGCGGACGGCGCAGGGGGCGGCGGTGCACGCGCTGCTGGAGTGGAGCCAGGAGAACGGCTGGCGCGAGCCCTCGGCCGAGCTGGCGCGCCGGCACGCGCTGGCGGCCGGCCTCGACCCCGAGCGCACCGACGCCGAGGCGCTGCTGGCGCCGCTGCGCGAGTGGCTGGGATCGCCGCTGCGGCAGCGGATCGAGGCCGAGGCGAGCCGGGTGCGGGCCGAGGTGCCGATCCTGCTCGGCCTCGGCGACACCGTCCTGCGCGGCTCGATCGACCTGCTGGTCGAGCGCGCCGACGGACCGCCGCTGGTCGTCGACTACAAGACCGACCGCCTCGGCGGCGCCGACCCCGCCGCGCACGCGGCCCGCTACGAGACGCAGCGGGCGATCTACGCGCTGGCGGCGGCCGAGTCGCTGGGCGCGCCTGAGGTCGAGGTCGCCTACGTCTTCCTCGAGCGCCCCGCCGACCCGGTCGTGACGACGCTCGAACACCTGCAGATGGCCGCCGCCCGCCAGCACCTGGAAGCGACGATCCACCGCATCGCCGGCGGCGACTTCCCCGTCGCCGCCGAATCGCGCCGCGGCTGGGACCTCTGCCGCGGCTGCCCGGCCCTGGGCAACCTCTGTTCCGGACCGGCGGAGACTCAGGCGGCCTGAGAATCGAGGCGGGCCGCGAGCTCGTCGAGCTTCAGCTCCTTCAGCCCCTCGCCGACCGCGTCGAGCTCGGCAGCGCAGTAGTTGACCAGCTCACGCCCCTCGCGGCAGAGCTCGAGCGTCTCGCGCAGACCCGCCTGGCCCGAGTCGAGCCGGTCGATGATCTCCTCCAGCCGCTCCACCGCGGCCTCATAGCTGTCAGGCGTCTCGCTCAATCTCTCCCTCGATCGCTGCTCTCACGCGGCCGTCCGCAAACCGCAGTCTTACCGCGCCGGCGGCGGCCGCGCCGGCGGCGCTGGTCACCGGCGCCCCCGCGTCGGTCTCCGCCAGCGCGTAGCCGCGCTCCAGGGTGCGCTCAGGGTCGTGCGCGCGCAGCGCCACGGCCATCCGCTCCAGCGCCTGCCGGCGCCGCTGCAGCGCCCGCTCGGCCGAGCCCTCGATCGCGCCGCCGCGACGGCGCTCCCGTGCCCGGGCCTCCTCGGTGCGCTGCAGCGCTCGACGCCGGGCGCGGCCGAGGACGACGGTCGCGATCCGCCGCTGGAAGGCGCTGCGCTCGGCGACCCCGCGTTCGGAAGCGGCGCGGATCTCGCGGATCTTCTGGTTGAGGCTGGTGCGCTCGCGCTGCAGCGCCCGCTCCGGCCCCCGCGCCAGCGCTCCCAGGTGCCGCGCCCGGCTGCCGATCGCGCCCTCGCCCGAGCGCCGCAGCGAGACCACCGCGCGCTCGAGGTCGCGCCGCGCCGCCAGGCAGTCGAGCGGCACCACTGCGTCGGCGGCGTGGGTCGGAGTCGAGCAGGCGACGGCGGCGACGTCGTCGATCAGCGTCGTGTCGCGCTCGTGGCCGACGGCGCTGATCACCGGCACCCGCAGCAGCGCCACCGTCCGGCACAGCGTCTCGTCGCAGAAGGCCCAGAGGTCGGCGAGGCTGCCGCCGCCGCGGGTGACGACGATCGCCTCGACCTCGGGCCGCGCCGCCAGGTCCTGCAGCGCCGCGGCGATCGCCGGCGCCGCGTGGCGATCCTGGACCGGCGCGAAGGCCCAGACCACGGTGCCGCCCCAGCCGCGCCGCGCCAGGCCGGCGAGCAGGTCGCGCCGGGCGGCGCCGGTCTCCGCCGTCACCACCCCGATCGTCTTCGGCAGCAGCGGCCGCGCCAGCTGCTTTTGCAACTCGAACAGGCCCTCGGCGCGCAACTGCTTGCGCAGCGCCTCCAGCCGCGCCAGCAGGTCCCCTTCGCCCGCCAGCCGCACGTGCGTGGCGCGGAAGGAGAAGCTCGGCGAGGAGGTGGCGCTGCCGACGAAGTAGTCGAGCCCGCCACCGATCACCAGTTCGGCGCCGTCGCGCAGCGCTCCCTCCGGCAGCTTCGCCCGCTCGAGGTCGTTGAGCCACATCGTGCAGGGCACCGCGCCCTCGCTGTCGCGCAGCTCAAAGAAGGCCTGTTTCTTGCTGCGACCGACGCCGGTCACCTCGCCCATCAGTTGCACCCGGGCGCGGCTGCGCATCTCCTCGCGGATTTTCTTCGCGTAACGGCCAACCGGAAACGGCCCAGGCAGATCCATCGATTCAGGCTATTGGAAGGCGACGACGCGGCTTACCGCGTGCTCTTCCAACGCCTGGCCCAAATCCTCAACTCCTTGATCGCGGGATCGAGCTCCTGGCCCATCGCCGTCAGCGAGTAGGTGACCCGCACCGGCGAGCCGGCTTCGACCTCGCGCTGGACGAGGCCTTCCTCCTCCAGCTCCCGCAACCGCTGCGAGAGCAGCCGGTCGGAGAGGCCGGGGACCGCCTTGGCGAGCTCGCCGAAACGCATCGGCCGCTCGGTCAGGGCGCAGACGATGGCGCCGGTCCAGCGCTTGCCGATCAGCTCGATTGCCGCATGGAAGTGCGGGCAAACGCCGCCTTGAGGGCCCACGGAGGCGCTACCGGTGGTCGAGCTGGCCGTTTCCACGATTTAACGAGCTTACTGAACGTAAGTGGTCGGCACGCCGGGTTTCAGTTGGTGCAGGCCCCCGTGCCGACTTCGCCGCCGGCATTGTTCAGCGCCGGGCGGACGAGCTCGGCTGGGATCGCGAAGCCGCCGGGGGAGCCGCTCGTCGTGGTCGCGAAGACGGTCCCGATCACGCGGCCCGCGGCGTCGACCAGCGGGCCGCCCGAGTTGCCGGAGCGCACCATGCCACCGAGCGAGGTGATCTCGCGGTCGATCGGGCCATGGCCGTAGGAGTCCTCGCTGATCGTCTCCCGCGTCTCCCCCACCCGCGCCGGCGAGAGCTCGTAGGGTCCGTTCTCGGGGTAGCCGAGCACCGCCGCGTCGGCGCCGCTGCGCCGTTCGGCGGAGATCGGCAGGACCGGGACGTTGGCGCCGACTCGGAGCAGCGCCAGGTCGTCGTGGGTGTCGTAGTAGACCGGCGTCGCGTCGAGCTCGGCGCCTTCCTGAGTCGTGACCGTGGTGTCGTGAGCGCCGGCGATGACGTGCGCGTTGGTGACGATCAATCCCGGCGCCACCGCCCAGCCCGAGCCCTCGATCCCAAGCCCGCAGGCGGTGCTCAGCACCCGCACGACCGAGCGCCCGGCGTCGAGCACGTCGGGGTCGGCGGCGATCGAGCTGCTGGGCGGCGCCACCGGCGTCGTCGGCCCGAGGACCGAGGGCGCCGGGTCGACGCGGTCGAGCGCGCCCAGCACGGGACCGCTCGGCGGCAGCACTTCGTTGAGGCTGCTGAGGATCACCGAGTCCTGCACGTCGGCACGCAGCCGCTCGGTCGCCGGCGCGTGCAGGGCGACGGCGCCGAACACCCAGGCGAGGCCGAGGGCGACCGCGCCGATCAGGATCGCGCCGCCGGCGCCGTCGACGTGGTGCAGCGCCTGCCGCCGGATCACCTTCTCGCGCAGCCCCAGGGCGAAGCTCTCGACCGCGACCGCCACCCCCGCGCCCAGCAGCAGCGCCCCCATCGCGGCGCACAGCGGCGCGTAAGGCGAGTCCGCCCCCTGGCTCAGCAACACCGGCCCGATCCGGCTGCCGGCGAAGGCCCCGACGGCAAAGCCGGTGAGGGTGAGCGCGCCGACGATCAGCCCCTGGCGGTAGCCCCACATGCCGAGCGCCAGGGTGAACGCGACGATGGCCCAGTCCAACACGGTCATTGCAGGGAAATACAAGCACGCACGCGAGTACTCCTCCCTGGTGTGGCTCTAATACCTTTCGACAGGTGAGACGGTTGCCCCCCGAGGTGGAGCGCCGGCGGCGACTCGTCACCCGCACCCTCCCCCTCTCCCTCATCGCCATAGTCGCGTTCGTCGTCGGTGCCGCCATGGGCGCCCCCGGCTCGCCGCAGAAGGAAGCCGCCGACCGCTACGCCGAAGCCTGGACGCAGGGCAACTTCGCGGCGATGTACCAGGAGCTGAACGACGCCTCCCGGGAAGCGATCGGGGCCGAGGAATTCGCCGCCGCCTATCGCGAAGCAGCGGAGACCGCGACCCTGAGAGGGCTCGAAGCCAGCTCCCCGCACGACCCCGTCTCCAGCGACGGCAAGACCCTGGTGCCGGTGCCGATGGTCGCCACCACGGTCGCCTTCGGGCGCTTCGAAGACGAGCTCGCGCTGCCCTACGCCGACGGCGGCATCGAATGGGAGCCGAGCCTCGTCTTCCCCGGCCTGCGCGAAGGCGAGCACCTGGAAAGCAAGGTCGAACTGGCGCCGCGGGCGCCGATCCTGGCCGGCGACGGGACGCCGCTCGCGCAGGGCCCCGCCGACGAACGCGAATACCCGATGGGCAGCGCCGCGATCGACGTCGTCGGCGAAATCGGGATGCCCTCCGAAGAGGACCAGGCGAAGCTCGCCCGCCACGGCTTCAGCCCCGACACGCCGGTCGGTGTCAGCGGCCTCGAGCAGGCGCTCAACGTCCGCCTCGCCGGCAAGCCGGGGGGCACCCTCTACGCGGTCGACGAAGCCGGCGGCTCGCGCGAAATCGCCCACTCCGAACCGGAAGAAGGGGCGCCGGTGAAAACGACGATCGACCCGGAAATCCAGGAATCGGCGGTCGCCGCGCTGGCCGGCCGCGCCGGGGGGATCGCCGTGCTCGACGCCCGCAACGGCGACGTCCGCGCCCTCGCCGGGCAGGCCTTCTCCGCCCCGCAGCCGCCCGGCTCGACCTTCAAGATCATCACCACCACCGCGGCCCTGCAGGACAACCTGGTCTCGCTCGACGACGAATTCGAATACGTCGAAGGCGTCAACGTCGGCGGCCGCTTCATCGAAAACGCCAACGGCGAGATCTGCGGCGGCACCTTCCGCCAGGCCTTCGCCGAGTCCTGCAACGCCGACTTCGCGCCGCTCGGGCCACAGATCGGCAACGACGACCTGGTCGCCACCGCCGAGCGCTTCGGCTTCAACTCGCCGCCGACGCTCTACTCGCAGAAGATCGTCGAAGAAGTCGAACCGGCGGAATCGACGATCCCGCAGGAAATCGGCGGCGAAGTCGAACTCGGGGTCTCGGCGATCGGTCAGGGCGAAGTGCTGGCGACGCCGCTGCAGATGGCGAGCGTGGCGCAGACCGTCGCCAACGGCGGCGTCCGCATGCCGACCTCGATCCTGAAGAACAAGAAGCTGCGCCCCGAGGCCGAGCCGGTGCGGGTGATGTCGAAGCAGATCGCCGACGAGCTGACCGAACTGATGGTCGGCGTCGTCGTCGAAGGGACCGGCACCGCCGGCGCGATCACCGAAGCCCAGGTGGCGGGCAAGACCGGCACCGCCGAGCTCGGCCCCAAGCCCGGCGAAGAGAACGCCGAACACCCCGAGCAGCGCAAGGACGCCTGGTTCGCCGCCTTCGTCCCGGCCGACAAGGCGAAGCTGGCGATCGGGGTGCTGCTGATCGAAGCCGAAGCCGCCGGCGGCGAAGTCGCGGCGCCGGCCGCGGCGGAAGTCCTCGCCGCCGGGCTCTGAGTCGCGCCCCGGGGAGCGCGGCTAGAGGTCGAGCGTAATCTCGACTTCTTCGTCGCCTTCGGCGGCCGGGATGTGGAGCGTCAGCGGCCGGTTCTCCGAAGCCGATTCAGGCAGGAGGAAGAGCGCCAGGGAGCCCTCGATCGGGCCCTGCTGCGGGGTCGAGTCGAGGACCGGGATCTGTTCCTGTTCCTCGACCTCGGTGCCGAAGGGGAAGGCGTAGAGGCTTTCGCTTTCGATCAGCTTGTATTCCTGGTGGTCGGCGTCACTGATCCAGGCGGTCGACGGCAGCTGGTGCGGTTCGTTGTGTTCGTTCTGGACCAGGAGGAAGACGCCGAAGTAGCTTTCGCCGTTGGGCGGGTCGGGCTGGCCGACCAGGTAGGCGGAGTCCTCGGTGTCGTTCGGGTTCAGGTAGCGCGAGAAGATCACGTTGAACTGGAGGTCGCCGAGGTATACGGACTCACCCTCGACCGCCTCGCTGGAATCGCTCTTGTAGCCGCAGGCGGTGACGCCCAGCCCGAGCACCACGAGGGCTAGGGCGGCGAGCAGCGGCAGCGCGAATCTGCGGTTGGCGAACATCGGCGGGCGAGAGTCTATTAGGGGATGCCGGTCGCGTATCTGTTGCCCCCCGCGACGGCGATCCGCTCGGCCGCCGGGAGGTCGTTCTCGATCGCCTCGCGCAGCCGGCGCAGAGCCTCGCGCCAGCCCCTTCCGACCCAGAACGAGCCACCGCTGAGGGTCTCCAGGTGGCGGTCGATCGGGTTCGTCGGTTCGGTCCAGAAGGTGACTGAGAGCGCGGTCAGACCGCCGCTGCCGCCACGCAGCTCCCAGACCGTGCGGGTGCGGATGCGGTTGCTGCGGCCGCCGGCGCCTTCTTCGACGATGCGGGTGTTCTCGTCCTGTTCGACGATCGTCGTATCCATCCAGGGCTTGCGCAGCGGCTGCTTGACGCGAAACCGCGCCCCGGCACCGACCCCGCGCGAATCGATCCGCGTCAGGTGGAAGTCGGTGAGGAAGTGGTCGGTGAACGAGGGCCGCAGCGCGAGGTCGCCGATCAACTCGAAGATCCGCTCGCGGGGAGCGTCGATTTCGACTTCGGCATGGATCGGACCCATCGCGGCGCGATTCTAGTCGGCGACCCCCCGGCCGCGGCTCGTGCCCCCCTCGGCGACCGCATGAGGAATCTTGAGTGACCCCGCCCCGCTCGGGGTATATGGTCGTACTGGGGTCCGCGGGAAGCGCGGAAAGGAGAGCATCATGTTCGACAGCCTCAGCTCCAGCGGCTTAGGCGAGACCTTTGGTCCCGGCTCGATCCCCGGCGCCGGTACCTACTTCTGCGTCAACTGCGGCGCCCAGCTTTCATTGCTGGAGACCGATCACGTCCCCGCCTGTCCGCGCTGCGGTCGCGCCCGCTTCCGCCGCGACTCGATCTTCGCCGAACATCAGGAACACGGCGAGGCGAAGACCGTGGAAGTGACGTTGCCCGCCGAGGCGGAGTCGCCGCAATGGCTGCCGCAGGCGCGCAAGCTGGTGGTCGCCGACCAGAACCTGGTCTACCGCACCGACGAGGACGAGATCGTCACCCTGCCGATCCAGCGCGGCTGGACCCGGATCGGGCGCAGCCCGAGCGCCGACCTCTGCCTCGACGACCCGAGCGTCTCGCGCCGCCACGCGCTGATCGTCGCCGAACCCGGCAAGGACCTGCGGGTACTCGACGACCGCAGCCTCAACGGCGTCTTCGTCAACGGCGCCCCGGTCGAGTGGGGCACCCTCCGCGACGGCGACCGCCTGACGATCGGCCGCTTCGACCTCTACGCGCTCGACGGCTAAGGCGGCATTTGCCGCGGTGAGGCGGGACCGAGCGCGGCCGGGGAGGGTGCTCGCCACCCTCTCTGCGTCCGCGTTGACCACGACGGTCTTGACGACCTTGTCGTGCAGGCACTGCTTGCGGTCGTTCCCGAAGATCCAGAGCGCGTCGATCAGGGAGAAGAGACCCACGGTGATCGCGCTGATCACGTACGTGAAGAGAACCCGGCCGAAGGCCACGCCGAAGTCGATCGGCCCGTTGTCCGCGGCCCGCACGACCCGGATGCGCAGCGCGCGCTTGCCGATCGACTGGCCCCACTTCCCGTGCTGGAGG
>JBEHWY010000133.1:0-10199 GCA_048498975.1 Actinomycetota bacterium | reverse complement strand
ACGCGGGCTCAAACCAATCCCGGGGCAAGCCCTCCGTCGGCAGGGATGCGGGTGCGCCTCCGCGGGAATGTTCGCGAAGCGGCGATATGCAATCTGATTCAGGGCCCGCCATAGGCGGGCAGCATCACGGCGGAGCCGCCCCGACAAAGGGGCGCGACTCAATTCACGCGGAGGCGCACCCGCATCCCTGCCTGCGCAGGGGTTGGTCCCAGCGACTACTCGTCGCCAGGCGTCCAGAGCTTGCCGCCCTCGCCCGACTCCTCCGACTCCTTCTCGGGAGTCCAGATTTTCTCGGCGGCCTCGGCTTTGGCCTGGGCCTCTTCGGCCTGCTCCAGCGGGATCGGTTTGGCGGCGTCGGCGATCAGCTCGATCGCTTTGCGGGCGCGGATGTCTTCGCCGATCATCCGGTCGCGGCCGCTTTGGCGCAGCCGCTCGAGCAGCTTCTCGGCAGTGGTGCGTTCGTGTTCGGCGCTGTGCTCGAGCGCCTCGACCAGCTCCTCCTCGGTGACCTCGATCCCCTCGGCCTCGGCGATCGCGGTGACGACCGCCTCGCGCTTCAGCTCCTGGACGGCGTCGGGAGTCGATTCCGCGATCAGCTCGTCGCGGGTTTTGCCCTGCATCTGCAGGAAAGCGTTGGGGTCCATGCCGCGCTGGGCGAGCTGCCGTTCGGTCCGCTCCCAGCGTTCGGTCGCCCGCGCCGTGGCCAGCTCGTCGGGGACCTCGACCGTGGCAGCGGCCACCGCGGCGTCGACGGCGGCGATGCGGAAGTCTTCCTCGGCGCGGCTGTTCAGCGCTTTGCCGACTTTCTCGCGGATGTCGGCGCGCAGCTCCTCCAGCGTGTCGAACTCGGAGGCGTCGGAGGCGAAGTCGTCGTCGAGCTCGGGCAGGACTTTCTCCCGCACCTCTTTCACCTTCACCTTGAAGACCGCGTCTTCGCCGGCCAGGTGCTCGGCCTGGTAGTCCTCGGGGAAGGTGACTTCGACGTCGCGGTCCTCGCCGGCTTCGGCGCCGACCAACTGCTCCTCGAAGCCCGGGATCAGCTGCCCCGCGCCGAGCGTCAGCAGGTAGTCGTCGGCCTTGCCACCGTCGAAGGCTTTGCCGTCTAGCAGACCCTCGAAGTCGACCAGCAGGACGTCGCCCTCGGCGCCGGCCCGCTGCACCGGTTCGAGCCGGGCGAAGCCCTCGCGGATGCGATCGATCTCGGTGTCGATCACCGACTCCTCGACCTCTTTCTCCTCGCGACCGACCTCCAAGCCCTTGTACTCGCCGAGCTTCGCAACCGGCCGCACGCCGACCTCGAACTTGAACTCGAGCGCCTCGCCTTCGGCCTCGGGCGTCGAGACCATCTCGATGCTGGGGTCGCCGATCGGCGTGATCCCGCTTTCGAGCAGCGCGTTTTCGTACCAGTCCGGCAGCGCCTCGCGAATCGCCTCCTCGAGCACCGCGGCGAAGCCGAGCCGCTGCACGATCAGCGACGGCGGCGCTTTGCCCTTGCGGAAGCCGGGCATCCGCATTTCGCGGGCCATCGCGCGGGCGGCCCGGGAAACGGCCTTGCCGACGTCCTCGGCGGGTACTTTCGCCTCGACCTGCGCGCGCGACTCGGGCAGCTCTTTGACAGAGGTCTCCATAAGGGGCGCCTGACCCTAGAGGAATCCGCCGCTCGGCCTAGGCCCGGCGGCGGGCGAGCATCGTCCGCAGGGCGGCGCCGAAGTCGATCGCGAAGGCGAGCCCTCGCCCCGGCGGCCCCGTCACCAGCCAGGCCCGCGCCCTAGCGAGCGGCGACACCGGGTTCTCCGCTGGGACGCGCCGAGTCGCCGAGGATCTGCTGCTCGAGCCGCTTGCCCTGCCCGGCGGCGACCGCCCGCTGGGCGCGCTTGGGGTCGAGCTCGACGCCGTGGTCGTAGGCGAGGTCGATCAGGCGCTGCTTCTCGATCCCCTCCTTTGCCGCCTGGAAGAAGAACCAGGCGAGCACGCCGAGGCCGAGGAAGGTGCCCTCGAGCATCATGATCATGCCGGCGATGCTCTGGTCGGTCAGCGGCGAGATGTGGTGCAGCGCCTCACCGGTGGCGTAGCGGTCATAGAGAACCGTTCCCGACCAGGTGAGGACGTTGCCGAGCACGGTCGCGATCAGCCGCATCGCAATCACGTAGACCACCTTCCAGCCGGCCGTGAACCAGCTCGGCACCGGCAGCGGGCCGAAGACCGGCATCCAGACCAGGCAGCCGAAGAAGATGAAGGTCGCGTGCTCGAGGAAGTGGACGGGCGCCGCGCCGTAGGCGGCGTCATACAGCGGCGGCGCGTGCCAGAAGAAGATGTTGGCCGCCCACAGAGTCATCGCGACCGCCGGGTGGACGAGGACCCGCATCCGGTCGAAGAACTTGATCGCCAGGATCGGCTGCAGCAGCGGCCCGGTGAGGCCGAGGACGAGCAGCAGCGAGGCGAGGTCGCCGATCACCAGGTGCTCGACCATGTGCGCCATCAGCAGTTCGTCCGCCAGGTCGGAGAGCGGCGTGATCAGCGCCAGGGCGATCAGCAGCAGGCCGGAGCCGAAGCAGATCTGGCGCCAGAGGGGCACAGGCCGCCCTTTGGCAGCGAGGGTGGTCGAGCGCTTCGCGTAGAGGCCCGCCGCGATCAGCATCGGCAGCAGCTCGAGCGGGCCGAAGATGCCCGAGACGTGGGCGATCGGCAGGGTCATGTCGGCTCAGCGTAGCGCCGGACGGGGCTCGCCCGAGCGCCGCAGGCGCTGCTAGCTTGCGGGGCGCCGTGAGCCGCCTCGACGACCGCTTTCCGCCCATCGGCAGCTACGGCTTCCTCTCCGACTGCCATACCGCCGCCCTCGTCTCCTACTCCGGCGCGATCGAGTGGCTCTGCATCCCCCGCTTCGATTCGCCCAGCGTCTTCGCCGCGCTGCTCGACCGCGATGCCGGCCGCTTCAACCTGAAGCCGCAGGGCGTGATCGTGCCGATCAGCCGCCGCTACGAGCCGGGCACCCTGGTGATCGAGACGACCTGGGTCACCGACAGCGGCTGGGTCGTCGTCCACGACGCGCTGACGATCGCCGAGTGGGCGGCCGACGACGGCCGCGGCCGGCCCCGCACCGCGCACGAGTCCGACCGCTCGCTGCTGCGCACGATGACCTGCATCGACGGCGAAGTCGAGATGGAGATGGAGTGCCTGCCGAGCTTCGGCTACGGCCTCAGCGAAGCGGGCTGGAGCGGTGGCGAGCTCGGCGAGGCGACCGCCACGGGCCCCGACGGCGAACAGCTGGTGCTGACCTCCGACATGGAGCTGACCGTCGAGGGCAGCACCGTGCGCGGGACCCTGAAGCTGCGCGAGAACGAGAGCGGCTTCTGTGCGGTGACCTGGGGTGAGAGCGGCATCGGCGGCCCGCGCAGCGCCCCGGAGGCGCTCGAGCGGCTCGACTCGACCGAAGAATTCTGGCGCGCCTGGCTGCGCCACGGCAAGTTCCCCGACCACCCCTGGCGGATCCACCTGCAACGCTCGGCGCTGGTCCTCAAGGGCCTCACCTACACGCCGACCGGGGCGATCGTCGCCGCCCCCACCACCTCGCTGCCGGAGACGCCGGGCGGCGTCCGCAACTGGGACTACCGCTACAGCTGGATCCGCGACTCGACCTTCGTCCTCTGGGCGCTGCACACGCTCGGCTTCGATGACGAGGCGCGCGACTTCATGCGCTTCATCGCCGGCGTCTGCCGCGACCACCCCGACCTGCAGATCATGTACGGGATCGGCGGCGAGCGCGACCTCACCGAGCGCACGCTCGACCACCTCGGCGGCTACGGCGGCGCGCAGCCGGTGCGGGTCGGCAACGGCGCCTACGACCAGCGCCAGAACGACGTCTGGGGAGCGCTCCTGGACTCCGTCTACCTGCACGAAAAAGCACTGCGCGGACGCGGCGATCCGGCGGTCCGCGACCTGATCAAATACCAGGTGGAAGCGGCGATCGAGGCCTTCCCGCATCCCGACCAGGGGATCTGGGAGTCGCGCGGGGAACCGCAGCACTACGTCTCCTCGAAGCTGATGATGTGGGTCGCGGTCGACCGCGGCGTGCGCCTCGCCCGCAGCGTCGGCGCCGACGAAATCGCCGACGAGTGGCAGGCCAAGGCCGACGAATTCCACGCCGAGATCCTCGAACGCGGCTGCCGCGACGGCGTCTTCCGCCAGCACTACGACACCGACGCGCTCGACGCCTCCTGCCTGCTGATTCCGCTGCTGCGCTTCCTGCCGCCCGACGATCCGCGCCTGCACGCGACGGTCGACGCGATCGCCTCGGAACTGACCGAGCACGGCCTCGTCCTCCGCTACAAGGTCGAAGAGACCGACGACGGGCTGCACGGCAAGGAGGGCACCTTCCTGATCTGCTCCTTCTGGCTCGTCTCCGCCCTCTCGGAGATCGGCGAGTGCAAGCGCGCGCGCGAGCTGTGCGAGCGACTGCTCGAGGCGGCGGGCTGGCTCGACCTCTTCGCCGAGGAGCTCGAGGCCGACTCCGGTCGCCACCTCGGCAACTTCCCCCAGGCCTTCACCCATCTGGCGCTGATCAACGCCGTCTCCCACGTGATCGCCGACGAGATGCGCGAAAACGGCGGCGTGACCGCGGTCTTCAGCGAGATGGGCGGCGTGCGGGGCGAGGCCTGAACCGGTACGGCGATGGCGCGCTTTGAGCGCAGACAGCGTGTTGACAGACAAAACGTTTCGTTTGCTCTATATTGTCGCGCGGAATGGCAAGCCACCACCGCTCCGAGGACAGCGCCCTCCTTTCCGCCCTGCGGCATCCGCTGCGCCGCAAGATCCTGCGCGTGATGGAGCACGAGGAACCGATCAGCCCTCGCCAGCTCTCGATCAAGCTCGAGCATCCGCTCAGCAACGTCAGCTACCACGTCCGTGTCCTCGCCGAGGCCAGCGCCGTCGCCCTCGTCTTCACCGAACCGGTGCGGGGCTCGGTCCAGCACTTCTACCGGACCGCGATCGAAGCGCCCTGGGCGAAGCAGATGCTCGAACTCGAGGACGACGGCGAGGGTCCAGCGGGGGAGAGTCCCGCCGCCTGACCGACTTGGCAGGCGAGAACGAGCGATGGGCGCGAGCGAAGAGAACTGGACCACTAGACAGGGCGACGCGGCCACCGAGTCCGCGGTCCTCCAGTTGGTCCTAGATCTCCACCCGACCCTGCTCACAGTCGAGGAACTGGTCCGTGAGCTGGCCGGCGAGCAGGCGAGCTTTGCTCAACGCGACTCGGTCCAGCGCGCCGTCCGCGATCTGGTCGGCGCCGGCCTCCTCCACCACAACGACGACTTCGCGATCCCAACCCGAGCGGCAATCCGCTTCAACGAGCTGCTCGACCACTGACCCGCAGGCGCCGGAACGGCGCCACCAGTCTCTCTCCCAACTCGGCCGCCGCTTCGGCGGCGGCCGGGTCACGCTCGTCGTCGGCGGTGACCAGGACGACCTCGGTCGCGGCGAACTGCCCAACCGTGTCTTCGACCGCCTGGACCAGGTCCTCGTCGCCCACCCGCGCCTCGGCGCCGACGCCCGCCGTCGCCAGCGAAGCAACGCTGATCACCAGGTTCTCCTGCGCCCGCTGCCGGGCACCCTCGACGTCGGAGGCCCAGCGGTCGAGGAACCCGATTCGCGCTGGCGCCAGGACGAGAACGTCGGCGCCGGCCTCCCCCGGCCCACCGGCGGCGTCGGTGGAGATCGCCGCGCTTGCCGCGGGGTCCTCGAGCGGCAGGGTGACGACGACGAGCAGACGGCGCTCGGAGCCGGTCGACGGCCGCGCCCCGATCGCCCCGCGCGGGCGGGCGCGAACGGCGAGGTAGACGATCGCAACCGCCACCAATGCACCAACGGCGACGCCGACTCCCGGGCCGCCGAGCAAGAAGGCGGCGACGGTGGGGACGGCGATCCCGGCGACGACGAGAGGCAGCTTCCATGGAGCCACCGTCTAAGCCTGTCACGCCATCGCCGCCCCCTCCACCGCCAAGGGCTCACGTGCCCTTCACGATTGCCACGGGAGTAACTCGCGCACGCGCCAGTTGCATCTCCATCCAGCACACCTCCCCTCGATCCCCTCACGGGGCCCCTTCCGCCCCGGTCGCACTCCTTTCCATTCCCGGTGCGACGAGATATGAATACTTTAATTTGCTGTAGCAATCAAGGGTAAAATGCCAAAATTACGGAAATAAACGAAAAGACGACCAACGTTGTGATTTTCTTGAGTTTCTGTCGCTACAGTGGACATATCGGCCGCCACCTGTAAACGACCGAAGGACATCCCCTTGCCGAAGACGAAGACCAAAAAGCAAAAGGACGGAGTCGAACAGCTCGTCGCGAAAGCATTCGCGCACCCGCTGCGAGTCCAGATCCTGATCATTCTCAACGAACGCGTCGCCAGCCCCAATCTGCTGGCTCAGGAGCTCGACCAGAGCCTCAACTTGGTGGCCTATCACGTGCGCGTGCTCGAGAAATACGACTGCATCGAGCTGGTCGATACGAAGCAACGGCGTGGCGCCACCGAGCACTTCTACCGTGCGACCCGCCGCCAGTTCCTCAGCGACCAGCAGTGGTCGCGGCTCCCCGAGGTGTTGCGCCCGGGCATCTACGACGCGGTCCTGAAATCGATTTTCGATGACATCCGCGAGGCGGCCAACTCCGGCTCGCTCTACGAGATGCCGGACCTCCACATCAGCCGCTCACCGATGGTGGTCGACCGCAAGGGCTGGGAAGACATCGCCGAGCTGCTCAGCGAGACCCTCGACCGGACCCTGGAGATCCAGGCCGAAAGCTCCTCCCGCCTCGCCGAGAGCAGCGAAGAGGGCATGGTCTCGAAGGTCGAGATCCTGCACTTCAAGTCGCCCGACCCAGAGGCTGTCGCCGCCGAGTAGCGGCGCGGCGCCGCTCAGGAACTGAGCGGCGCCGCGGCCTCGGGCGTGGCGACGACGAAGGAGAAGCTCTCCTCGAGGTAGAGGTGGACTGCCTCCGCGTCGTGGTGGCTGTACCCAATCGCCAGGTCCTGGCCTGACTCGAAGAGGAAGTCCCCGCCCCTCAGGCTGACCACCAGCCCGCCGGTGACGCCGGGCGCCCAGACGATCGGACCGCCCTCGAGGATCTTCGTCAGGTGGTCGCGCAGCGGGTAGCCGCCGTGCTCCGCGGTCTCGATCACTCGCGTGTACTCGTCCGGGCCGAGGGCAAGTCCGTAGGGGCCCTCCACCCCGCCCTGGCGGATCGCCTCGACGGCGCGGGCGACCGAGCGCGGGTAGTCCTCGGCCGAGGGACCGAGCGGCTCGGAGGCGATCGGCGAAGCCTCGGCGACGCCGCCGATTCCCGCCTCCGACCAGCCGTGGAAGACGGCGACGTTCTCGCAGATCGCGATTTTCCTCGCCGCCTCGTCGAGCGCCGCGAAGTCGACGTCGACGGCGCCGCGGTCGCCGTCGCGCAGCTCCGCCAGCGAGACCTCGAAGTCAGCCCGCAGCTCGACCAGCGGCAGCACGCGCCGGCGCAGCGCGGTGACGCCGCCGCCGTTGGGCGAGGCGACTTTCTCGACGCGGCCGAGGTTGGTCGCCGAGTGCTCCCAGCCGAGCGGGCCGGAGAAGTCGACCAGGCGACGCGCCGCCAGCGCCCCGCGCAGGCGCGCGCGCGCCTCCTCGTCGACCAGCTCCCAGGAGGCATCGGAGATCGGCGCCAGCTGGCGCAGGAGATGGTTCACTGGTTCGCTCCTTTCAGGCTGCCGATGCCGAGCGAGCCGTCGCCCGCGGACGCCGCGGGCTCGCCGCCCTCCTCGCCGTCGTCCTCGGAGGCGGCCTCGGCCGCCTCGCCGTGCTCGACGATGTCGCCCTCCTGGAAGAGAACGCCCTCGGCGATCGCTCGCCAGCGCGGCGTGCGCCGCAGCAGGTACTCGAGGTTCATCGCGAAGTGCTTGAACTCCTCGCCCTGCGCGTCCGCCATGATCGCCCGCGCCTCGGGATCGGGCTCGACCGAGAGGCGCTGCTGGTACCAGCCGATCGCCTGCGACTCCTCTTCCAGCGAGGCGCAGATCCGAGCGAAGCTCCTGGTCTCGGCCGACAGCTCCTCCGGCGGCTCGTGGTACTGGTCGAATCCCATCTCGTCTCCTTCGGCGCTCGGCGTTTCAGGACTGGGGCGAGGTTACCCCGCGCCGCCCGGTTCAAGCGGATCGCAGGGTTCCCAGGGCTCGGCGTAGAGGTCGTAGGACTTGCGGATGGCACTGAAGCGAAGCGCTTGCGCGGCAGCGCAGAATTCTTCGGGCTTGAGCTCGTACTCGGCCTCGAAAACGGCCTTGCCGTGGTTGATGAAGGGCTTATAGAAGCCGCATTCGTCGTACTGGAAGCACTCCTCGACGATCGCGAAGTCGAAGGCACCGACGAGCTGGCGGACCTGGCGCGGGTCGTTCTTCAGCGCCACCGCCATGCCGCGAGCGTGGACCTGGCGGGCGATCCAGCGGTTGAAGCGGAGCTGGTCTGCCCGGGTGATGTCGAAGCCGGTCTTGTTTTCGAAGCCGGCGACGTTGTCGGGCTCGACCGCGTCGAAGCGCTTGCGCGCGCACATCTGGATCCGCGCTTCGAGCGGCTTGGCGAAGAGGCGGAAGCGACTGACGTCGAGCCAGCGCTCGTTGGGAAAGCCTTCGTAGCGACGGCCGATCACCGAGCGGGGGAAGCGGCCGGCGTCGGGCCGGAAGTTCTCCCAGCTGCCGACGTCGAGGTAACAGACGGCGCGCCGCCGGTGGCGGTGCAGGGCGCGGACGTCGCTCTTCGTCGCTTCGAAGCCGTCGACGTCGTAGACCCAGGCCAGGTAATCGGGGTCGATCTTGCCCTGCAGCTGCCACTGCCAGGCCGCGGTGCGCGGCGGCGGCTGCCAGTGCCGGGTCCCGGGCACGCCGCCGATCGCGTTGGCGCCGGCGGGAAAGAGACCCGCCAGCGCCGTGATCGCTGCGAGCAGGACGATCAGCTTGCGGACCCCCATGGCACCAAGTTACCCGCCCACGGCAGCCGGAAACGGCGCCAAGGCGCCGCCGCCCGCCCGTTAAGGTGTAAACGGGCTGGTCCATTGGGAGCAGCCGGGCGCTGCACAGCCGATTCACTGCTCCTAGGGCGGCGCCGGTGCAACGATCCGGCGCGTAGAGAATCGATCGCAGCGATGAACGACGAAGACAACTTCAGCGACGAAAAAAACCAGCCAGGAGAACCGGAGCTCCATGCCGAGGGCCTGGCCGGAGAGCGCGAGCTTTGGCGCCGCTTCGAGACCGAACGCGACCCGGCGATCCGCGAGGAGTTGGTCCGCCGCTACCTGCCGTTCGCCCGCAACCTGGCGCTGCGCTACCGCGGCGCCAGCGAGTCGTTCGACGACCTCTACCAGGTCGCCAGCCTCGGGCTCGTCAACGCGATCGACCGCTTCGACCCCTCGCGGGGCACGCCGTTTGCGGCCTTCGCCTCGCCGACGATCCTCGGCGAACTGAAGCGCCACTTCCGCGACCGGGTCTGGACGGTGCGGGTGCCGCGCGGGCTGCATGACCGCATGGCCGAAGTCGACAAGGCGATCTCCGAGCTGACCGTGAAACTGCAGCGCTCCCCCTCCGTCGGCGAGATCGCCGCGCGGCTCGAGCTCGACCCCACCGACGTGCTCGAGGTGCTCGAGGCCAACCACAACCGCCGGCCGCTCTCCCTCGACCGCCCCGTCGGCGGCGACGAGGACGAGTCGCCCGCCTCGGAGTGGATCGGCGACGAGGACGCCGGCTACGAGCTCGTCGACGACAGGCTGGCGCTGGAGAAGGTCCTCCCCCACCTCGACGAGCGCGAGCGGGCCGTGCTGAAACTACGCTTCGTCGACGACCTCACCCAGTCGCAGATCGCCGACCGGATCGGCCACTCCCAGATGCACGTCTCGCGGATCCTGCGGCGGGCGTTGGAGCGGATCAG
The DNA here is from genome assembly GCA_048498975.1 of Actinomycetota bacterium. Classification (GTDB taxonomy): domain Bacteria; phylum Actinomycetota; class Thermoleophilia; order Solirubrobacterales; family 70-9; genus VAYN01. Next base: position 255 of record JBEHWY010000133.1, on the reverse strand, counting down.
GGCCGAGGTGGCGGAGGCCGAAGGAGAGGCGGAGGCGTAGGTAAAGCGGGTGCGCGGGGAGGGTGCTCGCCACCCTCTCTGGGCAGGTAGGGCGGCGAGCACCCTCCCCCTCCGGAGCCAGGCGTGAGACCCGATGTGGTTGAGCTTTTCCGCAAATAGTCCGGGAAAGCTCAACCACGCCCCTCTTCTCGCAAGCGCTCCGAGGCGGGCGGGCCGGCGCACCTACCTGCCCTGTGGGTGCGCCGGGCCGCCCGC
>JBEHWY010000132.1:0-10338 GCA_048498975.1 Actinomycetota bacterium | reverse complement strand
ACTTCCCGTGCTACCCGTCTCCGTGGGCAATCTTGCACGGTGCAACGACGGCCCTGCCGTTGCAAGCGGGAGCGAACTCCATATGCACCCGAAATCGGCCCGTCGGCATCAGGAGCCCCCCTGGCGGGCGGCGGCGGCGATTGCGGTTGCTGGGAACGCTTCTTGGGGCGTGCCGTCGAGGCGCTGGGCGGGGCGCGCGGCGAGGAGGCAGTTGTAGACGGCTTCGTGGGCGGCCTCGTAGGCGGCGGCGAAGAGGGGGTTCAGGTCGGCGGCGCCCTCGCCGGCCGCGGGGGCGGTCGAGAAGGCGAGGCCGATCTCGCCCGAGCCCTCGGAGGCGTAGGAGCCCGCTCGCGCCAGGCCCAGCAGCGGGCGCAGCGCCAGCCGGCGCAGCGCCAGGGCGCCGAGCGGCGCGTCGGTCGCGCAGACCGCGATGCAGGACCCGTCGGGCTGGCGCGGCTCGGGGCCGAGCGCCGTCCCCGGCAGCGCCAGGTACTCGCGGTCGCCGAAGTTGCAGAGCAGGAGGACACCGACGTGGTGGGCGCCGACCCGGCGCGAGGCGGTGCCGATCCCGCCCGGGTAGCCGAAGCAGGTCATTCCGGTGCCGGCGCCGACCGAGCCCTCGGCGACCTCGGGGCCGAGCGCCGCCAGCGCCGCCTCGACGTCGGCGGCGACCACCGTCCGCGAGTCGGCCATGTAGCCGTCGTCGCACTCGCCGACGACCGGGATGACGACGTCCTCCGGCCCCCGCCCCGAGGCCGTGATCGCCGCCTGCACGACCGTCCCCAGGGCGTGCGTGCCGCAGAGGTAGACCGGCGTCTCCATCGCCCCGCGCTCGTCGATCTCGACCTTGGCGACGAGCTCGCCGGTGCCGTTGACCGTCGCCGTTCCGGCCGCCGCCGGCAGCCGCGGCGGCGCCACCACGGTGACCCCGGTGCGCTCGCCGCTCGCCGCCTGGGCGTGGCCGACGCGGACGCCGGGGACGTCGGTGATCGCGTTGCGCTCGCCCGGGGGCAGGACGCCGACCGGGCCGACCAGCTCGCGCCAGCGCTCAGCCACCGCCGCCCTCCGCACCGCCGCCTCCCGCGCCCGCCGCGCGCGCCGGGTCGTGCAGCAGGCAGGCCGCCATCTGGCCAGGCGCCCCGGCCGCGACCAGCTCGGGGTCGACCGCGTCGCAGGGCTCGAAGCGGCGCGGGCAGCGCGGGTGGAAGCGGCAGCCGGAGGGAATCGCGGTCGGGTCGGGCAGCTCCCCCGGCAGCAGCTCGCGACGCCCGCCGCCGCCCGGCACCGGCACCGGGATCGCCGTCACCAGCGCCTGCGTGTAGGGGTGCTGGGGCCGCTCGATCACGTCCTCGGCGCGCCCCTCCTCGACCACCCGTCCCAGGTACATGACGACGATCCTGTCGCAGAGCGACCAGGCGAGGCTGAGATCGTGGGTGATGAAGACGAGCGAGAGGTCGCGCCGGCGCTGTAGCTCGACCAGCACGGCGAGGATCTGCGAGCGGACCGAGGCGTCGAGCATCGAGACCGGCTCGTCGCAGATCAGCCCCTCGGGCTCGAGCACGAGCGCGGCGGCGATCGCGACCCGCTGCCGCTGGCCGCCGGAGAGCTGGTAGGGGTAGCGGTCGAGGTAGCGCTCGGGGTCGAGGCCGACGTCGGTCAGCGCCCGCCGCACCCGCTCCTCGCGCTCAGCGCGCGCCACCCCCTGGACGATCAGCGGCTCGGTCACGATCGCCTCCATCGTCTGCCGCGGGTTGAGCGTCTGGGAGGGGTCCTGGAAGATCATCTGCACCCGCCGCCGCAGCGCCCGCAGCCCGCTGCGCCCGCGCGCCGCGGCGCCGTCGAGGGCGACCTCGCCGGCGGCCGGCTCGGCCAGCCCCATCATCGCCCGCGCCAGCGTCGACTTGCCGCAGCCCGACTCGCCGACGACGCCGAGGATCTCGCCGCGCCGCCACTCCAGCGAGACCCCGTCGAGCGCCCGCGCCTCGCCGCCCGGCGCCTTGAACCGCACGCAGAGGTCGCGCGTCTGCATCAGCGCCGTGCTCACCGGCCCGCCCCCGCGGCCGCGACCTCGGGCCACTTCGACCAGGGCGCGAAGTGGCAGGCCGCCGCCCGCCCCGGGCCGAGCTCGCGCAGCGCCGGGTCGGCGGCGCACTCGGGCGCCGCGTAGGGGCAGCGCGGCCGGAAGCGGCAGCCCTGCGGCAGCTCGCCCGGGTGCGGCGGCGCCCCCGGGATCGGCGCCGCGATCCCCCGCGCGCCGCCGATCACCGGCAGCGTGTCGAGCAGCCGCTTCGTGTACGGGTGCTGGGGGGAGGCGAAGACCTCGGCGACCGGGCCGCTCTCGACGATCCGCCCGGCGTACATGATCGCGACGCGGTCGCAGGTCTCGGCCAGCACGCCGAGGTCGTGTGAGATCAGGATCAGCGCCAGCCCGAGCTGCTCGCGCAGCCGCTCGAGCAGCTGCAGGACCTGCGCCTGCATCACCACGTCGAGCGCCGTCGTCGGCTCGTCGGCGATCACCAGCGAGGGCGAGCAGGCCAGCGCCAGGGCGATCATCACCCGCTGCCGCTGGCCGCCGGAGAGATGGGGAGGGGAGCGAAGGCAGGCGCTCGCCGGCAGCCCGACGGTGCTCAGCAGCTCGCCGATCCGCTCCTTCAGCTCCCCCGAGGAGACCTTCTCGTGCAGGCGGATCGCCTCGGCGATCTGGGTCTCGATCCGCTGCACCGGGTCGAGCGAGTTCATCGCCCCCTGGAAGACGAGCGAGACGTGGCGCCAGCGCACCAGCCCCATCCCGCGTTCGGTCCGTTTGCCGATGTTGATCGGCTTCTCGACCCCGGGCGGGCGCAGCGTGATCTCGCCCTGCTGGCTGAGCCCGCCGGGCAGCAGTTTCATCAGCGAGAGCGCCGTCGTCGTCTTGCCGCAGCCCGACTCGCCGGCCAGCCCCAGCGCCTCGCCCGCGGCCAGCTCGAAGTCGACGCCGTCGACGATCGCATCGCCGGCGCGGGTCCTCACCCGCAGGTCGCGGACCTCCAGCAGCGGCTTCATCCGCGGTGCTCCCGCAGGCGCGGGTTGACGTGCTCCTCGAACAGGTAGCCGAGCATCGAGACGGCGAGGACCAGCGCGGTGATGCAGAGCCCAGGCGGGATCACGTACCACCAGGCGCCGGCGCTCGGCGCCCCGGATTCGAATGCGTTCTCCAGCATCGACCCCCACGAGATCCGGGTCGGGTCGCCGAGGCCGAGGAAGGCGAGCGCCGACTCGGAGAGGATCGCGACGGCGACGATCAGCACCGTGTTGGCGAAGATCAGCGGCAGCGTGTTGGGGAGGACGTGCTTGCGGATGATGTAGAGGTCGCCGGCGCCCAGCGCCCGCGCCCGCTCGACGAAGGCGCGCTCGCGCAGGGTGAAGACCTGGGCGCGGACGATCCGCCCGGTCCCCGCCCACGAGGTCAGCCCGATCACCGCGATCAGCACCGTCAGCGAGGGGTTGAGGATCCGCGCCAGGACGATCATCAGCGGCAGCGTCGGGATCACCAGGAACCAGTTCTCGAAGGCGTCGAGGATGCGGTCGGTCCAGCCGCCGAAGTAGCCGCCGGCGAGCCCGACCGCCGAGCCGAGCAGAGCCGAGATCGCCGCCGCGGCGAAGCCGACGACGATCGAGACGCGGGCGCCGGCGAGGAGCTGGGAGAAGACGTCGGCGCCGCTCTCGGTGGTGCCGAGGACGTGGCTCCAGCTCGGCGCCGCGAGCACGTCGTAGGACGATTCTTCGGGGCTGTAGGGGGCCAGGGCGCTGCCGAAGGCGGCGAGGAAGGCGAAGAGGGCGACGACGGCGAGCCCGATCCGCCCGCGCCAGGTGCCGAGCAGGACGGCGGCGACGCTGGGCTCGGCGGCGATCGCCGCCTCGTCGCGGTCGAGCCGCAGGTCGAGCTCCTGGGCGATCTGCTCGGTCATCGCGTCTGCACCCGCGGGTCGAGGTAGAAGTAGAGGCAGTCGGCGAGCAGGTTGGCGACGATCACCGCCGCCGAGAAGACGAGGAAGGTGCCCTGCAGCACCGGGAAGTCGCGGGCGTTGATCGCGTCGTAGCTGAGCAGCCCCAGCCCCGGCCAGGAGAAGATCGTCTCGATCGTGATCGCGCCGCCGGCGACCGCCCCGAACTGGATCGCCGAGAGGGTGACCAGCGGCAGCAGCGCGTTGGGCACCGCGTGGCGGCGCACGACCCGGTACCAGGGCATCCCGGTGGCGCGCTTGACGGTGATGAAGTCCTCGGTGAGGACGTCGACCATCGAGCTGCGCATGATCAGGAAGTACTGGCCGAGCAGCATCAGCGTCATCGCCGTCGCCGGCAGGATCAGGTGTTCGGCGACGTCGGCGGCTTCGCCGAAGAAGCTCGAGAATTCGCCGCCCGGCGTCATCTGCAGCCCGGAGGGGAAGATCGGGATCCAGACCGCGAAGACGAGGATGAGGATGATCCCCATCCAGTATTCGGGCGCGGCGTAGGTGAAGAGGCTGAAGCCGAGCAGCCCGTTGTCGGCGCCCTTGCCGCGCCGCGTCGCCGCGGCCACCCCCAGCCAGCTGCCGAGCAGCGTCGCGATCACCGTCCCGGTCCCGACCAGCAGCAGCGTCCAGGGGATCGCTTCGGCGATTTCGTCCCAGACCGGCCGCCGGCTGCGCTGGCTGGTGCCGAGGTCGAAGGTCGCCGTGTCCTCGGCGTAGACGACGAACTGGCCGAGCAGGGGCTTGTCGAGGCCGTAGTCGTGGCGCAGCTGCTGGATCTCCTGCGGCGTCGCCTGCGGCAGCTTCGCCAGCTGGGTGGTCGGGTCGCCCATCACCCGGAAGAGGAAGAAGTTGAAGATCAGGACGAAGACGAAGGTGAGGAAGGCGGCGGCGACCTTGCCCGCTAGCCAGCGCCCGCTCACCGCGCTACTCCTCGATCTCCAGCGGTTCGGCTTCGCGCCGCCCGCGCGAGCGGCCGAGGAAGAAGGCGACGGTGCCGACCACGACCATGCCGAGGATCGCGATCACGGTGCCGCCGCCGTTGCCGCCGCTGCTGCCGGTGCTGGAGCCCGCTTCGAGCTCGACCAGCGGTTCGTAGGAGACCGCGGCGCAGATCGCGTCGCCGTCTTCGTTTTCGGGGCAGACCCGGTGCACGTTGGCGATCTGGTCGGAGCGGTAGGCCTGCAGCGAGGGGTCGTAGCTGAGCACCAGGTAGGGCAGTTCTTCCTGGGTGATCGCGACCATCCGTTCGATGATCGCTTTGCGCTTGGCGACGTCGAACTCGGCCGACTGCTCCTTGTAGAGGCGGTCGTACTCGGCGTTGGAGAAGAACGAGTCCGAGGAGCCGCCGATTTCTTCGGTGGTGAGGATGCTGAGCAGGAAGCTCGGGTCGTAGGGGTCGCCGCCCCAGCCCCAGATGAAGGTGTCGTATTCGGGGGCCATCTTGCCGTCGACTTCCTGGGTCGTGAGTTCGGTCAGCTTTTCGGTGCTCACCACCTGGACGTCGAACTCGATCCCGACTTTGCGCGCCTGTTCGGCGACCAGCTTCGCCGCCTGGATGTTGTAGGTCGATTCGGAGCGGACGTAGAGGTTGAACTTGAGCTCTTCGTCGCCGCGCTTGCGCGGGCCGCCGCCCTGCGCTTCCCAGCCGGCTTCGTCGAGCAGCTCTTCGGCCTTCTCGGGGTCGTATTCGTAGTCGAGCTCCGGCTTGGAGTAGAAGGCCGTGTAGTAGGAGGGGAGGATCCCGTAGCCGACGTAGGCGTTGCCGCGGTTGGCGATCTCGTTGATCCGGTTGCGGTCGACCGCGTAGCCGACCGCCTGGCGCACCGCCCGTTCGGTCACCGCCGGGTTGCGCTTGGCGTCGGGGCAGAGCTCGTCCGGGCAGACGTTGAAGGAGAGCTGCGTGTAGGCGGGGGTGGTGCTGCGCAGCGTCTCGACGCCGGCGTTTTCGCCGGTCCGCTGGAAGGCGGCCGAGGAGACCTCGAGGTCGAGGTCGACTTCACCGGTCTGCACGGCGCGCTCGACCGCGTCCTGGTTGCCGTATTTGACGAACTCGACCTTGTCGTACTTGGGCGCCGGGCCGCGGAACTCGGGGTTGCGTTCCAGCGTCAGGATCCGGCCCTTCTCGAACTTGGTGACGATGAACGGGCCGGTGCCGACCAGCGGCAGCTGCGGCTTGTAGGAGCCGGTCAATTCCTTCAGCGGCACCTTGCCCCAGACGTGCTTGGGGATCACGTAGACCATCAGGCCGCCGATCATCCGCGTGTCCGGCTCGCTGGTGTGGATCACCACCGTCAGCGGGTCCGGCGTTTCGATCTTGGTGATGTTTTCGGCGTAGGTGGTGAACAGCGCGCCGTGGTGGCCGAGCGATTCGAGCGAGAACTTGACGTCGGCGGCGGTGACCGGGACGCCGTCGGACCACTTGACGCCGGGCACGAGCCTGAAGGTGACGGTCTTCTTGTCCTTGGAGAGCGACCAGGTCTTGACGATGCCGGGGGCGGGGGAGAGGTCCTTGGGGCTGAAGGCGATCGGCAGGTCCCAGTTGATCGCCCAGACGTCGTAGTCCTCTTCGTCGAGGCCGACGTAGGGGTTGAGCGTCGCCGGGTCCTGGGCCCAGCCGATCTTCAGCACGCCGCCCTTGCCGCCGCTCGCTTCTTCGGCGGCACCGCCGGGCGCGGCCAGCGCCAGCGCCACCAGCGCCATCGCGGCCAGCACCACCGGCAGCCGCCGCAGGCTCATCGCCCCGGCCCCTCCACCGCCGCCTCGAGGACCTCCAGGGTCTTGGCGTCGGCGTCGAGCCGGACCCGCGCCCCGAGCGGCATCGTCGCCATGTGCTTGCCGTGGCCGACCGGGACGTTGGCGATTGCCGGGATCCCCAGCGGCCCGATCAGCTCGTCGAGCATCTCCTCGATCGAGAGCGTCGATTCCGGCGCTTCGGGGATCGTCTGGTTGGAGAGGTTGACGTCGGTCCCCATCACGAAGCCGGCGGCGCCGTCGAGCTTGCCGGCGCGGACCAGGTGGTTGAGCAGGGTGTCGATCAGGTAGGGCTCGGTGTTGAGGTCCTCGACCATCACCACGCAGCCCTCGGTCTCGACCTCGAACGGGGTGCCGATGCTGGCGCTGAGCAGGGTCAGGCAGCCGCCGACCAGCGGCGCCTCGACGCTGCCGCCGCCGACGGTCAGCACGTAGGGGTTCTCCGGGTCCTCGAAGACCCGCCCCAGCGGCGCCGGCTGGAAGGCGCGGTGAAACCACTCCTCGGTCTCCTCGGTCAGCTCCTCCTTGCGGCGGGTGAAACGGAGGAAGTTGGGGCCGTAGAAGGTGACCCAGCCGGTGTGGGCGGCGAGCGCCAGGTGCAGGCCGGTGATGTCGGAGAAGCCGCAGACGATGCGCGGCGCGCCGACCGCGCCCCAGTCGACGAGGTCGTGCAGGCGGGCGCTGCCGTAGCCGCCGCCGAGCGCGTGGACCATGTCGATCCCCGCTTCGGAGAGCGCCCACTGCAGGTCGGCGGCGCGCTCGGCGTCGGTGCCGGCGAGGTAGCCGTGGACCTTGCGGTGGTTGGGGCCGAAGACGACGCGGTGCCCGCGCGCCTCGAAGTAGGCGGTCGCCTGCTCGATCTCCGAGCGGGTCTGCGGCGGGCTGGCCGGGGCGACGACGGCGATCGTCGCTTCCTCCGGCAGCGCCGGCGGCTTGATCCTCTCCTTCACTCGCTTTCCTCCTCCTCTTCCTCGACGGCGCCGCGCGAGACGGCGGCGATCGCTTCGCCGATCAACTGCGGGCTGGCCTGCAGCGAGCCGAGCACCAGCTCGACGTGCAGCTCGGCGACCTCCTCCAGGCTGAGCGGGCCGGCCGGGTCGAACCAGAGGTCGACGCCGGTGCACTGGAGCAGGATCGCGTAGGTCGCGACCCGCGCCTCGGAGGTGCGCAGCTCGCCGTCGCGGATGCCGTCGCGGATCGCCTCGGTGAAGCGCGCCTGGTAGGCGTCGCGCTTGGCGACGAGGGCGGCGCGGGCGCTCTCGCCGAGGGCGCGGATCTCGCTGTCGGTGGCGAAGGCCCAGCGCTGGTGGCGGCCGTGGAAGACGACGTGCTCGCGGACGGCGGCGGCGAGGCGCAGGGCGGGGCGGCGCTGGCCGGCGACCGCGGCGTCGACCCGGGCTTCGAGCTGGGCCATGAAGTCGTCCTGGAGCTCGACCAGGATCGCTTCCTTGTTCTCGTACCAGTGGTAGATCGCGGCCGGCTGCACGCCGGCGGCGGCGGCGATCGCCCGCATCGAGGTCGCGTGGTAGCCGAGCTGGGCGAAGAGGCGGACGGCGGCGCGGCGGATCTCCTCCTGGGTCTGGGGCCCGCGCTGGCGCGCCTCCCCCGGCGGAGGCTCGGCGCTCACCAGTGCCGCCCGCTCAGCCAAGTCGCAGCAGCTCCGGCGTCTGCGCCTGGGTGGCGACCTCGCGGCCCAGCGTCCGCGCCAGCCCGGCCGCCATCTCGACCAGGGCCGCGTTGGAGGGGGCGAGGACGCCGCGGCGCAGGTAGGCGACGTCCTCGAGCCCGGTGCGGATGCCGGGGGCGCCGCGCAGCAGTGCCAGGCCGAGCATCCGCGGGTGGTGGCGGCCGATGCAGGTGACGGTCCAGAAGGTCTCGGGCGGCAGCGGCCGGAGCATCGCCTCCAGCGCCTCGGGGCTGGCGTCGATGCCGCCGGGGACGCCGAAGACGAGGTTGATCCGCAGCGGCTCGGGCAGCAGGCCCTCTTCGAGCCAGCGTACGGCGCTGATGACGTGGCCGACATCGAAGCACTCGACCTCGAGCGCGATCCCCATCGAGAGCGCCTTTTCGACGATCCCGCGCCCGGCCGGCGGCGGCGTGATGAAGGTCTCCTCGCCGAAGTTCATCGAGCCCGACTCGACCCCGGAGATGTCGGGGCGGGCCTGCAGCCCGGTGGTCCGTTCGTCGATCGTCATCTCGTTGGCGCCGCCGGTCGAGACCATCGTCAGCAGCTCCGAGCCGGCCCGGATCCGCTCGATCACGTCGACGAACAGCTCTGGGCGGCCGGACGGGGTGCCGTCGTCCTCGCGCACGTGGAGGTGGACGAGGGTGGCGCCGGCCGCCGCCGCCTCGATGCTCGACTCGGCGATCTCGGCGGTCGTGTAGGGGATGTTGGGGTTGTTCTCGCGGAAGACGTCGGCGCCGGTGACGGCGACGGTGAGGACGACCGGGTCGCTGTTCCAGGCGCGGCTCATCGCTCGGCCGCTCCAGCGGCGAGCAGCGAGGCGCGCTCGCTGTCGCTGATCGGCCGCGAGGCGCGGCGCTCGCCGTCCCAGAGGACGAGGCCGAACTCGGCCTCGACCGCGACCGCGCCGTCCTCGCGCACGATCCGCTCGGCGGTCGCGAAGCTGGCGCGCCCGAGCTCGCGCACCTCGCACTCGACCGTGACCTCGTCCTGGCCGGGGTCGATCTCGCTGACGAAGCGCAGGCTGCAGCTGCCGACCACGTATTCGTCGCGGCCGATCCCGTGGCCGGCGAGGACGCGGTCGCGCGCCTCCTCCAGATAGGTGAGGGCGACCGCGTGGTAGACGTGGCCGAGGCCGTCGATGTCGCGCCAGCGCAGCTGCACCCGGTGGCCCTCGGCGACGCTCACGCGACCTCCCTCAGCTCGAGCTCGAGCGCCTGGCGCAGCGCCGCCGAGCCGCGCACCAGCTCGAGCGCGTAGGCGCCGCGGTCGGGCGCGTAGCCGCCGCCGATCAGCAGTCGCAGGTCGGTGGCGACGTTGTCGGCGGCGAGCGCCGCGGCGCCGAAGCTGGTCGCCATCGAGAAGAAGAGGACGGTGCCGCCGTCGGCGGTGATCAGCTCCGCGGTCGGCTCGCAGCCGCGGGCGTTGACGACGACGACGGTGAGGTCGGCCGGCGGCGCCCCGGCGTCGCGCAGCGCCTGGTGGGCGGCGAGCGGGTCGCGCAGGTCGGTGGCGACGGCGAAGTCGCAGAGGCCGAGGTCGAAGACGAGGCTGACGGCGTCGGGGCCGACGTCGACCGCGGTCAGGCTGGCGCCGGGGGCGGCCTCGCGGGCGGCGGCGAGCGCCAGCTTGCCGGCGTGGCCGGCGCCGAGCACGCAGACGTTGCCGGCCGCCGGCGCCAGGGCGCGGACCTGCGAGGCGGCGCTGCAGACGTCGAACAGCTCGACCGCGGCGGCGGGCGAGAGGTCGGCGGGGACCCTGGCCCAGGCGGCGCGGCCGCAGACGTAGGCGGTGCCCTCGACGCCGACCTGGGCCGAGGCCGGGTCGAGCTCGGTGACCCGCTCCAGGCGCAGCGGCGTCAGCGTCAGCGAGCCGAGCGAGACGATCTGCTCGCCCGGCGCCGGCGGCTCG
>JBEHWY010000131.1:0-10353 GCA_048498975.1 Actinomycetota bacterium | reverse complement strand
GCGCCCATACCTACCTCCTCCCCTTTCCCCCCCCCCCCCCCCCCCCGCCCCCCCCAGACGCCCAATGCCAGCCGCGCCTGTTCACGCACGCTGAACAAGCGTGCCGAAATCGTCACAAAATCCCTGCACAGGAAGCTAAAAGCTGCGGCCTGCTACCTTGTCTGTGTTGGGTTTATCCCTCCCGGCGCCCACGGGTACGAATCTCCGCATGGCCATGGCGCCTTTCACCATGAGCAAAGCGAGCCAGAAAAAGGCGAAGAAGTGGACGTGCGCCGAGTGCGGCGTGACGGTCAGCCGTGCCGACGGCAGCACCGTCGCGCTGCCCGAGACCTGGTCCCACTCCAAGGAAGGCACCTACTGCCTCCTCTGCCGCCGCGAGCGCGCGGCGCAGGCTGCGCTCGACTCCGCCCCGGCCAACTGCGGCCTCGAAGAGCGGGCGAAACTGCGCCGGGCGGCGCTGATCGAGTTCGAGGTGCGGCGCCGGCCCAACCACGGCAACGGCGAGATCGCCAAAGCCTGCCGCTCCTCCGTCGCCGCCGTCGTCGCCGCTCGCAAACGGCTGAAGCTGCCGGCGCCCGAGAAAGCCGCCTAACCTCCGGCCCGCCGGTCCGCCGGCAAGGTTTTTCCGGCCGCCCTGTCCTCCCGGGCCGGCCCCGTTCGTCTCAGCTGCGACCATTCACAGCAAGGAGGCGAGCGATGCAATACGCGCTTTTGATCTACCCCGGCGACGCGTTCGAGGACTACCAGAAGCTCTCGCAGGCCGAGCAGGAAGCGATCACCGAGGAGTACATGGCGATCCGCCGTGAGGGAGCGGTGCTCGGCGGCGCCCAGCTGCAGCCCGAGCCGACCGCGACCACCGTCCGCGTCAGCGACGGCCAGGCGCTGACCACCGACGGGCCGTTCCCGACCACCAAGGAGGTGCTCGGCGGCTTCTTCCTGATCGAGGCGGACGACCTCGACGCGGCGCTGGAGATCGCCGCCCGCATCCCGGCGGCGCGGATGGGCGGCGCGGTCGAGGTCCGGCCCCTGGTGGAACGCTGACCGAGCGCGTCTTCCGCGAGGAGTGGGGCCGCGTCCTCGCGACCCTGATCGGCTTCCTCGGCGACTTCGACCTCGCCGAGGAAGCGACCGGCGTCGCCTTCGCGAAGGCCGCGGAGCGCTGGCCGCGCGAGGGCGAGCCGGAGAACCCGCGCGCCTGGCTGATCGCGACCGCGCGCAACGCGGCGATCGACCGCATCCGCCGCGAGCGCACCCTCGCCGCCAAGACCCGCCAGCTCGAGCACGAAGAGGAAGTCGCCGTGGAAGACGAGCCCTTCGCCAGCAGCTTCCCCGACGAACGGCTGGAGCTGATCTTCACCTGCTGCCACCCGGCGCTGGCCAGCGAGGCGCAGGTGGCGCTGGCGCTGCGCACGCTCGGCGGCCTGCGCACCGAGGAGATCGCCCGCGCCTTCCTCGTCCCCGAGGCGACGATGGCGAAGCGGCTGGTGCGCGCCAAAGCGAAGATCCACGACGCCGGCATCCCCTTCCGCGTGCCGCCCGACCACCTCCTTCCCGACCGCCTCGCCGCCGTCCTGGCGGTGATCTACCTGATCTTCAACGAGGGCTACGGCGGCCGCGGCGACCTGGCCGCGGAGGCGCTCCGGCTCGGCGCGGCGATGGTCGAACTGATGCCCGACGAGCCCGAGGTCCACTGCCTGGCGGCGCTGATGCTGCTGCACGACGCCCGCCGCGAGGCCCGCTTCGAGCCCGACGGGGCGATCGTCCTGCTCGCCGACCAGGACCGCTCGCTGTGGGACTGGGAGCGGATCGCGGCGGGCCGGGCGGCGCTCGACCGCGGCATCGCGCTCGGCGGCCGCGGTCCCTACTCGCTGCAGGCGGCGATCGCCTCGCTGCACCTCGAGCAGCCGCTCGACTGGCCGCAGATCGCCGCCCTCTACGGCGAGCTCGGCCGCCAGACCGGCTCGCCGGTGGTCGAGCTGAACCGCGCCGTCGCGATCGCCGAAGCGGGCGAGGTCGAGCGCGGGCTGGAGCTGCTCGAAGCGCTCGAGCTCGACAACTACGAACCATTTCTCATTGCTCGGAAGGAGTTGCTGCGTAGGCTCGGTCGGTGACCGGCCTTCGCTCGAGCCTCGGCGTCCTGCGCGAGACCAACTACCGGCGGCTCTTCCTCGGCCGCACGATCTCGCTCGTCGGCGACGGGATCGCGCCGGTGGCGATCGCCTTCGCGATCCTCGACCTGACCGGCTCGGCGACCGACCTCGGCATCGTCCTCGCCGCCCACAGCCTGCTGATCACGGCGCTGGTCCTCGTCGGCGGCGTCTTCGCCGACCGGATCTCACCGCGCCTGACGATGCTGCGCGCCGACCTGGTGCGGATGGTGGCGATGGGGATCGTCGCCGCGCTGCTGATCGCCGGCGTCGCCCAGATCTGGGAGCTGGCGATCCTCTACGCCGTCGAGGGCGCCGCCACCGCCTTCTTCAACCCCGCCTCCAACGGCATCGTGCCGCAGGTCGTCTCCCCCAGCCGCCTGCAGCCGGCCAACGCGCTGCTCAACCTCTCGCGCTCGCTCGGCAAGGTCGTCGGACCCTCGCTGGCGGGGATCCTGCTCGCCCTCGGCACCCCGGGCTGGGCGCTGGCGGTCGACGCGGCGACCTTCGGCCTCAGCGCCCTCTTCCTCTTCCGCATGCGGCCGGTCCGACCGCCGCCCCGCAAGGAGCCCGCCTTCCTCGCCGAGCTGCGCCACGGCTGGTCGGAGTTCATCTCGCGCAGCTGGATCTGGGCGATCGTCGCCTCCGCCGCCTTCACCAACGCGATCTTCTTCCCCTGCTTCCAGGTCCTCGGCCCGCTCGTCGCCCGCGACTCGCTCGGCGGCTCCAGCGCCTTCGCGGCGATCGCCGCCTCGCTCGGGGTCGGCTCGCTGATCGGCGGCGCCGTGGCGCTGACGATCCGCCCGCGGCGCCCGCTCCTGCTCGGCGAGGGGGCGCTGATCTGCATCGGCCTGCCGGTGGCGCTGCTGGCGATCCCGACCGCTGTGGTGCTGATCGTGCTCAGCGGCCTGCTGCTCGGCGTTGCGCTCAGCTTCGCCGAGATCTTCTACGACACGACCACCGCGCAGCGGATCCCGACCGAGTCGCTCTCGCGCGTCTCCGCCTACGACTGGTTCGGCTCGCTGGCGCTCGAGCCGCTCGGTCTCCTCCTCGTCGGCCCGCTGGCGGCGGGCGTCGGCGTCTCGACGACGCTGTGGCTGGCGGCGGCGGCGATGACCGTCTGCCAGGTCGCGGTGATCTGCGTGCCGAGCGTGAGGCGAATCGAAGCCCTCCCCGAAGTGCCGACGCCGCTGCCCGCGCCCCGCCCGCTGGAGGCCGGCGACTGACGCCTGCTGCGGAAGGTTGTACGGCCCCCGGCACGCACAATCCTCCGCACGCGCGCCTCAGAGCGAGCGCAGGACCGACTGGGCGGCGTTGTAGCCGCAGATGCCGTGGGCGCCGGCGCCGGGCGGCGTCGCCGCCGAGCAGAGGAAGACGCCGGGGATGCCGGTCGCGTAGGGGTCGAGCGCCAGCCGCGGGCGCAGCAATACCCGCAGGCCGACGTTGGAGCCGTTGGCGATGTCGCCGCCGGCGAGGTTGGCGTTGGCCGCGGCCATCTGCGCCGGACCGGTGGCCACCTGGGCGACGATCCGCTCGCGCAGCCCCGGGGCGAAGCGTTCGACCTGGTCGAGCAGGGCATCGCTGGCGTCTCCGGGGTAGCCGTGCGGGACGTGGGCGTAGGCCCAGACCGGGTGCACGTCGCCGACCGAGCGGCCGGGGTCGGCGAGGTACTGCTGGCCGACGAGGACGAAGGGCCGGGCCGGCATCCGGCCGCGGTTGATCTCGCCCTCGGCGGCGGCCAGCTCGGCGAGGGAGCCGCCGACGTGCACGGTCCCCGCCCGCCGCGCCGGCTCGTAGGCCCAGGGGACGCCGCCCTGCACGGCGAGGTCGAGCTTGAAGGCGGCGGGCGCGCTGCGGTAGCGGCGATAGGCGCGGGCGACGCGCGCCGGCAGCCGCCCCCCGGCCAACTCGAGGACCGCCGCCGGCGTCAGGTCGAGGACGACGGCGTCGGCGTCGGGCAGCTCGCTCAGCGAGCGCACCGGCCGCCCGGTCTCGATCCGGCCGCCGCCGGCTTCGATCGCCGCCGCCAGCGCCGCCGCGATCGCCCCCGAGCCGCCGCGCGCCACCGGCCAGCCGTAGCGATGGCCGCTGCAGACGAGCGCGACGCCGACGGCGGCGCTGAGCGGCGCACCCAGCGGGGCGAAGGAGTGGGCGGCGCAGCCGCCGAACAGGGCCTGCGCCTGCGGCGTCCCCAGCCGCCGCGCCAGCAGCGTCGCCGGCGCCAGCGCCGGCAGGCCGAAGCGGGCCAGCCGCAGTGGGTGGCGCGGCAGGTGCAGGACCGGCCGGTAGATGTCCTCGGCGAGCGCGTCGTAGCCGCGCGAGGGGGAGCCGAAGAGGCGCTGCCAGGCCGGCCCGGCGGCGCCGAGGCCGGCGGCGGTGGCGTCGAGCGAGCGCAGCATCGCCGCCCCTCCCCCGCCCTCCAGCGGGTGGGCGAGGTCGACCTCCGGCCACAGCCACTCGAGCCCGTACTGCTCCAGCCCGGCGTAGGCGGGCGAGCCGACCGCCATCGGGTGAAAGCCGCTGCACTCGTCGTGGACGAGGCCCGGCAGGGTCAGCTCGGCGCTGCGGGCGCCGCCGCCGACGCGCTCGGCGGCCTCGATCACCGTCACCTTCACCCCGCGCGCCGCCAGGGTCGCCGCGCAGGCGAGCCCGTTCGGCCCGGCGCCGACGACGATCGCCTCGCTCATGCCCGCGGCGCCGTCGCGCCCGCCGCCCCTGCGCGCTCGGCGTGCACCGGGAACGGCTCGCCGCCGAGCCAGGGCTGGCGCACGATCATGTCGCCGACCGCGACCCAGCCTTCCTCGACCAGCCCGGTCGCGGCGTCGAAGATCCGGTAGCGCTGGCGCTGGACGTGGGCCGGCTGGGACTCCAGCGTCACCACCCGCAGCTCCCCCGGCGCGAAGTTGCAGCGCTCCTGCACCGCCGCCAGCAGGCGCTGGTCGTGGAAGTGGCCATCGCCGAAGTTGTAGCCGAGGACGACGCCGGCGACGAGCTCGCCCTCGCGCACGTCGTAGGCGTCGAGGTCGTCGACCGCCCGCGCCGAGAGCGCGTTCAGCGCCCGCCCGTGCGAGTGCATCGAGCGGAAGGCCAGCCCTTTGTAGACGAGCACCTCGATCAGCTCCGGCTCGTAGAACTTCTCCAGCTGGCGGGTGACGATCGGCGCCGACTTGACGACTTCGCGGTCGAGCTTGTCCTCGGCGCCGCTATCGCGCCGGAAGAGCCACTGGCTCGTCGCCCAGTTGCCGGCGTAGTAGCGCATCGAAGGCAGGAAGGAGACGAGGTCGGGACGGAAGTTGCCGAGCACCGGGATCGCGACGCAGGTGAAGGCGAGGATCACCAGCAGCAACGGGTCATCCAGGGTCGAGAACGGCACGTCGCCGTAGTGGCCGAAGAGGAAGAAGAGGCCGAAGATCATGAAGATGTTCCACTCCAGCGGCACCGCCAGCGGGAAGGTGGAGAGGATGTGGAGGTGGAAGATCACCATCCCGGCGACGGCGATCGTGCCGAGCACGCCGCCGCTGGTCACGAGCAGGAGCAGCGGCAGGGTGAACTCGATCGCGGTGCCGAGGTGCGCGTCGAAGTTGCCCAGGCGCGAGGGCAGCAGGTCCTCGGGGTGGTTGCGGTAAAGGCGCCGCTTCAGCTTCCGCGAGCGGTTCCAGGGCGTGTTGCTGATCATCACCGTGACGACGAAGGGGAAGTGGTGGTTCAGCTTCGAGGCCGCCGCCCCCCACCAGATGCAGACGAAGACGAGCTGCGCGGCGACGATCAGGTTCCCCAGCGGGAAGAGGAAGATGATCATCAGGTTGCCGTAGACCTCCGCCCGCGCCGCCAGGAACGGCACCTTGTCGCGCAGCCCGAGCGCGACCAGGACCGCCAGGGCGACGCCGACCGCGGCCGGATCGAGGCGGCCGTCGGGCGCGCCGGAGCAGACGAGGAAGACGAGCATCGCCAGCAGCCCCGCGTAGAGGGCGACGTCCAGCGGCGTCCGCGTCGTGCCGCGGGTCAGCGGCACCCGCCCGGGCCACGGCGGCAGCCGCGTCGTCCCCGGCCGCAGCCAGTAGAGGACGCCGCCGATCATCGGCGAGAAGCGCAGGGTCAGCGGCAGCGAGCCGGCGCCGAGGCCGAGCACCTCCCAGAGCATCGTCCAGGCGACCGCCTTCTGGAAGACGACCGGCTGCGTCCACCAGTCGCCGATGTCGCCGAGGCCGCCGAGCGTGTCGCTGGTCGCGGCGATCAGCGCCAGCCCGCCGCCGGCGTAGACGAGGAGCTTGAAGACGTAGAGAAAGTAGACCGCGGTCGGGGTGCCGAACCCGTTCAGCGCCCAGTCCTGGGCCAGCGGCTTGATCCGCTCCAGGTGCGGTCTGGTCCGCCACTCCTCGACCTCGAACGGCGGCGGCGCGGGGTCCAGTAGTCCCATCCCACGCCGAGCCTACCCAGCTACCTGAGCTTCGTGTGGATCTTGCAGCTGGCGCGGTGGCCGCTGTAGAAGTAGCAGCGGTTGTTGACCCAGTTGATCGTGTAGTTGAAGCCCCAGAGCACGCTGTTTTGGACCACTTTGTAATAGACGGTGACGTCGCCCCAGTAGTCGTCGCCGCCCTGGTACCAGCTGACCTGGCATTTGACCTTCGCCTTGGCGCGGCGGGCGCAGCGGATGCGGCGTTCGGAGGCCTTGACGAAGTGGGCCTTGAAGTCGTGGGCGAAGCCGACGGCGGCCAGTTCCTCGGCCACCGGGACGGTCAGCGTCGGCGTCCGCACCTTCGGCACCTTGACCGTGGGCCGCGGCCCGCCCGCTTCGACGGCGGCGATCCAGCGGCCGACCCATTCGGAGACGCGGTCGACGCGGGTGAAGACGTTGGGCGCCTTGGTCGTACAGCCGGGCCCGACCATGCTGTTGATCCCGACCTCGACCGGGGTGCCGTCGGCGGCCGTCGCGATTGCCGGGCCGCCGCTGTCGCCGTGGCAGACGCCGACCCTGTAGCTCGGCTTGTCGAGCGCGCAGAGCTGGATCCCCGGCGAGTAGAAGGGGTAGTAGCGGCGGACCTGCTTGTCGCAGAGCGACTTCGGCTGGACCGTCGTCGTCCCCTCCTGCAGCTGGGTCGGGATGTCCTTGGCGTTCCCCTTGGTCAGCCCCCAGCCGGCGACGGTGAGCGGCGTGCGCGGTTCCAGCAGGCCGGCGTCGGCGGCGCTCGCCAGCCGGATCGCCGGCGCCGAGACCGGCGCCGAGAGGATCAGGATGCCGGCGTCGCCGTGGACCTGCCCCGGGTCGAAGCCGGGGTAGACGAGGGCTTCGAGCACGCGCGAGACGTTGCCCGGCCCCGCGTCTTCGAGGTCGGCGACCCCGGTGGCGACGAGGAAGCCGGCGGCGGCCGTGATTTCGCCGGATTCGATGTCCTCGACGCAGTGGCCGGCGGTGAGGATGATCCGCGGCGCGACGACGGTGCCGCTGCAGGAGTAACCGCTGCTCCCGGTTTCGGCCTGGATGTAGGCAAGCCAGGGGAGTTCCTCGATCGAGGCCGAGTGGCCGCCGATCACCGAGGCGTGCGCCTGCGGTTCCTTCGCCGCCGCGGCGGCGCCGCCCACCCAGAGCAGGCTGAGGCAGGCGAAGGCAGCGGCGATCGCGAGGACCGCAGTTGGGCGCCGGGTTCCCATCAGCGATCCAGGGTACCGACCGGGGTCAGCGGCGCCTCGCCGGCGGCGACCGCGATCGCGTTGCGGGCCGCCAGCTCCGCCATCGCCGTCCGCGTCTGCACCGTGGCCGAGCCGAGGTGCGGCAGCAGGACGGCGTTCTCCAGCTCGAGCAGGCCGGGCTCGAGCTCGGGCTCGCGCTCGTAGACGTCGAGGCCGGCGGCGGCGATCTCGCCCTCGCGCAGCGCCGCGACCAGCGCCCGCTCGTCGACCACCGGCCCGCGGGCGGTGTTGACCAGGGTCGCGGTCGGCTTCATCAGCCCCAGCTCGCGGGCGCCGATCAAGTGCCGCGTCTCCTCGGTCAGCGGGCAGTGCAGGCTGACCACGTCGCTGCTCGCCAGCAGCTCGTCGAGCTCCAGCCGCTCGGCATCCAGCGCCGGCGCCGCGGGCGCGGGGTGGCGATTGCGGTAGGCGATCGTCATCCCGAAGGCGCGCGCCCGTTCGGCGACGCGGGTGCCGATCGAGCCGAGGCCGACGATCCCGAGCCGCTTGCCGCGCAGGTCGGAGCCGAGCATGAAGTCCATGCCCCAGCGCCAGGGACGGCCGGAGCGGACCAGCCGCTCCCCCTCCCCCAGCCGCCGCACCGCCGCCAGCAGCAGGGCCAGCGTCAGGTCGGCGGTGGCGTCGTCGAGGACGCCGGGCGTGTTGGTGACGACGACCCCGCGGGCCGCGGCCGCGGCGAGGTCGACGTTGTCGAAGCCGACGGCGACGTTGGCGACGCAGCGCAGCCGCGGCCCGACCGCATCGAGGAAGGCGCCGTCGACGCGGTCGCTGAGCAGGGTGAGGACGGCGTCCGCCCCCGCCAGCTCACCGAGCTCGCCCAGCTCCCCCGCCTCGCGCAACAGCGCCAGCGCCGGCTCCGGCAGCGGCTGGGTGACGGCAAAGCGCGGCACCGCCCCAACCTACCGCTGCCGACGGGCGGCCGATGCGGTGGCTACGGCTGGGAGGTGAGGGCGTAGAACTTCTCGAGCGCGCCGCGGACCGGGCGCGTCCGCACCACCTCGATCACGCCGATTTCCTGCAGCTTGGCCGCGTGGTAGGCGATCAGCGAGAGGTACTGGTCCTTGCGCTCCCCCTCGCCGAACATCCGGGTCAGGTCGGTCGGGGAGGCGGGCTCCTCGACCCAGGCGAGCGCTTCGATGATCGCCACCTTGGTCGGGTGGACGAGGAGGGGGACGAGCGTGCTCCAGTCGAAGTGCTCGTCCCCCTCGCCCGCGGTCTTGCCGTTCGCTCGGCCGCGATCGGACGGCAAGTCGTGGGGGGTGGCGTCGGAGGAAGTTCGGTTGTCCATGATGGTTACAACCGACCCGGCCAGCCCAGGTCAAACGGCTCGCTGGCGCGAATCCGAATCCCCTGCGCTGTGCCGGTAACCGCCTACGGAGGTGTTTGAAGGGGTCGCTCCGGCGGCTAACGTCGGTTGATCAGTGGAAGTTTCCAGAACGTGAACGCCGGGTCAATCATTTGTCGAACATCGCTCACGGTTCCGTGAGCCAGAGCCCCTAGGGACGAGGCGGTTTGGGCGCTCGTTCAAAGACGGAGAGGCTCACCATCATCGCCTCACTGTCCTCGCCTGACTCGGCTCGACGGTTGGTCGCTTCGACCTCGATCTCCCGAATTCGATCCAAGTATCGGAGGTTCTCGGCTTCAAGCTCTTCCCTGCCCTGCTGATCGACGTTGAACCAATCCCAGAACAAGACCGTTCGCGGATCAGCCAACTTGCCCGCGTAGAGGGCCGCCATCACCTCGGCGGTGCCCGACTGGAAGATCGCCCCGGCGGTCATCTGCCGCTGCAGCTGCGTCATCTCTTCCGCGTCCTCTTGCGAGAAGTAGGGCATTTTGATCGTCCGATACCAGTACTGGATCACATTGCCCTTGCGCTCCTCTTTGGCGATTTCGACCGAGCCGTCGTCGAGCATCTTGCGCAGATGGTTGGCGGTGTTGTTGAGAGGCTCGCCCAGGATCTCCGCCAGCTGACCGGCGGTGTAGATCCCGTCATTGAGGACCATGAGGATGTGGACCCTGATCTTGTGACCTAGGGCGTACTGGACGACCTCCTCGATCCCTTTCGGTCGCCGCCGCGATTTCGTCGCTTCCACGTCCCTGTTTCCTCCCCCGTCGCCACGCTGGTGACGCTCGCCGTTGCTCAGCAGACACCGAGCATAGAGATTTCCTTGCTATTCACGCAAACATCTTCGCTCACCGAACGATGGATGCTGGAAACATATTTAGCATTGCGCCTTCCCGGTGGCTTGGTGGCGCCGGGCCGAGTCTGGGAAGGGGGTGAAGGCTGGATGACCATGAAGAAAGTGGCTGCTGCGCAGGTCGCGCAGATGATCTACAAGGGCACCTAACTTGCCGGACGGGCGCCGGTCCCGGACTGGTCGAGGTCCGGGACCGGCCCGATGTCCCCCTCCGGCGCCGCAGGGGCGCCGAGCGCAAAGAGGCGCTGCCGCTACGCGGAGAGAAGGGCGTCGCCGGCGCCTGCTTTGAGCGCCTTTCTCGCGACCTCCCCTCCCCCCCC
>JBEHWY010000130.1:0-10626 GCA_048498975.1 Actinomycetota bacterium | reverse complement strand
CGCCGATCGCGCCCAGAAAGATCGGGATCTCACTGGCGGGGGCCGACGCAGCCGCGAGCAGCAGGGAGAGCGCCACCAAGCCCGCAGCGCAGCGCGTCGGTGCCGGCCGCCCTACCTGCTCAGAGAGGGTGGCCGGCACCCTCCCCGGTTACGCCCTCGCCGTGGAATCAGTCGATCTGGCGCAGGCCCTCAGCCCCGCGCCGCCTGCGGCTCCCAGCGGAAGCGCTTGGCCGCGATGCGGATGCCGATCGCGCACCAGATGGCGAGCACCAGGACGTTGTCGAGTTCGAGGCCGCTGCCGGCGGCGCCGGGGGCCAGCGTCGTCTGCAGGCCGAGGGCGAGGTGGTAGAGGGGGAAGATCTTGCCGATCGTTTCCAGGGTGCTGGGCAGCTGTTCGACCGGGATCCAGACGCCGCTGATGAAGGACAGCATCACGACCGAGAAGGGGGCGATCGTCGAGGCGGCGTCGGCGTTGGGGGTGAAGGCGCTGAGGGCGATCCCGAGCGAGCACATCGTCGCCGTCCCCAGCAGCACGTAGAGGACGAAGGCGGGGAAGGTCGAGGCCGGGACGGGGACCCCGTAGGCGATCGCGCCGACGCCGAGCAGCAGCGCCGTCATCAGCAGCGCCTGGGCGCTGGCGCGGACGATCTGGGCGGCGATGAAGGTCCAGGGCGGCATCGGCGTGCCGCGGTAGCGCTTGAGCTGGCCGTTCTCGCGCTGGGTCGTGAGCGAAACGGCGAGCGTGGTGAAGGTCGAGAGCGCGACCGCGTAGGCGACGATGCCGGCGGTGAAGTAGGCCTCGGCGCTGAGCCGCACGTCGCTCGGCAGCGTCGTCGTTTCCTTGCCGCCGTGGTTGAAGATCGAGTTGAAGAGGACGAGCAGGATCAGCGGGAAGGCGGCGGTGAAGATCACCGTCCGCGGCGTCCGCGCCGCGACCAGGATCGCCAGCCGCGCCTGGCGCAGGACGATCGCCCGGTCGTTCATCGCGCCTCCTCGTTGGCGGTGAGGTCGAGGAAGATGTCCTCGAGGCTCGGCCGCCGCACCTCGAGCTCACCGAGCGTGACGCCGCGCTCCTCGGCGAGGCCGAGCAGGCGGTAGAGGTCGGCCTGGGGCCGCTCGGTCTCGATCTCGACCTGGTTGCCGGAGACCTGGACCTCGCCGGAAGCGCGCGAGCGGACGTCCTCGATGCCGAGCCCGTCTTCGAGCGCGAAGCCGATCACGGTGCGGCGGCCGAGCATCTCGCCGAGCTGCTCGGTGCGACCCTGGGCGACGATGCGGCCGTCGCGCAGGATCGCCACCCGGTCGGCCAGGTGCTGGGCCTCGTCCATGTAGTGGGTGGTGAGGAAGACCGTCTTGCCGAGCTCCTTCAGCCCCTCGATCATGTTCCAGGCGTCGCGGCGGGCGCTGGGGTCGAAGCCGGTGGTCGGCTCGTCGAGGAAGATCAGGTCGGGGTCGCCGACGATCCCGATCGCGACGTCGGCGCGGCGCTTCTGGCCGCCCGAGAGGGTGCCGACGCGCTCGTGCCGCTTCTCGGCGAGGCCGACCAGCTCGATCGTCTCGGCCACCGGGCGCGGGCTCTCGTAGAAGGAGGCGAAGAGGGAGACGGCCTCCTCGACCGTCCACAGCGGGTCGAGCTCGCACTCCTGCAGGACGAGGCCGACGCGGTTGCGCCAGGCGCGGGTGGGGGAGCCGGGGTCGACGCCGAACACCGCGACCTCGCCGTCGCTGCGCTCGCGGTAGCCCTCGAGGATCTCGATCGTCGTCGTCTTGCCGGCGCCGTTGGGGCCGAGAAAGCCGAAGACCTCGCCGGCCGCCACCTCGAAGTCGATGCCGCGCACGGCCTCGTGCTCGCCGTAGGACTTGCGCAGCCCGCTGACGCTGATCGCCACCTCGCTCACTCGTTCGCACGCTACCCAAAAGTAATTAAAGGCAAAGTAATTTGCTACACTAATTACCTAAGCTAATTATGCACGCGCAGGCCAGAGACAGCTCACTCACCGAGACCGCCGCGAAGCTGCGGATGGTGATCGTGCGCACCGCGCGGCGGCTGCGGCAGGAGGCCGCGACCGAGACCAGCGGGCTGACGCCGACCTCGACCGCGACGCTGGCGACGATCGAGCGCTTCGGCCCGCTGACCCCGAGCGAGGCGGCGCAGATCGAGAGCGTGCAGCGCCCGACGATGACGCGGACCCTGGGCTGGCTGGAGCGGGAGGGGCTGATCGAGCGCACCCCCGACCCCGCCGACGGCCGCAGCTCCCTGGTAGCGATCAACGCCGCCGGCCGCGAGCGGCTGCGGCGGCTGCGCGGCCGCAAGAACGCCTACCTGGCGCGGCGCATGCGCGAGCTGACCGGGGAGGAGATCGCGACGCTGGAGCGCGCCGCCGAGATCCTCGACCGGATGCGGGAGGGCGAGCAGGGTTGAGGTACCACCTGCGCCGCTCCTTCAACTCGCTCGAAGTCGCCAACTACCGCCGCTATTTCGCCGGCCAGGTCATCTCCCTCTCGGGGACCTGGATGCAGACCGTCGCCGCGCTGTGGCTGATCCTCACCCTCACCGACAGCGGCATCGCCGTCGGCCTGACCACCGCGCTGCAGTTCCTGCCGATGCTGCTGATCGGCGCCTGGGGCGGCCTGCTCGCCGACCGTTTCCCGAAGCGGCAGCTGCTGATGGTGACCCAGCTGCTGATGGCGATCCCCGCCGTCTTCCTCTTTGCCGTCACCGCCACCGGCGTCGTCGCCCCCTGGATGGTCTTCCTCGCCGTCTTCGCGATGGGCACGGTCAACGCCGTCGACAACCCGACCCGGCAGAGCTTCGTCTTCGAGATGGTCGGGCCCGACCGCGTCGTCAACGCGGTCAGCCTCAACAGCGTCATCGTCCAGTCGGCGCGGATCGTCGGCCCGGCGCTGGCCGGAATCACGATCGCCGCCTTCGGCGTCGTCCCCTGCTTCGCGGTCAACGCGCTGACCTTCGCGGCGATGATCCTCGCTCTCTGGCGGATGGACCCGGCGCGGCTGCACACGGCGCCGCGGGTGCCACAGGGCAAGGGCGCGATCCGCGCCGGCCTGCGCTACGTCCTGCGCAACCCGGAGCTGGCGGTGCCGCTGGGGCTGATGGCGCTGGTCGGCACGCTCGGCTTCAACTTCCAGGTGATCCTGCCGCTGCTGGCCAAGTTCAGCTTCGGCGGCGGGGCCGGCGCCTACGCGGTGCTGGTCTCGGCGATGGGGGTCGGCTCGATCGCCGGCGCCCTGGTCAACGGCTCGCGCGGGCGCACTGGGCCGCGGCTGATCGCCGGCGCCGCGCTCGCCTTCGGCCTCGGCGCCCTGCTGGCGGCGGCGATGCCGGCGCTGGTGCTGGAGATCCCCGCCCTGATCGCGCTCGGCGCCGCCTCGGTCACCTTCGCCGCCGCGGTCAACTCGACCCTGCAGCTCGCCGTCTCGCATGAGATGCGCGGCCGGGTGATGGCGCTCTACTCGGTCGTCTTCCTCGGCTCGACCCCGCTCGGCGGCCCGCTCGCCGGCTGGCTGGCGGAAACGTATGACCCGCGCGTCGCCCTCGTCCTCGCCGGCGTCTCCGGCCTCTCCGCCGCCTGGGCCGCCCGCGCCGCCTTCCGGCACATGAGCCGCCGCAAGCCCCCCGACCCCACTACCGCCGAACGAGCCCTGGCGACCTGAGGGGCCGACGGGACGATTTCGGGTGATAATCGCCCGAAATCGGCCCGTCGGCGGGTGGTTATTCGACGTAGCCGGCCGATTCGAGGTAGGCGGCGGCTGCGGCTTTGGGGGTTTCCTTTTCGAGTTCGACGCGGGCGTCGAGCTCCTGCATCACTTCCAGGGTCAGGCCTTCCTGGACCTGGAGGATCGTCTTTTCGTAGTCAGGGCCGGCTTCTTCGACCGTCGACTTCTTGCTGACGAAGATGACGTTGCCGGCCGGGAAGACGTGCTCGTCGTCTTCGAGGATCACGAACTTTTCGCTTTCGGCCGAGAGCTGCGGATCGGTCGTGAACAGGATCGAGAGGTCCGCCTGTCCGTTTTCCAGCACCTTGTAACGGAGGCTGATGTCGACCGGAGTGAACGACTTGAACTTCAGCCCGTACAGTTCTTCGAGCCCGGCGAGGCAGTCGATCCGCTCGCGGCACTCGGGTGACCCGTAGAGGCTCAGTTTTTCGGAGACCCCTTCGAGGTCGGAGATGTCTTTCAGGCCGTACTTTTCCGCCGTCGTCTTCAGCGTCCCGACCGCGTTGGCGCTGGCGAACGGGGTTGGTTCGAAGGCGACCAGCCCTTCTTTTTCGAATTCTTCGTTCGCCTTTTCCCACGCTTCGGTGGCGTCAGACGGCACTTCTTCGGGTTCGAGGCCGAAGAACGAGGTCAGGGCCGTCGAGGCGTACTCGGGGTAGCCGGAGATCTGACCGGTCTTCACCGCCTTCAGCGCGACGGTTTCGGAGCCGAGGTTGAGCGCGCTCTTCACCTTGTACCCCGCCGCGGACAGGGCCTGGGCGTAGATTTCGCCGAGGATTTCCTGTTCGGGGAAGTTCTTGGAGCCGATCGTCAGCGACACTTTCCCGTTTTCCGGGTTGGAGACGATCGAGCTGCCGCTCCCTTCTTCGCTTTCGGCGCCGGTGGCTTCGGAGCCGGAGCTGTCGCTGCCCCCGCCGCAGGCCACGGCGCCGAGCGTCAGAGCCAGCGCCAGCAGTGCTGCCAGCGCCACCCTCACCCTCGTCTTGTCGGTCCTCACTTTGCTGCCTCCTTGCTGTGTGTTTGGAGCCGGGTCACGTTTTCTGCAGCTTCAACCCTTTCGAAGTGAGCAGACGTTGCACTCCGGCGAGCGCGAATTCGAGCGTCAGCGCCAGCAACGCGACGAGAATCGCACCGGCGAGAACGCCGTCGGAGCCGTAGATGCTTTCGTTAATGATGTAGTCGCCGAGGGTGACGACGCCGGCCAGCGGCGCAATCGTCGCGGTGGCGACGATCACGATCGCGGCGCCGCGGATGCCGCCCATGATCGTCGGGATCGCCAGCGGCAGCTCGACCCGGCGGATCACCTCCAGCTCGGTCATGCCGATGCCGCGGGCTGCGCTCACCGTGGCCGGGTTGACCTGGCGGACGCCGACGTAGGCGTTGGTGAGGATCGGCGGGATGCCGAGGATCGCCAGCGCCGGGGCGACGGTGAGCAGGCCGACCCCGATCAGCGTCGCGACCAGGGCGATCACCGCCAGCTCGGGGATCGCCCGGCCGGCGTTGGCGAGGCCGACCGCGAGCTGTTCGCCCCGGCCCCGGTGCCCGAGGTAGAGCCCCAGCGGCAGCCCGATCAGCAGTGCGATCAGCAGCGCGATCAGCGTCACTTCGATCTGGGTGAGCAGCAATTCCATCGACTGCGAGAAGCCGCCGACCAACTTCCCTCCGGTGACGTTCGAGGGCTGGGGCGTGAAGATGAATTCGATCGCGCCGCCGAACGAGGCGAGCGGGAGGGCGAGCGACGCCACCTCAGATCGCCCCCGCTCGGCGCCAGGGCGTGATCAGGCGCTGAATCGTCAGCAGGACCACGTCGAAGGCGAGCGCCATCAGGACGACGATCGTCCCGGCGATGATGATCGTGGTCGGGAAGGTCAGGTTGGCGCTGCCGAGTATCTGGGAGCCGAGCCCGCCGGCGCTGATGAAGACCGCGAGGGTCGCGATCGCGATCGTGCTGACGGTGGCGACGCGGAGGCCGGCGATGATCTCCGGCGTGGCCAGCGGCAGCTCGACCCGCCAGAGGATCTGGCGGTCGGTCAGGCCCATCCCGCGGGCGGCGTCGATCACCGAAGGCGGCACGTTCTCCAGGCCGAGGATCATGTTTCGGTAGATGATCTGCAGCGTGTAGACGGCGAGGACGATGATCGCCGTCGTCCGGCCGAGCCCGGTGATCGGCAGCAGCAGGAAGAAGGCGGCGAGGCTGGGAATCGTGAAGAGGACACCCGTCGCCAGCAGCAGCGGCAGCTTCAGCCAGCGCTGCCGGTGTGCGAGCAGGGCGAGGACGAAGGCGACGGTGAAGCCGAGCAGCAAGGAGATGACGACCATTTCGAGGTGCTGCAGCGTCGGCGTCCCGTAGCGGCCGATGTTTTCCCGTGCCCAGTCCCAGCAGAAGAGATGGCTGGGCTTCTGCTGACAGAGCTGCCCGGTCCGTTCGCGGAAGAACCCTTCGCCGACTTCCCCCGCCGCCGCCAGCGGCAGTGCGAAGCTACTCATGCGGCCGCTCCGCGGCGCTGTGTTCGTCGGTTTTCGCCTCCGGCGAGGAGAGGAACTCGGAGATGATCTCGACCGAGAGGATGCCGGTGACGCGGCCGCGATGGTCGGTCACCGCCGCGTACTGCGACTCGCCCTGGAGCAGGTCGGCGAGGGCGTCGCGCATCACGTCGTCGCGGTCGAGCAGCGGGCCGAGCGGCACGTCGGGCTGCTCGGGCACGGCGGCGCCGGCGAGGTCGCGCTGGGAGAGCCAGCCGCGCGGGCGGTCCTCGCTGTCCACCAGCAGCGCGTAGGGGACTTCGACGTCGGGAGCGTCGAGCTCGGCCCGCACCTCGGCGGTCGGCTGCCCGGCCCGCGCCAGCGGCGCCCGCCAGAGGTTGATGTCGCCGACCCGCATCAGCGCCAGCCGCTTCAGCGCCCGGTCGGCGCCGACGAAGTCCTCGACGAACTCGTCGGCGGGGTCCATCAGGATCTCGGCCGGCGTCGCGTACTGGGCGACGTGCCCGCCCTCGCGCAGGATCGCGATCCGGTCGCCCATCTTGATCGCCTCGTCGATGTCGTGGGTGACGAAGAGGACCGTCTTGCGGATCTCGGCCTGCAGCCGCAGGAACTCGTTCTGCAGGCGCTCGCGGTTGATCGGGTCGATCGCGCCGAAGGGCTCGTCCATCAGCATCACCAGCGGGTCGGCCGCCAGTGCCCGCGCCACCCCGACCCGCTGCTGCTGGCCGCCGGAGAGCTGCGCCGGGTAGCGGTCGCCGAGCTCGGTGTCGAGCCCGATCAGGGTCAGCAGCTCGGCGGTGCGCTCGCGGGTGCGCTGCTTGTCCCAGCCCAGCAGCTGCGGCACCGCGCCGATGTTCTGGGCGATCGTGCGGTGGGGGAAGAGGCCGACCTCCTGGATCACGTAGCCGATCTCGCGCCGCAGCCGCGCCGGCTCGCGCGAGCGCACCGACTCGCCGCCGACGAGGATGTCGCCCGAGGTCATCTCGACGGTGCGGTTGACCATCCGCATCGCCGTCGTCTTGCCGCAGCCGGAGGGCCCGACGAAGACGCAGATCTCACCCGCCGCGACCTCGAGGCTGAGGTTGTCGACGGCGTCTTTGTCGGCGCCCGGGTAGCGCTTGGTCGCTCCCTGGAAGCTGACCGAAGACGCCCCGGACTGGGACTGGGTCTGGGTCGCGGCGTCTCCCGTCGACACGGTTCGACCCTATACCCGCAATCGGTTCGACTAACTCATCTGGTGCGCGGCATCGTGCTCGTGGCCGCCGTGATGCTCGCAGTGCCCGCCCATCGAGCTGCCGCGGCCGAGCCACCAGAGCGCGGCGAAGATCGCCGCCGCGACTACGTTCAGCACCAGCTTGTAGTCGAGCTCGACCGAGCCGAAGACGTCAGTGCGGGTCGGGCGGGGGCCGGTCGGGACGAGGCCGAGGACGCCGAAGAGGCCGTCGACGATCAGCGCCGCGAGCACGATCGTGACGAACATCAGCGCCGTGATCCGCAGCGCGAACTCGGTCCCGTAGTACTTGCGGTAGGCGAGCACGATCGGGATCACGATCAGGTCGGCGAAGATGAAGGCGACGACGCCGGCGAAGCTGATCCCGCCCGACCACAGCACCGCCGCCAGCGGCACGTTGCCGACCGAGCAGACGAAGCTGAGGACCGCGATCAGCGGCCCGACCAGCACGTTCTCGAGCGTCTGCACCAGTGGCGGCGCATCGGTGACGAAGAGGAAGTTGAAGAAGTCGTCGCCGAGCAGGCCGATGAAACCGGCGAGCAGGAAGCCGATCCCGATCTCCTTCCACAGCATCCCCCAGTCGCCGCGGAAGTTGCCGCCGACCTCGCCCCAGGCCTCGGCCGAGGTCAGCCGCTCGCGCCAGTCGCGGTGCTGCTCGCTGCCCTCGCCGTGGACGTGCCCGGCCTGCGCCTCCTGCGCGTGCCGGCGCGCCCGCTGCTCGAGCGCGGGGGAGACGAAGCGGCGCAGCAGCAGCGCCATCAGCGCGATCAGGACGATGCCGCCGACGAACTCGGCGAGCGTGAACTGCCATCCCATCAGCACCCAGAGGACCAGCCCCAGCTCCCAGACCAGGTTGGTCGAGGCGA
The DNA here is from genome assembly GCA_048498975.1 of Actinomycetota bacterium. Taxonomy (GTDB): domain Bacteria; phylum Actinomycetota; class Thermoleophilia; order Solirubrobacterales; family 70-9; genus VAYN01. The sequence continues at coordinate 2,310 of JBEHWY010000130.1, read as the reverse complement.
ACTGGAAGGCGAGCGCGGTGACCGCCGAGGCGCCCTTCTGGAACAGCGACTTGGCGATCGCGATCGCCGCGTAGGAGCAGGAGGAAGAGGCGGCGCCGAGCCCGGTTGCCTTGGCGATCGGGGTGAAGCCGTGGCCGGAGAGAGCCCCTTCGATCCGGTGGCGCGGCACCCAGGCCTGGACGATGGCCGAGATCGCGAAGCCGATCACCAGCGCCCACCAGACCTCGTAGGCCATCAGCAGCGACTGTTCGATTCCCTCCCAGACCTTGTCGAGGATCGCGCTCATAGGCCGAGGCGGCGGGCGCGCTCGGCGGCGCGGGCGACGAGCTCCCCCAGCTCCGGCAGCTCGCCGCCCCGCATCAGCACCCGGCCGGCGACGACGGTGGTGTCGACGGCGGCGCCGGCGGCGGCGTAGACCAGCCCCTCGGTGAAGTCGCCGATGCCGAGCTCCGGCGCGTCGCGGCGCGCCAGCAGGAAGTCGGCGGGCTCGCCGGCGGCGAGCGGGGTGGCGCCGAGCAGCGGCGCGCGGGCGCCGGTGGCCACCGCCCAGGCTTCGGCGGCGTCGATCGCGGTCGGGTCGGCGGCGGCGTGCTTCTGGCTGAGGGCGAAGAGCTTGAGGTCGGCGAGCAGGTCGAGCGAGTCGTTGGAGCCGGCGCCGTCGGTGCCGAGGCCGACCGCCGTGCCCGCCGCCCGCGCCGCCGGGAAGGGGAAGACGCCGCCGACCGCGAGCTTCATGTTGGCGACCGGGTTGGCGACGACGGTGGCGCCGCGCTCCGCGATCAGCGCCAGCTCCTCGGGGTCGAGCCAGACGCCGTGGGCGAGCAGCGCCCGCTCGTTCAGCATCCCCAGCCGGTCGAGGTAGGCGGCCGGCCGCTCGCCGTGGGCGGCGATGCAGTCCTCGACCTCTTTCGCGGTCTCCGAGAGGTGGATCTGGATCGGCAGCCCGCGCTCGGCGCCGAGCTCGGCGATCCAGCGCAGCGACCCTTCGCTGACGGTGTAGATCGCGTGCGGAGCGAGGGCGGCGCCGATCCGCGGGTTCTCCGCCGCCGCCGGCTCCAGCACCTCGAGGCTCTCGTGCGCCCAGCGCCGCAGCTTCTCCGTATCGCCGTCGACGTCGAACAGCGGCGCTCCGATCGTCGCCCGCAGCCCGGAGTCGGCGACCGCGCGCGCCGTCGCCCCCGGCCGCCAGTACATGTCCCAGAAGCGGGTGGTGCCGCTGCGGATCATCTCCGCGCAGGCCAGCCGCGTCCCCCAGTAGACGTCCTCGTCGTCGAGCTTGGCCTCGACCGGCCAGATCCGCTGCTCGAGCCAGGGCAGCAGCGGCAGGTCGCCGCCGGAGCCGCGGAACAGGGTCATCGCCGCGTGGGTGTGGCCGTTGACCAGGGGAGCCACGAGCGGCGCGCCACCGGCGTCGATCGTCTCGTCGCCCGGCTGCGCCGCCACCTGCGGCCCGATCGCCTCGATCAGGCCGTCGGCGCAGCGCACCCCGACCGCCTCGCCTCCGAACGAGGCGTCGAGAACCGTCAGCGCACTCACCGGCCCACCGCCCCCAGGCGTGGCAGCACGGTTGCCAGGCCCTCGCGCAGCAGCGCCGCGTTGACGGCGCGGTCGGCTTCCAGCTCGCTGACGCTGAGCTCGGCCGCGGCGAGGCCGTTGGCGAGGTTGTCGACGACGCAGAGCGCCGCGTACTGGAGGCCGAGCTCGCGGGCGAGGATGCACTCGGAGGCGACCGTCATCCCGACCACGTCGGCGTGCGGCGCGATCAGCCGGATCTCGGCCGGGGTCTCGAAGCGGGGCCCGCGCGTCTGCCAGTAGACGCCGCCGTCGCGGGCGCGGGCGCCGTCGGCCTCCCAGGCTTCCAGCACTTCGGCCCGCCATGCCTGGTCGAAGCCGGGCGCCGTGTGCGCGCGGGCGTCGGCGTAGATCGACGGCCCGGCGTGCAGGGCGATGAAGTCGTCGGGGCAGACGACGGTGCCGACCGCCAGCTCCGCCTTCAGGCCGCCGACCGAGGAGATCGCCAGCACCCGGTCGCAGCCCTGCTCGGCGACGGCGCGCAGGTTGGCCTCGTGGTCGATCTCGTGGGGGAGGACGTAGGGGTCGCCGTCGTGTCGCTGGACGATCGCCGCGCCGTGCTCAGCCGCCGCGGCGGCGATCTGCGGCCCGCCCGGCCCCAGGGCGCTGCTGCCGAGGATCACCGCGAGCCGTCCCATCGCGCGATCCTACGCCGCCGACGGGCCGATTTCCCGGGATATGCCCGGGAAATCGGCCCGTCGGCGCGGGGGGTCAGGCCTTGCGGCGGGCCTTGAAGGC
>JBEHWY010000129.1:0-10758 GCA_048498975.1 Actinomycetota bacterium | reverse complement strand
TGATCCGACAAGGCGATGCCCATTCCTATCACAGCGGAGCGCGCTCGAGGCCCTTTTACACATCGAAAGTGGGCCAATCGTCTGCCGGGCGGATACGATGGGCTCGCCGGGGCCGCGGAGAGACCCCGTCAGGACCTCCGGGGATCAGTCGAGCGAAAGGAGAGACGGTGAAGAGCTGGAACGTGAGGGGCCTGGAGCTGAAGCCGAGGCTGCCGGAGATCATCTCCTCCAGCGAAGACGCGCGAGTCATCGTCCTCGACCTCGCCACCGGAGAGAGCCTCGACGAGCACGAGGTGCACGAGCGCGCCTTCCTGATCGTCCTCTCAGGCGAGGTTGAGGTGGGAACCGGCGCCGGTGCCAGTGCGGCCGGCGGGGCCGGCCTGCTGGTCGAGTTCGAGCCGCGCGAACGCCACATGGTCGCCGCCACCAGCGACGCCCGCCTGCTCCTGCTGCTGACCCCCTGGCCGGGCGACGGCCATCCCGGGGCGATGGAGTTGCGCGAGAAGCTCTACACCCGCCGCCACGCCGCTAAGCGGGCTGGGTGAGGACGCGGCGCCGGCGCCGGGCCCGCATGGCCGAGGCGGCGGCGAGCGCGATGAAGGTGAGGATCGCCACCTCGCCGAGCACGCCTCCCCAGCGCCAGGCGGCGACGTTGCCGTCGAGGTCGCCGAGCAGACGGATCGCCACGCTCGCGTGCAGCAGGGCCAGCGGGGCGTAGAAGGAGCGGCGGTAGGGAAGCGCGACGCCGAGGATCGCCGGCACGATCACCGCCGCGTGGGCGAAGATCATCGAGAAGACGAAGCCGAGGAAGATCGCGTGGAGCATCGCGTCATAGGCGAAGCCACCGCCGGCCAGCTCCCCCTCGCAGAGCCAGACGCCGCCGGCGACGGCGAGCCAGAAGTAGCCGGCGAGCAGAGCGAGGGCCATGTAGCGGGTGAGGCCGGACATGCGGATCGTGCGGCGGGCGACGTCGTAGCGGGCGAGCCAGGCCGCCTGGGCCAGCAGCCCGGCGCCCGCCAGCCGTATGCCGAGGGTGGGGAGGGGCAGGGAGAGGGCGACGCCGAGGCAGAAGAGGGCCACCGCGGCCAAGAGCGCCGCTCGCACCGCGCGCGGCGGGTGGCGCATCCGCGAGAGCTCGAGCCGCTCGCCGACGATCGTCAGCACCAGAAAGGCGGCTAGGAAAGGGACGGTCCGGACGATCGGTTCCCCCGCCAGCCAGACGAGTGTCGCGGCGAGCCAGGCGAGCGCGCCCAGGCCCATGATCGCGTTGTGCCAGGTCGGGTCGAGCCGCTGGACGACGAGGAAGACAGCAACCAGCACGAGGCCGCCGAGCGCCAGCAAGAGCCATCCGCCCCGTGCCGGCAGGCCGGCGAGCAGCCACAGCGCCCCGGCGGCTGCGGCGCTCGGCGCCAGGTAGGGCCAGCGTCGCTTGCCGTGGGCGCCCAGCGCGACCGCGCGCTCCAGTCCGATCTGGGTGCCGAGGAAGCCCAGCACCAGGAGCGGACCGTGCTCGGCGGCGAGCGCAGGGCGCAGCGGCGGCAAGTCGAAGCCGAGACGTAGCAGCCCGGCCCAGAGGCCGGCGAGCAGCGCCACCAGCGCCGCGGCCAGCAGCGGTGCCCGCCGCAGCAGGCGAGAGCCGGGCAGCGCGGGGGCGCTCAGCCCCGCCATCCGAGCGCCGCCCGCGCCGCCTCGCTCATGTCCTCGGCGGTCCAGGGCGGGTCCAGCTCGGTCGCGATCAAGACCTGGCGCAGGCCGGGCACCTGCGCCAGGCAGGCGTAGATCTCGTCCTCGATGTAGCCCGAGAGCGGGCAGGCTGGAGTCGTCACCGTGAAGCGGACGCGGGCCACTCCCGCCCGCACCGTGACCTCGCGCAGCAGGCCGAGCTCGACGATGTCGACTCCGAGCTCGGGTCGATCACCTCATGCAGCAAGTCGCGCAGCAGCTCGGGCGAGGGATCGTCGCTCAGCACGGCGAGCCCGGGGACGCCCTGAGACATCTAGGCCACCGCCCCCTGCGGACGGCCGATCCGCACCCTCCATACCTCCGGACCTTGCTCGAGGTACTCCCAGGTGAACTGACCGGCGTGCTCAGCCTCGAACTGGTACTGCAGCGGCTTGGGGTTGTGGTCGTTGACGAGGACGAAGCCCTCGCCGGCATCGAGGTCCTCGTAGGTGGCGAAGATCAACTGGTGGCGGCGGGCGGGCGGCTCGGGTCAGACGTCGAGCTCACGGTCGGCACTGGGCATGAGTCGTCTCCTCTGTTCGTCGCCCGCGGCCTCGGCGGCTGGCGCTGCCAGGCGTAAGCGCTCTCAGCGACCCAGGCCTGGCAGCAGAGCGGCAAGGGCAGGGATCGCGGTTGAGCGGGTCGCCCGCGGGTGGAGCGCTCTGTCAAGCGGGGGGCGGTTGGTTCGTTCAGGTTCATCCTCTCGACATATTTACACACAACTGGTGTGTAAATACCCGCGCCTGGAACGGGCGAAACCCCGCTCAGCCGTGGGAGGTCGGCCGCTCGCGCAGCAAAGCCACCGCGTGTGGAAGAGAATCGGCGATAGCTGAAAAACACTGCTCGACCCCGGTCGGGCTGCCGGGCAAGTTGACGATCAGGGTCGAGCCCCGGATCCCCGCGACGGCGCGCGAGAGCATCCAGTTCGGCGTCTGCTCGCGCGAGGCGGCGCGCATCGCCTCACCGAAACCGGGGGCCTCGCGCTCGAGCACCGCCAGCGTCGCCTCCGGGGTGACGTCGGAGGGGGCAAAGCCCGTGCCCCCGGTGGTCAGCACCAACTCGCAGCCCTCCTCGTCGGCCCAGTGGCAAAGCCGCTCTTCGATCCTCGCCCGGTCGTCGGCGATTAGGTCGTGGCCGGCGATCTCGGCGCCGAGGGCCCGAGCCAGCTCGACCAGGCGCGGGCCGCTCTCATCCTCGCCCTCGCCGGCGGCCTTGGAGGTGCTGACGGTGACGATCGCCGCGCGCACGGTGAGCTCAGCCCCCCTCGTCCTCGAGCCGCCAGTCCGAGCGACCGCCGCTCTTCTCCAGCAGCACCACCTGCTCGATTTCGACGCCGCGCTCGAGCCCCTTGACCATGTCATAGACGGTCAGGGCTGCCACTGAGCAGGCCGTCATCGCCTCCATCTCGACCCCGGTCTGGGCCATGGTGCGCGCCTCGGCAATCAACTCGACACGGCCCTCCTCCTCATCGACGGAGGTGCTGACGTCGACGAAGCTGAGCCCGAGTGGGTGGGCCAGGGGAATCAGCGCCGCGGTCTGCTTGGCTGCCTGGATGCCGGCGAAGCGCGCGACGCCCAGCACCTCGCCCTTCGGACCCTCTCCCGCCGCCACGGCACGCGCAGTCGGGGGCGACATCCGCAGCCGCGCCCGGGCGCGGGCGCGGCGCTCGGTCGTGGGCTTGGCGCCGACGTCGACCATCCGCGCCCGGCCGTCCTCGCCGAGGTGAGTAAGGCGCTCATCACTCATGGCGCCTCTCTCTCGACGGGAGTTGGGTCGAGCGGTGGCGGGGCGCCCTCGACCCAGCGCGCGCCCTCGCCGTCGATCTCGCGCTTCCAGATCGGCGCCTCGGCCTTGATCCGGTCGATCGCCTCCCGCGCGCCGGCGAACGCTTCTTCGCGGTGGGCCGCGGAGACGGCGACGATCACCGCCGGCTCGCCGAGCGCCACCGGGCCGACGCGGTGCTCGGCGGCGGCGCCGAGCAGCTCGTGGCGGGCGATGCACTCGGCGAGAATCGCGGCGATCCGCTCCTCGGCCATCTCGCGGTAGGCCTCGTAGTCGAGACGGTCGACCTCGCGGGTGACGCCCTGGAAGGAGACGATGGCGCCTGCTCGGGAGTCGGCAACAGCCGCGGTCAACTCGGCGACGGAGAGCGGCTCTTCGGTGACCCGCACATGGGGCCCGGCGCCACCGCTGATCGGCGGCACGAGGGCCAGCTCGTCTCCGGCCCGCAGGATTGTCTCCGGCTGCGCGTAGGTGCGATTGACCGCGAGGAGCAACGGCATCTGGGCGAAGAGCTCAGCCAGCGGCTCGCGGGACGAGAGGTGCTCGATCGCGTCGGCGACCGTGGCCCCCTCGCCCAGCTCGATCTCGAGCGAGTCGCAACCCGCTCGTTCCCGCAGGATTGCGAAGAGGCGCACGTGCACGGTCATCGCCATGCTACCCGCGCTCGATCAGCTCGACCTCGACTCGCGTTCCGGCAGGCAGCACCTCGGCCTCGGCGGGAATCAGCGCCAGGCACTCCGCTCCCAGCATCGAGGTGAGGATGTGGGAGCCCTGGGCGCCGGTTGGCTCGACGCTCCAGCCGTCGGAGCCCAGCTCCATGCGGCAGCGCACCGCGTGGGTGCGACCGGCCGGCTTCTCGTAGGCGCTTGCGAGCTTCGCGGTGGTGCGCAGGCGGCGCGGCTCGGCACCGCTCATCGCGACCAGGGCCGGGCGCGCCAGCAACAGGAAGGTCACCATCGCCGAGACCGGGTTCCCCGGCAGGCCGAAGACCAGCGTCGCGCCGTGGGTCCCGAACCAGGTCGGCCTGCCGGGCTTCAGCGCCACGCCCCAGAAGCGCTCCGCCACCCCGAGCTCGGCGAGGGCGCCCTTGACGTGGTCGTGCTCGCCGACCGAGACGCCGCCGCTGATCAGCACCGCGTCGGCGGCGAGCGCCGCGCCGATCGCCGCTCGGGTCGCCTCGGGGTCGTCGGCGACGCGCTCGACACCGCAGACCTCGGCCCCCGCCCACTCGGCCAGGGCGGCGAGGGTGTAGGCGTTGGAGTTGCGCACGCCGCCGGGCCGCATCTCCTCGCCCGGCTCGAGCAGCTCATCGCCGCTGACGAGGACGCGCACCCGCGGGCGGCGGTGGCACTCGACCGACTCGCGACCGAGCGAGACGATCACACCGAGCTCGGCCGGGCCGATCCGGGTGCCCGCCGCCATCGCCACCTCCCCCGCCCCGATGTCCTCGCCGGCGCGGCGGACGTCGCGCCCGGGCTCGACCTCGGCTTCGACCAGGACGCGGCCATCCTCCGAGGTGGTGTCCTCGACACGGACCACAGCGTCGGCCCCCATCGGAACTACCGCCCCGGTCGAAATCTGCACCGCCTCGCCAACGCCGACGACGAGCTGGGCAGGCGCGCCGGCGCGCGACTCCCCACTCAGGGCGAGGGCGACCGGCGAGCCCGGCGTGGCACCCCGGGTATCGCCCGAGCGCACCGCGAAGCCGTCCATCGCCGAGCCGTCGAAGCCCGGCACCGGCTCGGCGGCGGCGAGGTCCTCAGCGAGCACCATGCCAAGCGCCGCGCGCGGCGATAACTGCCCGGAGGAGAGCGCGCCGGCCTCCCGCAGGACCGCGTCGCGTGCCTGCTCGAGCTCGATCAGCTGCCGTTGCCCCAAAATCCTCACCCCCTCGGCTGGAGCCTGGCGGCTCCCCTCGCGGAGAGGGTCCGCCGCAGACGTCGCAAGAGGCCGACGAAGGTCGCCAGCCAGGCCGCCAGGGCGAGCCCGAGGAAGACCTGCGGCAGCGGGTCGAGGAACTCCAGCTTCAGCGCTTCGGCCATCCGGTAGGTGGCGACCGCGTACATCCCGAGCGGGAAGACCGCGCCCCAGTAGAGCGGGTCGTATTCGAAGGGCAGCCGCCGGTAGCCGTAGCGCCAGACGGCGAGGATCGCGATGATCGGGATCCACCACGTGCCGGTCGCCCAGTAGAAGACCGTGAAGCCCTCGAGGAAGGGCCGCAGCGAGTGCAGGAACGGCGCGTCCGCGCCCACCGTGCTGTTCTTGACCAGCAGCGCGCCGGCCAGGGTCGAGATCGCCATCGCCCCCATGTTGATCCAGTAGGGCGGTGCGAGGTCGTCGGGCTCGAAGCGAAAGAAGGTGTAGCGGTAGAAGATCAGCGAGATGATCCAGATGTAGAGCATCCCTCCCCACAGCCACATCGAGAGCGCGACGAAGTTGGCGTGCAGGCGCAGCGGCTGGCCCCAGTGGGCGGCGAGCAGCGCGGTCAGCACCGCGATCGACTGGGTGGCGACGACCGCCAGCAGCCAGGTGCCGCTGATCCCCTGCGCCAGCGACGGCTTCTCGCGCTTGATCGTCAGTGCGGTGAAGACGGTGTAGGTGAGCGCCAGCCAAAGCACGGCGGCGAGGGCGAGCAAGGCGACCGCGATCGCGAACTCGTGGGCGATCAGGATCACCTGGGCGCCGAGCACGCCGGTCGCGGCGACCGAGGTGAGGAAGCCGAGCCCACGCTCGTGGCTGGTCAGGTCCTCGAGCACCCGCTGCGGGTAGAAGCGCAGGCGCAGCAGGCTGAGCGCCCAGATGGCCAGATAGGCGACGCCGTTGAGCGCGAAGAGGCCGACGGCGACCGGCCTCAGCCCCATCAGGTAGCAGCCGATCGAGACGATGCCCGTGGCCATCACCAGAGCGAAGTAGGAGGGGGATAGATCCTCTAGCTGGACCACGGCAGATTACTGGGAGAGATATTAGGAGCGCCATCGTGTGCGGCCATCCGTAGCGCGCCCGTGGCCCGGCGGTTCGAGCCCCAGGCGAGTGCGGGAGACGGCCCGTTCCCCGCTGCCTGCGCCGCTGCCAAACTGGAGAGGTGAACGGCGCGAGCGAGCGAGCCGGTCAGGGCACCCAGGCGATCGGCGCCGTGATCGCCGGCGGGCACGGCAGCCGCATCGGCGGCTCCAAGGCGACGGTGGAGCTTGCCGGGCGGCCGCTGATCTCCCATTCCCTGGCGGCGGTCGAGGAGGCTGGGCTGCGAGCGCTCGTCGTCGCCAAGGCCGACACCGAGCTTCCGCCACTGCGCTGCACGGTGATTCGCGAGGACCACGAGCCGCGCCATCCGCTTTGCGGGGTGCTCACCGCGCTCGAGTTCTCTGGGGAAAGCCCGCTGGTGATCGTCGGCTGCGACATGCCCTTCGTGCCCGCCGAGCTCCTCGCCTGGCTCGCAGAACAGCCCGAGCCGCTCGTCGCCCCCGTCCTCGAGGGCCGCGTTCTCGCCTTCCCGGCCCGCTATGACGGCTCGCTGCGAGCTGGCCTCGAGCGAGCGCTCACCGAGGAGCGCTCGATGGCAAACACCCTGGTCTCGCTCTCGCCGCGACTTTTGGGCGCCGCGGAGCTGGAGGCGTTCGGCGACCCCGCTCGGCTCTGCCTCAACGTCAACACGACCGCGGATCTCGCCCGCGCCGAAGCGCACCTCGATCGAGCTGCCGGCTAGCTCGATTCCAGGTGCTCGGCCAGATCGGCAAGCTCGGCGATCGGCTTGCCGGTCTTGCCCGCGAGCCAGGTGGCCACCGGAGCCGCCTGGCGCTCGGAGCTATGCGCCGCCGCGGCGGCCAGCCTCAGTACGTGGTCGAACTCGGCCTCGCTCGGTGCCTCGACGCCCGCCTCCTCGGCGAACCGCTCGACCCATTCCCTGCTCGTCATCTCACTGCCTCCTTGCTCCGTCTGGTCGCTCACCGCCCACTCAGCCCCCGATCGCGCTCATCGTCCGGGCCGGCTGGCGGAAGCCGGGCTCGTTTACTCGGTGCTTCAACTCCTTGCGCCAGACCGCGTCGCGGATCAGGCCCTCGAGCTCGGCGTCGCTCGCACCCCCGCGCAGCGGCCCGCGCAGGTCGATCTCCTGCAGCGAGAAGAGGCAGGTGCGCAGCTTACCCTCGGAGGTGAGGCGCACCCGATTGCAGTCGGCGCAGAACGGTTCGCTGACGGGGTTGACGAAGCCAATCTCCCCCCGCCCGTCAGCGAAGCGGAAGACCCGCGCGGTGGCCGAGGGCTCGCGCGGCAGCTCTTCCAGCGGGTGCAGCTCCTCGATCATCCGGCGCAGCTCCTCGCCCGCGAGCACCGACTCCGGCGTCCAGGCGCGGTCGGCGTCGAGCGGCATGAACTCGATGAAACGAACCTGGAAGGAGGTCGAGCGGGCGAAGTCGCAGAAGCGCTCGACCTCGGCCTCGGTGAAGCCGCGCATCGCGATCGCGTTGACCTTGACCGGGTGCACCTCGGGGTAGGAGGCGACCGCCTCCAGACCACGCAGCACCTGGTCCAGGGCGTCGCGCCTGGTCAGCTGGAAGAAGCGATCGCGCTGCAGGGAGTCGATCGAGACGTTGACGCGCCCGATGCCGGCGCCGACCAGAGCCTCGGCGTGGCGCTCGAGCAGGTAGCCGTTGGTGGTCAGCGAGAGGTCGCGGATCCCCTCGATCGCCGCCAGCATCCCGACCAGCGCCGGGAAGCCGCGGCGGACCAGCGGCTCACCACCGGTCAGGCGCACGTCCTCGATCCCCACCCCGACGAAGACCCGCACCAGCCGCTCGATCTCCTCGAAGCGCAGGATCTCCTCATGGTCGACCCAGGGCACCCCCTCGGCCGGCATGCAGTACTGGCAGCGGAAGTTGCAGCGGTCGGTGACCGAGACCCGCAGGTCTGAGATCACCCGTCCGTGCCCGTCGCGCAACCGGCCCTCAGGCCCCATCCGGCACCTCCCTTCCGCGCACCCTTACCAGCGGCCAGACGAGCCCCGCGCAGAGCAGGGCGAAGCAGACCAGGAAGGCGAAGCCGAGCACGAACTCGCCGGTCGCGTCCTTGACGACGCCCATCACCAAGGGTGGGAAGAAGCCGCCGAGGCCGCCGGCGGCGCCGACGATCCCGGTCGCCGCGCCGACCGCGGTGGGGAACTCGCTCGGGACCATCTTGAAGACGGCGCCGCTGCCGAGGCCGAGGAAGGCGGCCATCGTCAGGCAGAAGGCCGTCACCCCGACGATCCCGGGGTCCGCCGCCTGCCAGGCGAGCCCGGCGGCGTCGAGCGCGACGCCCAGGAAGGAGACCATCAGGACCCGGCTGGGCCCGATCCGGTCCGAGAGCCAGCCCCCCAGCGGTCGCGCGGCGGTGGCGACCACCGTGAAGCCGCCCGCGCGCAGGCCGGCGTCGGTAAGCGAGTAGTCAAACCAGTCCTTGAGCAGCTTCGGCAGGAAGATCGCCATCGCGACGAAGCCGCCGAAGGTGACGAAGTAAAAGAGCGCCAGGCGCCACAGCCGCCAGCCCGCTCCCAGGACCTCGCGGTAGCGGACGGGGACCCGCTCGCCGGGGGCATCCGCGGCGAGCGCCAGCCAGATCAACGCGTAGGCGGCGATCACGATGGCGAAGACGATCCCCGCGATCGCCTGGCTGGAGGCGTCGCGGAGCGCCGGGATCGAGAAGGCGGCGATCGCGGTGCCGATGTTGCCCATCCCGTAGACGCCAAGGGCGAACCCCTGGCGCTCAGAGTCAAACCAGCCGGCGACGAAGGGGACGCCGACCGCGAAGGAGGCCCCGGCGGCGCCGAGCAGGAAGCCGGCGCCGAGCAGCGCCGCGTAGCTGGAGGCAAAGCCGACCAGGACCGCGGCGGCGGCCGAGTAGAGCAGCAGCGCCGCGAACAGGGTGCGGCCACCGAAGCGATCGCTGGCCAGCCCAAGTGGGATCCGCAGCAGCGAGCCGAGCACGACGGGGATCGAGACCATCAGCGCCGTCTCGGTGCTGGAGAGGCCCAGTTCGTCCTGCAGCTTTGGCGCCAGCGGCGCCAGCATTCCCCAGGCCGAGAAGCAGAGCGCGAAGGCCAGCGTGACGAGGATCAGGTTGCGGTTGTGCTGATCAGACACCGCAGGTCACCTTATCCGCGCCACCTCGCGGCGGGGGCGCGCCGCGGGCTGAGCGCCGCCTCGGATCGCATACGGTTGAGTGGTGCAGACGACGGGCACCCAGGTGGCCACGCAGGCGCGGCTGAGCGAGATAGGACGGGCGCTGGTCGCAAGGCTCGACCTCGAGGGTGTGATCGAAATCCTGCTCGAGGCCGCCCGCGAGCTGAGCGGGGCGCGCTACGCGGCGCTCGGCATCCTCTCCGAGCAGGGGAACGAGCTCGAGCGCTTCCTCACCCTCGGCGTCGACGACGAGACCCGGGCCGCGATCGGCGATCTGCCCCGCGGCGGCGGGGTGCTCGGCGAGCTGATCGGCGCAACAGAGCCGGTGCGGCTGGTCGAGCTCGGCTCGCACCCCAATGCCTGCGGCTTTCCCCCCCGGCACCCGCAGATGCACACCTTCCTCGGCGTCCCGATCCGCATCCGAGGGATGGCCTGGGGCAATCTCTACCTGACCGAGAAGGCCGGCGGCGCGGAGTTCGACGAGGACGATGAGGCGCGGATCATGGCCCTGGCCGGCTGGGCCGCGATCGCGGTCGAGAACGCGCGCCTCTACGAAGGACTGAGCCGCCGCCGCAACGAGGTCGAACTGAAGCGCGACCAGGCCGAGCGCTCCGCCCAGGCGCTGAAGGTAATGACCGACATCGCGCGCTCGGTCGGCGGCGAGACCGATGTCGACCGGATCCTCGGCCTGATCGTCGAACGCGGCCGCACCCTCGTCCAGGCCCGCGCCCTGCTGATCATGCTGGCTGAGGGCGAGGAGCTGGTAATGGCGGCGACCGCCGGTGAGCTGGAGGCCGATCTGAGGGGGTTTCGGATCCCGGTCGCCGGCACCCTTCCCGGCGAGGTGTTGCGCAGCGGGCGCGCCGAGCGCCTCGGCGACGGTGGCAGCAATGGGACCGAGCTCGCCGGCCTCGGCGTCTCGGCTGAGGCGGCGATCCTCGTCCCACTCACCTTCCGCGGCGCCTCCTCCGGAGTCCTGCTCGCGCTCGACCGCGAGGCGGAGGGGCCGCGCTTCGGCGTCGAGGACGAACGCCTGCTGCGCTCCTTCGCCGCCAGCGCGGAGAAAGAGGTCGCCACGGAGCGATCGGTCGAGGACGAGGGC
>JBEHWY010000128.1:0-10790 GCA_048498975.1 Actinomycetota bacterium | reverse complement strand
TGCGCCGGGCCGCCCGCCGCTCGGAGCGCTTCCGCTGGTCGATCAGATCGAGTGCTGCGTTTCCATGTCTATGGCACGGAAACGCAGCACTCGATTCATCTCCGGACGGAGGCTGGCTGGGCTCAGCTGACCAAGCTAGGCGGCGCGGCGGGATGAGCTAGTAGCAGAGCTACTTGCGAAGAGCGACGTGGCGCATAGCGCCGCGTCAGATGAGTTCAGCCAGCCTTCGTGACCTTGTTGGCCTTGAGGCAGCGCGTGCAGACGTAGGCCCTGAGGGGGCGGCCGTTCTCCTGGATCCGGACCTTCTGCAGGTTCGGATCGAAGCGGCGCTTGGTCGCGACCATCGAGTGGCTTCGCGACTGTCCGAACGCGGGCTTCTTGCCGCAGCTGTGGCATACCTTGGCCATCGGGTCGTGGATGGTAGAGGATCGGGGCGGTCAGGCGTCTGGACGCAGGCGTCAGGGGGCGAGGCTGCGCTGCAGCAGCGCCATGCGGGCGACGGTGAGGGCGGCGTTGCGGCCCTGGTCGCGCTTGTCGCCTCCGGCCCGGGCCAGCGCCTGCTCCATGTTGTCGCAGGTGATGACGCCGAAGGCGCAGGGCACGCCGGTGGCCAGCTGGACGTCCTGGATCCCCCGCGCCGACTCGGCGCAGACGAAGTCGAAGTGGTCGGTCTCGCCGCGGATGACGACGCCGAGGCAGGCGACCCCGGCGTACTTGCCGCTCTCGGCATGCAGCTTGGCGGCGAAGGGCAGCTCGTAGGCGCCCGGCACCGAGACGTGGGTCACCTGCGTCACCGGCACGCCGGCGAGCTGGAAGCCGGCGTCGGCGCCGTCGAGCAGGCGGTTGGCGAGGTCCTCGTAGAAGCGGCCGACGCAGACGGCGAAGCGCAGCGGCGCCAGCACCTCCTTCTCCTCGTCGCTGAACTGCTCGAGGAACGCGCCCTCGGCTTCAGCCATTGGCGGCCTCCGCGTCGCGCTCCTCCTCGTCGTGGATCATCTCCTCGTCGAGCGCCAGGCCCTGGTGGTGCAGCGAGTGGCCCATCTTGTCGCGCTTGGCGCGCAGGTAGGCCTCGTTGTGGGCGTTGGGCGTGAACTCGATCGGCACCTGCTCGGAGACCGAGAGGCCGTAGCCCTCGAGGCCGACGATCTTTTTCGGGTTGTTGGTCAGCAGGCGAATGCTGGTGAGGCCGAGGTCGACCAGGATCTGGGCGCCGATCCCGTAGTCGCGCAGGTCGGCGGGCAGGCCGAGCTTGAGGTTGGCCTCGACCGTGTCGGCGCCCTCCTCCTGCAGCTTGTAGGCGCGCAGCTTGTTGAGCAGGCCGATGCCGCGGCCCTCCTGGGAGAGGTAGAGCAGAACCCCCCTCCCCTCGGCCTCGATCTGCGACAGCGCCGCCTCCAGCTGCTCGCCGCAGTCACAGCGCAGGCTGTGGAAGACGTCGCCGGTGAGGCACTCGCTGTGGACGCGGACGAGGACGTCCTGCGCCCCGTCGACCTCGCCCTTGACCATCGCCACGTGGTGTTTGTCGTCGACCAGCGAGCGGTAGCCGACCGCGGTGAAGTCACCGAGCGCGGTCGGCAGCGCCGTGTCGACCACGCGCTCGACCAGCTTCTCGGTCCGCCGCCGGTAGGCGATCAGGTCGGCGACGGTGATCATCTTCAGCCCGTGCTTCTCGCAGTAGGGGATCAGGTCGGGGACGCGGGCCATCGTGCCGTCGTCGTTCATCACCTCGCAGATGACGCCGGCCGGGCTGACCCCGGCGAGGCGGGCGAGGTCGACCGAGGCCTCGGTGTGGCCGGTGCGCTCCAGCACGCCGCCGTCTTTGGCGCGCAGCGGGAACATGTGGCCGGGAACGACGATGTCGCGCGGGCCCGACTCGGGGTCGATCGCGACCTGGATCGTGTGGGCGCGGTCGTGGGCCGAGATCCCGGTGCTGACGCCGCCCGCGGCCTCGATCGTCACCGTGAAGGCGGTCTGCAGCGGCGCCTCGTTCTTGGCCGCCATCAGCTTCAGGCCGAGCTTCTCGCAGCGCTCCGCGGTCAGCGCCAGGCAGATCAGCCCGCGCGCCTCTTTGGCCATGAAGTTGACCGCCTCCGGCGTCGCGAACTGCGCCGCCATCACCAGGTCGCCCTCGTTCTCGCGCTCCTCGCCGTCGCAGACGACGATCATGCGGCCGCGGCGGATGTCCTCCAGCGCTTCCTCGATCGTGGCGAACGCGCTGGTTGCGGTCGCGCCCTCTTTGCCCTGTTTGTCGGTCATCTGGCTCAAGCTCGTTCCTTTCCTGCGAATGGTGCCAGCAATCGCTCCACGTACTTGGCGACCACGTCGCTCTCGACGTTCACTTTGTCATTTCGGCCGAGCTGGCCGAGGTTGGTGCGCTCCAGGGTCTCGGGGATAAGGGAAACGGCAACCCAAGAATCGCCCAAATCGGCGATCGTCAGGCTGACGCCGTTGAGCGTGATCGATCCCCTGTCGATCGCGTAGCGGAGCAGCTCGGGGGGAAGCTCGACGCGGAGGCGGCGGGCGAAGCCGTCGTTCTCGGCGTCGAGGACGGTGGCGACGCCGTCGACGTGGCCCTGCACGATGTGGCCGCCGAGGCGGTCCGATGCCTTCATCGCCAGCTCGAGGTTGACCGCTGCGCCGGGCTCGAGGGTGCCCAGGGCGGTGACCCTGAGCGTCTGGTTCATCGCCTCGGTGTCAAACGACGTCTCGTCGGTGGCGGTGGCCGTCAGGCAGATGCCGTTGACGGCGACTGAGTCGCCGAGGGCGATTTCTGGCGCCAGGGACGTGGCGATGTGCAGGCGCGCGCCGTCGGCGTTCGAGTCGATCGACTCGACGGTGCCTATGTCTTGGATTAGGCCGGTGAACAAGGTCACCACTCCTTGAAGGTTGCGGTCACCAGGACATCTTCGCCAATGGGTTCCGAGGAGCACTCGAGCGCGCTCCGGCGCGGCGGGTCCTGCCCCCCCGCGAGGAGCGAACTCGTGTCGCCCAGGAGGACGGGAGCGATGAAGGTTCTGGAAGCGTCGATCAGGTCTGCGGTTTGGAAAGCTCCGGCTAGGGTCCGGCCGCCCTCTAGGAAGAGGGACGTAAGGCCGCGCTGACCCAAATTCGTCAAAGCGGCCGTGACGCGCTCCGCGGGGGTGGCGCCGCTCGTTACGAGGATCTCTGCCCCTACCTGCTCCAGAGCTCGGGTGCGGGATTGGGGCGCTTCGGGGGAGACGACCGCGAGGACTGGGGAGACGTCGAGGGATTGGAGGAGCTTGCTGGCGAGCGGGAGGCGGGCTTGGGAGTCGAAGACGATGCGGAGGGGTTGGCGGGGGTTCTCCACGCCCTCCGGTCGGGCGGTTAGCAGGGGGTCGTCGGCTAGGGCGGTGGCTATACCTACGGCGATGGCGTCGGATTCGGTGCGCCATTGGTGGACTAGGGCGCGGCTTTGGGGGCCGGAGATCCAGGGGTC
This sequence comes from Actinomycetota bacterium, assembly GCA_048498975.1. Lineage (GTDB taxonomy): Bacteria > Actinomycetota > Thermoleophilia > Solirubrobacterales > 70-9 > VAYN01. The sequence goes on along the minus strand of JBEHWY010000128.1, from coordinate 7,333 downwards.
CTCGCCGGGGGCGGTGCTCGTTTGGCCGTCTAGGGACATGGCCAGCTTCAGCGTCACCAGCGGTAGGCCGGTGCGGGCGTGTTTGCGGAAGGGCTGGTTGAGGCGGCGGGCGGCGGCGGCCTCGGCGCCGGCGGCGAAGGCGACCTCGACGCCGCCGTCGCGCAGCATCCCCGGGCCGCGCCCGGAAGCCTTCTCGCTCGGATCGTCGGAGGCGATCACGACCCGCCCGATCCCCGCCTCCAGAATCGCCTCCACACAAGGCGGCTGCCGTCCCTGATGCGCGCAGGGCTCCAAGGTCACGTACATAGTCGCCCCCGCCGGGTCCTCGCCCCTCCCGGCGCAGTCGGCAAGTGCAGCGCGCTCTGCATGCAGCCCGCCCAGCTCGGCATGAAACCCCTCGCCGATAACCTCCCCATCCCGCACCACGACGGCACCCACGAGCGGATTCGGACTCACCCGCCCCCGTCCGCCCTCCGCAAGCTCCAGCGCACGCGCGAGATGTGCCCGATCCACGCTTGTCACCTGGGAGTCCATGAGCAAATTGACTGACGAGTCAATCAGTCCCGAAATTGTACGCCTCTCGCGGGGGGTGGCCCCGAGGGGGACCCCGAGGACGTAAACGTCGCCCGCAGGGGTCCCCCTCGGGGACAGGACCCGCCGCGCCGAGGCGGCCAATACCCTGCCTGACTGACCCGCCCGCTTATGAAGCTGATCATCCAGATCCCCTGCCTCAACGAGGAGGCCACCCTCCCCGCCACGATCGCCGACCTGCCGCGCGCCATCGACGGCATCGACACGATCGAGCTGCTCGTTGTCGACGACGGCTCGACCGACCGCACGGTCGAGGTCGCCCGCGAGAACGGCGTCGACCACATCGTCCGGCTGACCAACAACAAGGGCCTTGCCGCCGGCTTCCAGGCGGGGCTGGATGCATGCCTGAAGCTCGGCGCCGACGTCGTCGTCAACACCGACGCCGACAACCAGTACAACGGCGCCGACGTGCCCAAGCTGGTCGCCCCGATCCTCGCCGGCGAGGCCGACATGGTCGTCGGCGACCGCGAGGTGGCGACGATCGAGCATTTCTCGGGCTCCAAGAAAGGGCTACAGAAGCTCGGCAGCTGGGTCGTGCGGCAGATCTCGGGGACCGAGGTGACCGACACGACCTCCGGCTTCCGCGCCTACAACCGCGAGGCGGCGCTGCAGCTGCTCGTCGTCGACAACTACACCTACACGCTGGAGAGCCTGGTCCAGGCCGGCAAGATGCTGGTCGCGGTCAGCGACGTCCCGGTCGGCACCAACCCGAAAACCCGCGAGTCGCGCCTGTTCGGCTCGACCGGCTCCTACGTGCGCCGCAACGGCGCCGCGCTGCTGCGGATCTGGGCGCGGTATGAGCCGCTGCGCGCCTTCCTCGCCGCCTCGGCACTGATGGCGGTGCTCGCCTTCGCCGCCTGGCTGCCGTTCCTGATCGACTGGATCTTCAACGGCGACTCGACCGGCCACATCCAGTCGCTGATCCTCGGCGCCGTGCTCTTCATCGCCGCCATCCAGCTCTTCGCCCTCGGCGTGATCGGCGACCTGCTCGCCGGCCAGCGGGTGATGACGCAGCGCGTGTTCGAGCGGGTGCGGCGGGTCGAGCTGGCGCTCGGCGTCGAGCCCTCCCACTACGAACCCGGCCAGCGCGAGCCGAGCCCGAAGGACGGCGAGTGAGCAGCGAGCAGGGCGGCAAGGCGGCCGCGGCGACCCCTGCCAGCTCGGCCGACTACGGCAAGACCGCGAGCTTCCTCGCCGTCGGCGTCGGCCTCACCGGCGTCATCACCTACGCCTACTTCCTGATCGCCTCGCACGTGCTCTCCAAGCCCGACTACGGGCAGATCACGGTGCTCTGGTCGGCGGTCTTCATCACGATCTCGACCCTCTACCGGCCGATCGAACAGCTGCTCTCCCGGCACATCTCCGAACGGCGGGTGAAGGCGGAACCGATCGGCCAGCCGATGCGGGTCGCCTCGACGATCCAGCTCGGGCTCTCGCTCTTCTTCGCCGTCGTCGCGCTGGCCCTGCGCGGCCCGATCCAGGACACCCTGCTGGAGGGCAACGAAGCGCTCTACTGGGTCTTCTTCACCTCGGTCCTCTTCTACGCCGCCAGCTACTTCGCCCGCGGCTTCCTCGCCGGCGAGCAGCGCTTCGGCCTCTTCGTCGCCCTGATCCTCTCCGAATCCTGCTTCCGCACGATCTTCGCGGTGATGGTCGCGATCGGGATCCTCAGCGGCCAGTCGTGGGTCGCGATCGGGATCACGGCAGCGCCGGCGCTCTCCCTGCTGGTGGTGCCCTTCGCCTTCGCCCGCCGCGCCCAGAAAGAAGCCGAAGCGCCCAAGCCGCCGCCCAGCGAGGAGCAGGAGGACTTCTCGCTTGCCCACGGCGGCGGATTCGCCGCAGCAGTCCTCGTGATCATGTTTTCCGAACAGGCCTTCCTCAACGCCGGGCCGCTGGTGATCCGCGGCCTACAGGGCGCCGCCGCCGCGGGGTTCATCTTCAACGTGCTGATGCTGGCGCGGGCGCCGCTGCAGCTGTTCCAGTCGGTCTCGACCAGCATCCTGCCCCACCTGACCAGCCTCCACGCCTCCGAGGAGCCCGACGCCGGGCAGCAGTTCCACCACACGGTGCGGATGGTGCTGCTGGGGATCGCCGCCTTCACCACCCTCGTCGTCGTCGTCGTCCTGATCGCCGGCCCGAAGCTGATGCAGATCGCCTTCTCCAACAAGTTCACCTACGACCGGCCGGGCCTGCTGCTGGTCTCGCTGGGGATGGGGCTCTACCTCGCCTCGGTCACCGTCAACCAGGCCTGCATCGCGCAGGGCCAGGTGCGGCGGGCGGCGGCGCGCTGGATCACCTGCGCGGCGCTGTTCATCGGCTGGAACTTCGTGCCGCTGGTCAGCGACGAGTTCCGCCGCGTCGAGTTCGGCTTCCTGCTCGCCGCCGGGGTCCTCTTCGCCCTCCTGTACTACGTCTACCGCCGGCCGCACGAGCGAGCCGAGGACGTGCCCGAGCCGGGCTCGGGCGAGGAGCTCGAGGCGCGCCTGGCGATGCTCGACGAGCAGGTCTGATTAGGTCCGCCGATGGGCGGACACGATGCCGAGCTGATCCTCGTCGGCGGTGCCCTGCTCGCCGCCGGGATCGTCGGCGCCCTGCTCGCCGAGCGGATCCGGATCCCGGGGCTGCTCCTCTTCCTCGGGCTGGGGATGCTGGCCGGCTCGGAGGGGATCGGCGGCATCCAGTTCGAAAACGCCGAGCTGACGCGGACGCTGGGGACGATCGCCCTGGTCCTGATCCTGTTCGAGGGCGGGCTCACCTCGGGCTGGTCGGAGATCCGGCCGGTGCTGGGGACGGCGGCCTCGCTGGCGAGCGTCGGGACGCTGGTGACGGCGGCGATCGCCGGCTTCGCGGCGAAGCTGATCTTCGACCTCAGCCTGCTGGAAGGGATGCTGGTCGGGGCGGCCGTCGCGGCCACCGACTCGGCGGCGATCTTCGCCGTGCTGCGGCGCTCGACGCTGCGCAAGCGGCTGGCGCGCTCGCTGGAGGGCGAGTCGGGGATGAACGACCCGGTCGCGCTGCTGCTCGTGATCGGCTTCATCGAATGGATCCAGCAGCCGGGCTACGGCGTCGCCGACATGGCCGGCCTGCTGGCGCTGAAACTGGGGCTGGGGATCGCGATCGGGCTCGCCTGCGGCTGGCTCGCGGTGCGGGCGCTGGACCTGGTCCGCCTGCCCACCGACGGCCTCTACCCGGTGGCAACCGTCGCCGCCGCCGGCCTCGCCTACGGCCTCGCCGAGGTCGCCCACGGCTCCGGCCTGCTCGCCGTCTACCTGACGGCGCTGGCGCTCGGCTCGGCGCCGATCCCGGCCAAGCGCACGCTGGTCGCCTTCCACGAGGGCCTCGGCTGGGTCTCGCAGATCGCCCTCTTCATCCTCCTCGGCCTGCTCGTCTTCCCCAGCGAACTCGGCGACGTGGCGGCGAAGGCGATCGCGCTCTCGGCGGTGCTGATCTTCGTCGCCCGCCCGGTCGCCGCCTTCCTCGCCACCGCGCTGGCCCCGTTCGACCTGCGCGAGCGGCTGATGCTGGGCTGGGCCGGGCTGCGCGGCGCGACCCCGATCTGGCTCGCCACCTTCCCGGTCGTCGCCGGCATCCGCAGCGGCGACGAAGAGTTCGCGATCGTCTTCTTCGTCGTCGTCAGCTCGACCCTGGTGCAGGGGGCGAGCTTCGAGCCGCTGGCGCGGCGGCTGGGGCTGACGACCGACGAGCCGGCGCTGCCGCGGCGGCTGCTGGAGTCGGGGCGGATCCGCGAGATGGGCGGCGACGTCGTCGCCTTCCGCCTGCCCGAGGGCGCCGCCGCGGCCGGGCACCGCGTGCGCGAACTGGGGCTGCCGCGCGAGGCGCTGGTCAACGTCATCGTCCGCGACGGCCACGCGATCCCGCCGCGCGGCTCGACCGAGCTGCGTGAGGGCGACGAGCTGCACATCCTCGTCCGCGGCGAGGTCCGCGACGAGGTCGAGGAGCTGACCAAGCGCTGGACCAAGGGGCCGATCGGCCAGCCGGCGCCGCCTCCCCTCCCCCGCCGCGCCGCCTCCCAGGTCTTCACCGTGCGGCCGGTGCGCGCCGGCGACGACCTGGCGGCGCTGCGCGAGCTCGACGGCATCCCGGTCCTCGCCGTGCTGCGCAGCCGCGAAGAGGGCGAGGCGGCGATGGTCGCCCTCGCCGACGGCCGCTACGCGGTGACCGGCTCCGGCCTGATCGCCCTCGGCGGCCGCCGGGCGCTGGCGGGTTGGTGCGAGGAGCGGGCCGAGCGCAAAGGCGTGGATGCTGCCGAGCGAGCCTGGTGGCAGGAGGTCACCGGCGCGCTGATCGCGAGAGGCCGGCCCGGCTAGATCGCGCCGGCGGCGGCGGCGATGTCCTGATAGGCCTGGGCCGGGTCGGCGGCGCCGAAGACGGCGGAGCCGGCGACGAAGAGGGAGGCGCCGGCGGCGGCGATCGGGCCGGCCGTGGCGGTGTCGATGCCGCCGTCGACCTCGATCGTCGCGGCGCCGACGAGCGGCCTGAGGCGGGCCACCTTGTCGGGCGAGGTCGGGATGAACGACTGGCCGCCCCAGCCCGGGTTGACGCTCATGCAGAGGACGACGTCGGCGAGGTCGCGCAGCTCGGCGACCGCCTCGGCCGGAGTGCCGGGGTTGAGCGCGATCCCGGCCAGGCAGCCGAGCTCGCGCACGGCGGTCAGCGTGCGGTGTGCGTGCGGCGTCGCCTCGACGTGGAAGGTGATCGAGTCGGCGCCGGCCTTGGCGAACTCCTCGACCTGGCGCTCGGGCGCCTCGATCATCAGGTGGACGTCGACGGCGCCGCCGGCGTCGTGGACCTGGTCGGCGATGCCGGCGAGGACCAGCGGCCCGATCGTGATCGGCGGCACGAAATGGCCGTCCATCACGTCGAAGTGGATCACCCGGGCGCCGGCGTCCATCACCTCGTCGATCTGCGCGCCGAGCTTGCCGAAGTCGGCCGAGAGGATCGACGGCGCCACCCGCGGCGCCTGCACCAGCTCGAACATCCGCTCACTCAACGGGTCAGGCCTCTTTCAGCATCGAGGCGCCGCAACTTTGGCACTGGAGGTCCTCGGTCTGGCTCATCCGCGCGATCGTGCCGTGCTCGCCGCAGTTCGGGCACTGGGAGACGAGTTCGAAGCGGCTGAGGCAGTTGACGCAGCGCAGCCGGCCGGGCAGCTGGGTCGGGCGCAGCCAGGGCTCGCCGCAGTTCGGGCAGGGAGCGCGGTTGAGCACGCTGCTGGGGCCGAAGCCGGGTTCGCGAGAGTCGCTCACGCGCTAATCATTGCGTTTCAGCCGGGCGATGAAGAATCCGGTGGTGCGATCGCGGTCGGGGCGCAGCTGCAGGCAGCGCCGCTCGTGGGGCGAGGCGAGCTGCGGGGCGAGGGCGCCGAGGTCGTCGAGGACCAGCGGCGGTACACCGTCATCGCCGCCAGAGGCGGCGAGCAGCGCTGCGACCTGATCGTCGTTCTCGCGGCGGGAGATCGTGCAGGTCGAGTAGACGAGGGTGCCGCCGGGCGCCAGCAGGCCCGCCGCCTGGCGCAGCGCCGCCGCCTGCACCTCGACCAGACGGGCGATCGTCTTCGGGCTCTTGCGCCAGCGCGCGTCCGGGCGCGAGGCGAGCGTGCCGAGGTCCGAGCAGGGCGGGTCGAGGAGGACGCGATCGAAGCGCGGCTCGAGGCCGCCCAGATTGGTCGCGTCGGCCTCGACGACGGTGACGTTGTGGAGGCCGATGCGAGAGGCCTGGGCGGCGACTTCGGCCGCCCGATCGGGGTCGATCTCGACCGAGATCACGTTGCCGCCGAGGCCGACACGGGCGGCGATCTGGCCGCTCTTGATCCCCGGCCCGGCGCAGGCGTCCAGAACGTGCTCACCCTCCTGCGGGTCGAGCACCTCGACCACCGCGGCCGAGCCGCGGCTCTGCGGCGTCGCCCGCCCGGCGGCGACCAGCTCGCCGAGCAGGGCGCCGGCGCGGCCCTCGATCACGATCGACTCCGGCGCCGCCAGCGGCCAGCCGCCGGCAGCCGGCGCCGCCTCCACCCCGGCCTCGCGCAGCGCCGCCAGCACCGCGTCGCGGTCCCCGTCGGCGCGCAGCGCGACCTCCGCCGGCTCGTTGCAGGCGGCGAGCAGCGAGCGCGCCGCCTCGGGCCCGAGCTCCTCCCACCACAGCCGCGCCAGCCACTCCGGCGCCGAGTGGGCGACCGCGGCGGCGGCCGGCGTCGAGTCGTCGGCGAGGACGGCGAGCAGGCGCTCACGCTCGCGCGCCGCGCGGTGCACGACGGAGTTGGCGAAGACTGCGGAGTGGGCGGCACCGGCGCCCTTGACCAGCTCGACCGCCTGGTCGACGGCGGCGTGGTCGGGCGTCGCGTCGGCGAAGAGCAGCTCGTAGAGGCCGAGGCGCAGGGCGGCGAGGACCGGCGGGTCGAGCAGGCGGGTCGAGCGGCCGGCGAGCTGTTCGATCGCCGCGTCGCTGCTACCGCGACGCTGGACGGCGCCGTAGGCGAGGCGCTGGGCCTGGCCGCGGTCGCGGGCGTCGAGGTCGGCGCGCTCGGCACCGGCGCGGAAGGCGCGCTCGGTGTGGGCGCCCTCCTCGAAGGTCTCGCGCAGGACCGCGAAGGCGAGCGCCCGCGCCGGGCTGACGCGGCTTGCCGCGGCGCTCATAGGACAACCTCCCTCTTGTTCTCCTGAGATTGAGAGGCCGACCGAAGGGAGGCCGTCGAAGATCCCGGGGGAGCACATAGAGCCGACCG
>JBEHWY010000127.1:0-10795 GCA_048498975.1 Actinomycetota bacterium | reverse complement strand
TCGTCCCCGCCGCGGCGCCCAGCCCTATTCCATGACCCGCAGGGTCGAGGGCACGTCCATACGGCGGATGCGGCGGGCGCTGAGCAGCGGCGCCAGGGCGACCGAGGCGACGCCGACCACCGCCGCCGTCAGCAGCGAGGCGGGCGCGATGCCGACCACGAGGCCGAGGTCGGGCAGGGTTTCGGGCAGCGTCTCGTTGACGACCCAGCTGGTGACGAGGTAGCCGCCGGCGAGGCCGACGAGGGTGCCGAGGATGCCGGCTACGAGGCTCTCGGCGACGGCGAGGCGTACGGCGCGGCCGCTGGTGACGCCGAAGGCGAGCATCGTCGCGTTCTCGCGGCGGCGCTCGTCGATGCCGATCGCCGAGGAGTTGAAGGCGATCAGCAGGGCGAGGGCGAGGGCGAAGCCCTCGATCAGGCGCAGCACGCCGACGAAGTCGTCGAGGCGGTCACGGACGAACTCCGTCGTCGCCGTCGCCCGCTCGACCGAGGCGACCGCGGGGTCGCCGAAGAGGGAGCGCGCGATCCGGTCCTCGCTCACCCCCGGCTCGGGGGTCAGCGAGACCTGGTTGGCGACGCCGGGGAGGCCGGCCAGCGCTGCGACCGAGGGGTCCATGTACGCGAAGTTGCGGAAGGGGTCGGGGTGCAGGCCGCTGACCCGCACCCGCGCGGTCGCCTCCGTGTAGCCGCGGCCCTGGCGGCGCGGGTAGGCGACGGTGATCGTCTCGCCGACGCCGACCCCGAGGTCCGACGCCGCCTTTTCGGAGATCAGCGCTTCCGGGCGGCCGGGCGCGGGGGCGCTGCCGGCGGTGATCGTCGGCGACCAGATCGGGCTGGCGAAGTCGAGCAGCGTGACCGAGCCCTCGAAGGCGGTGGCGCCCGGCGCCGACAGCGTCACCGGCAGGGTCAGCTGCGGTTCGGCCGCGGCGACGCCTGGGGTCTGTTCGACGGTTCGGCGCGCCGCGCGCTCGCTGTGGAAGCCGTCGAGTGAGACGACGATGCGGTCGGGATTGCCGTGGGCGACCTCGGCTTCGCTGCGGTCGACGGTCGAGTTGAAGGAGTCGATCATCCCCATGAAGGCGACCAGGACGCTGAGCACGGCGCCGATCCCGAGCACGGTCAGCAGCGTGCGGCGGGGGGCGCGAAGCGCGTTGCGCAGCGGCATCTGGGCGATGCTCGACCCCGGCAGGCGCAGGCGCCTGACGAGTCCGGCGACGCCGCTGCCGCGGGCGGAGCGGAAGCCGACCCGGATCGCCTCCACCGGGGTCTGGCGCAGCCCGCGCCAGACCGGGATCGCGGTGGCGGCGATCGGCAGCACCAGCCCGACGGCGGCGGCGCGGACGAAGATGGCGGGCTCGAACGGGGTGCGCATCGCCGGCAGCGGCAGCAGGTCCTCGAGCACGCCGCGGAAGATGTCGCCCATCGCCAGGCCGAGGGCGAGCCCGAGCACGGTGCCGGCCACCGCGATCTGCACCCCGAGCAGCAGCGGCCGGATCGCCAGCTGCCGCGGCGGCACCCCGAGCGCCATCCCGACCCCGATCTCGCGCCGCTGCGCCTCGACGATCCGCGTCGCCAGGTTGAAGGCGGCCAGCGCCGCGCCGGCCAGGATCAGGAAGGCGAAGACGTCGAACATCTGCTGGTCGCCGCTGGCGTCCTTGTAGAGGAGGCGGTGGACCGTGTCTTCCTGCAGGGTCGTCACTTCGCCGCTGAGGCCGGCGACGCCGAGCGCCCGCTCGAGCTGCCGCTTGACCGGCCCGAGGGCGGCACCCTGGCGCAGCCGCATGACGGCGTCGTTCACCCGCGGCGGGCCGCCGGCGATCCCCTGCGCGGTGCGCAGCGAGGTGAAGACGACGGCGAACTGCGCCTCGGCGCCGCCGAATTCGCCGCCGCCGGAGCGGGTGACCATGAAGTACTCGGGCGAGCCGCCGGCGCCGACGTAGCGCAGGCGGTGGTCGCCGGGCAGGCGCAGCACCCCCCGCGCGGGCAGGTCGTGGTAGGTGGCGAAGCCGCGCTCCAGCACCGCCACCGGGCGGCCTTCGTCGCCGGCCCGCAGCGCGCGGCCGGACGAGGCGTAGACGCCGTCGACCGCCGGCCCTTGCCGCCCCAGCGGAGAGCCGACGACTTCGGCGGGGGTGAGCAGCGGTTCCATCCCCGGCCGCGGCACCTCCACCTGCGTCGGCAGGAGCAGGCGCTCCTCGCTCGTCTCGATGCTCGCCGCGGCGGGGATGGCGCCGACCAGGCGCGCCAGGGCCCCGGCCGGAGCGCTCGTCCCCTCGGTCAGGGAGATCTCGACGTCGTGCGCGCGCAGCGCTTCGTAGCTGGCGTCGTTGGAAGCGACCCGCCAGTCCTTCATGCTGCCGAGGCCGGCGTAGACGCCGGTGCCGATCGCCAGCACCAGCCCGATCGCCAGGACCAGGGCCCAGCGGCCGCGCAGATCGCGGAGCGACCACCGCAGCCAGAGTCTGAGCCGTCCCATGCTCACCAGTGCAGGTCGGAGATGTCCGCCGGCCCGCCGGGGTTCGGCCCATCGGCGACGATGCGCCCGCTGGAGAGCTCGATCACCCGGTGGGCGACGCGGGCGATCTCACGGTTGTGGGTGACGACGAGGACGGCGGTCTCCTCGGTGTGCGTCTGCTCGTGCAGCAGGTCGAGGATCTGCACCCCGGTGCGGAAGTCGAGCTCCCCGGTTGGCTCGTCGGCGAGCAGGATCGGGTTGCGCGTCGCCAGCGCCCGCGCGATCGCCACCCGCTGCTGCTCGCCGCCGGAGAGCTCGTGCGGGAAGTGGCCGCCGCGGCCGCCGAGCCCGACCCGCGCCAGCGTCTCGGCTGCCAGTTCGCGAGCGTGGGGGTGACCGCTGACGTCGGCCCCGAATTCGACGTTCTCCAGCGCCGTCAGTGCCGGGAAGAGGTTGAAGGTCTGGAAGATGAAGCTGACCGTGTGCCGGCGGAACTCGAACAGCTCGGCGCGCGAGGAGCGCGTGATGTCCTGGCCGAGGATCCGGATCGACCCCTCGGTCGGCGAGTCCAGCGCCCCGATCATGTTGAGCAGCGTCGTCTTGCCGCTCCCCGACGGCCCGAGCACGACGACGAACTCGCCCCGCTCGACCTGCAGGTCGACCTTCTCCAGCGCGGTCACGGTCACGTCGCCCATGTCGTAGCGACGGGCGACCCCCGCCAGCTCGATCAGCGACTCCTGGCGATCCATCGGGAAATCCTCGAATGCTTCGCCCTGAGGTGAATCCGTGCGATGCCCACGGCTGGCGGGGGCGAAGCCGCAACGACCGCCCGCAGCACGAGCGTGCGGAGAACCCCGGATGCCGTGGCTCAGGGCCGCTCTTAGCTTGCGACGGGCCGAAGCGGTCGAAAAGGCGGAGCGAACGGAGCTGAGTGATGAACGTCCTGGTGGTCTACGCCCACCCGAATCCCGACTCGTTCACCCACGCCGTCCTCGAGCAGGTGACCAGGGGCCTGGAGCAGAGCCCCCACACCTACAAGGTCAATGATCTCTACGCGAGCGGCTTCGACCCCGTCTTCAGCCAGGCGGATTCGCTGCAGTTCCTGCACGAGTCTCTCCCCGAGGAGGTGCTCGAGGCTGCCGATCCCGAAGCGGCCGTCCTCAGCGCCGCCAAAGGCCCGATCCGCCGGTTCATGGCCCGGCGCTGGCTGCGCGGCAAAGACAAACGGGAGATCGCCCGCGCCCTCTGGGAGCGGCGCCCAGACGACGTCAAGGCACAACAGGCCCTGGTCGCCGAGGCCGACGCCCTGATCTTCGTCGCCCCGATCTACTGGATGGCCTTCCCGGCCATCCTCAAGGGCTGGTTCGAGCGCGTCTTCGCCTACGGCTTTGCCTACACCCTCGACTCCCAGGGCTGGCAGGGCGACCTCGAAGGCCGCATCCCCCTGCTCTCCCAGCAAAAGGCCCTGGTCATCACCCCCACCTTCTTCACCGAGGAGGAGTACGACAAAGGCTGGCGCGACGCCCTCGACACGGTCATCTGCGACTGGGGCCTGAAAATGGCCGGCGTCAAAAGCACCGAGCACGTCTACCTGTACGCGGCGGTCGCCGCCGACGACGCGAAACGCCGCGAATACCTCGACCGGGCCTACGAGCTCGGTCGGGACTTCTAGCACTCGACCTGCCAGCGCCCGCCAACAGAAGTGCCACGGCAACGGGATGGCCGTCTAGCATTTGAATCGGAGTTGACGTTGAAGACTCGAACCGACACATCTCTGGCGAATTCCCGCGCTCAAGCAAAAAGGTCCTCCCGGGCCGCCGATAGCGCTGCTGTCAGGCGGGGTCTCAAAACCACGAGGGACGTGAAGCGCGAGAACGAGATCCTGGCTCCGTTTGCGGCCGGCGCGCGCATCGACCTGAGCGCGTCTCGCCGTTTGGCCTGAGGATGCAGGAGGCCAAGCCGCCTCTTCGTCCGGAGGAAGTCGAGCGTGTTCTCGGCCTTCTCACGCCTTTGACCGAGTCCGCCCAAGTCGTCTTGGTGGGCGGGCAAGCGCTTGCGTTCTGGAGTGCCCGGCTCTCCGAGCCCGCGGGAGAGGTCAACGTCGTGGCGAGCAAGGACATCGACTTCGAGGGTTCCGCGGAGTCGGCGCGGCACGCGGCAAAGCTCCTGGGGGTCAAGGCGATGATTCCGTCGCCGCGAGAGCCCTCGCCGATGACCGGCACTGTCGCTTTCGTCGATGCCGATGGGATCGACCGCTCTCTGGACTTCATCGATGCTCCACGGGGCCTTGACGCGGACGACGTTCGTGAAACCGCGATACGCGTCGAGCTGCCGATGCCCTCGGCAGATCCCGCCGTGTTGTGGGTCATGCATCCGGAGCGCTGTATGGAGAGCCGCGTCTACAACACGATCGATCTGGGCCGCGACGATGAACTCGGCCTCGCCCAGCTCGAGGCCTCCGTGCCCATCGCGCGGCACTGGTCGAAGTCCCTCCTGAATGACCAGTCAATTGAGGAGGCGCGTCGGCAGCGGGCAGTTCTCGACCTGAACGAGCGCATCTATGCGTTGTGCTGCCGGGATCGCTGCTTCCTGGCAGTGCTCCAGCGGCACGGTGTCGACCCCTTTGAGGCGGTCCTTGCTGATCCGCTCTTGCCGGAAGATTTCCTGTCGAAGCGCTATCCGCAAATGCAGGCGCGGCTCGCGGAAATCCGCCAATAGGGCTCGGTGTCGAGGGTCAGCGAAATGGCTCCCTGCTGCTCGGCGACTCGCTGGCGCACCAACTGGCGCACTGAGGGTCAGGGCTTCCCTGGCAAAAGGAGCCCAAGGCCCGACTTTTGGCTCCACAACAGAAAACGCCCCGCCGGGGAGGCGGGGCGCTTCTGGGGTTACTACAGGGAGGAGAGAGCGCCAGAGGGCCAATTGCAGAGCCAAATTTGGCTTGCTAGAGCGGATTCTGTCCGGCTGTCTCCGGCTGGAACCGGCAGAATTCGTGTCTGACTGTGGCACCAGTGCGGCACGGCGGGGGTCAGGAGGCGGTCTGCGGGGTCGGCGGAGCAACTGGTCCGGTGGCGGTCCCGGCCGCACTCAGGTCGTCGGTCGAGCTCCCCAGGCCCAGGCGGGGACGCGGACGGGTTGCTGACGCGTCCCGCTTCTCGCGCGGAGCCACCATGAACTCAAGCACGGGCTCCATCTCTGAGTCAGGCAGCTCGTCAAGCAGGCGATGGATTCTCTGCCGCTCCGTCACGTTTCGAGCGTACTCTTCAAGCCGTAGATCGGCGCAGGAGCGGGTCCACCACCGGGACCTGCCCGGCCAGTGCCATAGGGTTTTCAATAAACGACGGAGCGTGACGGCATGGGCAAGACCAGGACATTCAGCGATCTAAGCGCAGAGGTGCGGAAGCGGCCCGGCGCCGCAGACGAGATCGACGCTCGCAGAGTGGCGATCATCGCCGCCGTCCGGTCGAACGAGCTCCGCAAGCAACGCCGAGCACCCTGAGTGGGCTTGGCCGCCGCGATCACGTTGCCGTCCAAGGTCAGCGAAGGGGCCCTGGCTCGAAGACGTCTTCGCTGGCCAGTTCGCTCAGGTCACCACGGCCCGAGCTGAATGCGCCGATCAAGGTGAGCGGTGGCTGCTCGCGGTCACCGTCCCCACTCGCGGGTAGCTGGGCGTCGGGTGCCGCCTGATCCAACTCGCGCTCAAGCACTTCCTCCACCAACTGCGACATGGCAACACCCCGTCCGTCGGCAAGCCGACGGACGCGCTCAAATAGCGCGGCGTCTACCTCGATGGCTGCTCTGATTGGAGATGCGGCCATGGCCCGAATTCTACGGTCCTCAATCTGGCGCAATGAAGCGGACCGGACGGGGATCGCCCACAAGGCCCTCAAGCTACCCAGGCACCGCTTGCTAGGGCGGAAAACGGCCCGCAGAGCCAAGGCTGTTCCGGTTGTCTCCGGCTGAAAGCGGCGGTTTCAGGGGCGCACTGGCGCACGACTGGCGCACGGCGCCGCCCCCGCTGGAACTCCTAGGCAGGAATTGCGCAGAGCCCGCGAGGACGCCGCGCTACGAGGTGGACGAAACGCACGTCGCAGTCGACGGGCTCGACCCACAAAGCGTCTCCTGGCTGTGCGCCGAGCTGCTTGATTGCGCCTTCGGCGGAAGAAGCGACGATTGACTCCTGGCCGCCCAGGAACCTGCCTTCGCGTTGCGGATTGAGCTGAATTCGGAAGCTCATAACCTCCGACCGTAGCGCCGCCATCGGCTGTCAGGGTCGCCGCTTTTCACGCCTTGAATGCACAGAGGGGCTTCGCGCGGTTAGGCTCCCGCCCGTGGCTGGCCTGACGAGGGGGAGAAGTGGCCGCTGATCTCAGTACCAGTGGTATCGACCAGATAGACGATCCGGACGATTCAGGGTCGGATACGTCCAAGCGCTACCGATATCAGGCGGAGGCGGCATTCCTGTCCTGCCTCGATCTCGCGCTAATCCAAACCGTTCTCTCAATTACGCCAGAGCGGATTGAGGATCTGCTGATCGAGCAGGCGGACCAGTGGCGCTTTGTTCAGATCAAGACGCGCGACCCTGGCCTGGGCGCATTTACCTTCGCTGACCTTCTCGCAAAAAAGGGTGCCTTGCGGAGTGTCGCTAGAACCCACCAGGCAGTCCAGGGATTCGACGACGGCCGGGAGATCAGGTACGAGATCTGGCTAGAGCTTGGAGCGAGGAGTTCCAATCCGATTGAGCGCCTGCAAGTCCAGGAGTGGCTCGGACCGGACGGTGACATGGTCGAGCAGTGTGCGAAGCGGCTCAAGGTAGAGGAGTCCTTTGCGGAGGCGATGCTCAAGCGTTGCTACGTCCGCGCGCCCCTTCCACCGCGCGATCTGATTCGAGACTCCAACATCCGGAACTTGCAGCGGTACAACCCGGCTGTTCCGGTTGAGACGACTGAGGCGGTTTACGACAACGTCATCGGGCTTGTCGAGAAAGCGATGCGGGCGGAGTTGCTGCAAGACGAGTTCCCCCAATGTGTCATGCAGCCCGATGGGGCCGACGAGGCCCTTGCCGCCAAGATCGCCGGCAAGCGTCTGGAGGCGGCCTCGGTGGCCGAGATGTTTCACCCCCTAGAGGGAGGAGACGCGGCGGTCCTCCAGCAGATCACCGACCCTGATCAGCTCGCTGCCTCTGAGCTTGATCGAAAGCTGCTGGCTGCTGGCGTGGCAGAGGAGTCGCGGCACCAGGCGAAGGTCCTGCGCGCAAATGCCAGCAGGCGAGCCTATGAACTGAGTTCCGGTCTCTCCGATCCGGACGCCAAGTTCGCTGATCTTGATGTCCGCGCGCTCACTGTCGCGAGTGCTACGGCTGGCGTTGCCACGGCCGCTCCGCCGGGCCCCGAAGTCTTTAAGGAGCTGCTCGACCAGCTTCTGAAAAGTCCAGCTGACGTAGATCCGAGTGGCCTTCTGGGGCAAGATGGCATGCTCCTGTTCGGTCGCATCTGTGAGCTTTCGGATCAATGCCACTTCGGCTGGGGAGCTGATTAAGTGGACGCGAGCCCGTTCCGAGCGAGTAAGGAGAGCGAGGCACGTCTCCTCCTACTCATCGACGCCTTCACCCAAGCGAACCTTTCATTGCAGGGGCGGGTGAAGCTGGCCAAGCTCGATTTTCTCCTCCGATACCCGCAGTTCTACCGGCGAGCATTGCGGGTCAAAGGTCGGAAAGTGAAAGAGACGGGAGACGAATCCGAGAACAACATTGAGGGGAAAATGATCCGCTATCGGTACGGTCCTTGGGATCCTGCCTACTACGCCCTCCTGGGAAGCTTGCTCGGCCGGGGGTTGATCGAGACTGTTCCGGAGGGTCGCTATACGGGCCTGCGAACGACGGCAGTGGGTCAGCAAGTCGCCTCATCTCTAGCTGAGGCCCCTGCGTGGGAGCTGACCGCGCAGCACGCCAAGAAATTGAGGGCCGCGTTCAGCACCACGACCGGCACCAACGTCATGAAGTTCATCTACGAGAACTTCCCGGAGGTCTCGCAGGCAACGTGGGGAGAGAAACTGTGAGGTTGAGGATCGACAAGTTGGCGCTGATTGGAACCTCGCGGGAGGTCGAGCTTGAGCCGGGGTTGAACGTGGTTCTTGGGCCGATCTCCACCGGCAAGTCCTCGCTTGTCCAGTTGATGCGGGTCTTCTTGGGGGGCAGCTACGCGCCCAGCAAAATGCCCGAGGTCAAAGCAACCGTTTCTGATCTCGCGGGCCGCCTGACTCTAGGCGACCAGGAGTTCTCAATTCGGCGACCCTTGGTCACGACTCCCACTGCCTCAGTAGAGATTGCCGGCGGGAATGATGAGGTGCTTTCTCTGCCGGCGGTTGCGGGTGGGTCAGGGCAAATCAGCTACGGAGACTGGCTCATCAACAAGCTGGAGCTTCCGGTGCTGCGTGTCCCTTCGGCCCCGACCCGGCCCGATGAATCGGAGGCAGTCAAGGTGTCCATCACGGACTACCTGAGGTATTGCCGGCTCACCCAGGAGCAGATCGATACTGACGTGTTGGGCTCATCCAGTTGGCCCACCGACTACAAGCGCCGGGTCGTCTTCCGAATCCTTTACGGCTCCTACGACACGGACGTTGCCCGGCTCCAGCAGAGCCTTCGAGAACTCGGATCGGAGATCCGTCGATTGGAGGCAAGCGAGGCTGCGGCTGATCTTTTCCTTGAGGGCACCAACTTCGAAAATCGAGCAGCCGTCGAACAACGTCTCGCAGAGATTGAAACCCAACGCGAGGAGCTTCTCGCCGAGTCTGTCGTGGAGGCCGAGGAAGCAGCGCTCAGCAGTCAAAGCCAGGAGCTCCACGAACAAGCTGCTCGGCTCGATGCAGAGCTTGCCCTTCTTCGGGTCACCCATGCCAATGAGAAAGGTGCCGCCGAGGAGCTTACGGAGCTGCGCAATCAGCTCGAGACTCAGTCCGCTCGGTTAACGCGCTCGATAGTGGCGGGCGAGGCGTTCTTCGATTTTGACTTCCTGGTCTGTCCACGCTGCGGGAACCAAGTGGCGAAGGACCGGGTGGCGGAGGACCATTGCTATCTCTGCACCCTTCCTGAGCCACCGGTTCAGCAACGAGAGGACCTGGTACGGGAGCAGGCCCGACTCGCGACCCAGATCAGGGAGACCGAGGGATTGGTTGCCGGACATGAGCGAGCGGCAGCAGAACTGAACGATGCAATCGAGGAGCAAACTCGAACCAGACGAGCCGTTGGCGAGAGGTTGGACGAGGCGACTGCGGGATTCGTTTCAGATCGGGCAGAGGCGGCGACTCAGCGGGCTGCGGAGATATCCCGACTCGCGGCTGACGCTGGACATTTGCGGGACTACCTCGGATTGTTCGAGCGACTCGATCAGATCCGGCAGCGGCTTGCGACTGCGACCGCGGAGAGGGACGAGATCGAAGCTGCTCTAGAGCAGGCCGAAGCGAGCGACAGCAGCCTTGCCGACCATATCGGCGTCCTAGAGGAGCATTTTGGGGCGTTCGTAGAGGGGATCGATGTGCCTCGGTTCGATGGCGAGCCCCGGTCGGCAATTGATCGCAATGACTACCAGCCGATCGTCAACGGTCGAAAGATTGATGGCCTCAGTGCCGGAACGCGGGTCTTGGTGAACGTGGCGCACCTGCTCGCGCATCACGTTGCTGCTCCGGCTTGCAACATTCCGCTGCCCGGCATCTTGTTGATCGACGGCATGACGGCAAACATTGGTCGTGCTGATTACGACGCCGAGCGAATTGAAAACGTCTGGGCGGAACTCCTGAAGCTCCACGAGGAGATGGCGGATCAACTTCAGATAGTGGTGGCAGTAAATGACCTGCCGGAGCGATTTGATGTGCGCGGCTTTGTCCGCGTCGAGCTTTCTGAGCAGGACCGCCTTGTGCCGACCGAGGATCTGGAACGGGTGCGCGGGTAGGTGAGGCATGGGCAGTTCGCGCCAGTGCCCCCAACCACCTCACGCCCCCGACCTTCCGCAATCAAAGCACCGCCTCGCCGCCCGTCAACCCCTTCGGGGTCGGGCGCTGTCGCGCCCTTGACTGGCGGCTCGCCGGCGCTGAGGGCGGGGTAGGTCGGCGCCGCCCTCTGTCTGATCCGATCCGAAACCGGGGGCTCCCAGCCCGATCCGGCGCTACGGACAAGACTGCGGATTTTTCGTCCGCAGCGCCTTCGCTTCCCAGAGCCAAATAAGCCCCGCCCCGGTCGCCCAGCGCCGAGGTGCGCGTGACGCGCGGCGCGGCCGCATCGGTGGCCGCGACCCCATCGGCACCGCCGACATTCCGGCCGCCGCGCGCCGACGAGTCCTGCCGGGCC
>JBEHWY010000126.1:0-10982 GCA_048498975.1 Actinomycetota bacterium | reverse complement strand
GGTGACTATCACCCGAAATCGGCCCGTCGGCCTAGGAAGGCTTGGCTGGGGGTGGGGGGTCACTTGTGTTGCAACACGTTGGCGGGGGCGGGGTGCGGCGGGGGTGCGGGCTTAACATGACAAGGCTCCCGCACCCGGCCGTTTCCACCCCTCCCATCCGACCCTCCCGCAAGATCCCGTGCGCTCTGGCGCTCGCTGCCGCCTCGCTGGCGCTGCTGCCCGCCGGGGCCACCGCTGCAGCGCCAGGCCACCCCGGCCGCAGCCTCGCCCGGGCCGATGCCGCCGCGCAGGCGCCGCGCTCGCTCTCCCACGCCGACCTCGCCCAGGCCGGGCGCAAGCTGATCTTCACCGTCCGCACCGCCCAACCCGTCGCCCTCTCGAAGCTGCAGC
Organism: Actinomycetota bacterium; assembly: GCA_048498975.1. Classification (GTDB taxonomy): domain Bacteria; phylum Actinomycetota; class Thermoleophilia; order Solirubrobacterales; family 70-9; genus VAYN01. The sequence goes on along the minus strand of JBEHWY010000126.1, from coordinate 10,592 downwards.
CGCAGCCGGTGACCAAGCAGGCCGCCTCCCGCTACCTCTGCCTGGCGCTGAGCCGGCCCGGGGGCGGCGGCGAGCTGCGGCTCTGCCTCGGCGGCTCTGCCACGCGGCTCGGGCGCGAGCAGGTCAACGCCGCCGGCAAGGTCGTCGACAAGGGGATGGTGCGGGCGACCGTGAAGCGGCCGAGCCCGCGCAAGCTGGTCGCCTCGCTGGTCCCCGAAGACGCCGGCCTCGCCCCGCGCCGCTACGCCTGGCGGGTGATCGCCAGCCGCGGCTGCGAGCCCGGCGCCGAGTGTGCCGAAGCGCTGCCCGCCAGGGGCGCCTTCGCCTTCCGCCTGCGCCCGGTGCGCGCGGTCGGCTGCACCGGCGGCAGCCCCGGCCTCGTCACCAACGGCCCGCGCGACCGCAAGGTCGTCGCGCTCACCTTCGACGACGGGCCGAGCGAATACACGCCCGGCTTCCTCGAAGTGCTGCGCGAAAAGGGCGTCCCCGGCACCTTCTTCGAGGTCGGCCAGGAGATGCCCGGGCGCGAAGACACGATGCGCCAGATCCTCGCCGAAGGCAACGAGCTCGGCGACCACACGATGAACCACGTCGAATACCCCGGCTACTCGCAGATCGCCGGCGCCGCCTCGCGGATCCAGCAGTACACCCACTTCAAGCCCTGCCTCTTCCGCCCGCCCGGCGGCGCCGTCAACTCGAGCGTCGTCGCCACCGCCGGCAGCCTCGGGATGCGGACGATCAACTGGGACGTCGACCCGCGCGACTGGTCGCTGCCCGGCACCGGCTCGATCTACTCGACGATCATCTCCCACGCCCAGCCGGGCTCGATCATCCTCATGCACGACGGCGGCGGCCCGCGCAGCGAGACGCTGGCGGCGCTGCCGCAGATCATCGACACCCTGCGCGCCCGCGGCTACGACTTCGAGACCGTCTCCCAACTGCTCGGCTACCACCTGATCTACCGGCCCTACGGCTGACTCCTCATGTCCTTTGTAGCCCTCTGGGCGACAAAGGACAGACGGAGCGATGCAACCGATCCGCGCTCCCCTCCGTATGGGAGGGCGATGAGGATCGCGATTATCGGAACGGGGATCTCGGGATTGGTCGCCGCCCACCGCCTGCACCGCGAGCACGAGCTGGTCGTCTACGAGGCGGGCGAGCGGATCGGCGGCCACACCAACACCGTGCGCGTCGAGGCCGACGACGGGACCCACTGGATCGACACCGGCTTCATCGTCTTCAACGACCGCAACTACCCGAACTTCGAAGCGCTGCTGGCCGAGCTGGGAGTCGAGAGCCAGGCCTCGCACATGGGCTTCTCGGTCGCCGACGGCAGCGGCCGCTTCGAGTACTCAGGCACGCCGCGCGGCCTCTTCGCCCGCCGCGCCAACCTCTTCGACCCCCGCTTCCTGCGCATGCTGCGCGACTGGCGGCGCTTCAACCGCGAGGCGCCGGCGCTGATCGGGATGAACGGGACCGCGCCCTCGCTCGGCCACTGGCTCGAACGGCAGGGCTTCTCGCGGCAGTTCGTCGAGCGGCTGATCGTCCCCCAGGCCTCGGCCGTGTGGTCGGCCGACCCCGAGCAGATGTGGAGCTTCCCGGCCTCCTTCCTCGCCGAGTTCTTCGCCAACCACGGCATGTACAGCCTCCGCGACCGCCCCAGGTGGCGGACCGTGCGCGGCGGCTCGCGCAGCTACGTCGAGGCGATCACGGCGCCGTGGCGCGACCGCGTGCGGCTGGGCGCGCCGGTGCGGCGGATCCGGCGGCTCGCCAACCGGGTGCGGGTGCAGGCCGACGGCTGCGCGAGCGAGGAGTTCGACCAGGTCGTGATCGCGACCCACTCCGACCAGGCGCTGGCGCTGCTCGCCGACCCGAGCGCGGCCGAGCGCGAGGTGCTCGGCGCGATCCCCTACCAGCCCAACGAAGCCGTCCTCCATACCGACCCCTCGCTGATGCCGCGCCGCCGCGCCGTCTGGTCGAGCTGGAACTTCCACCTGACGCCCGAGCCGCCGCGCGCCTCCACCGTCACCTACTGGATGAACAGCCTGCAGCAGCTGGACACCAAGCGCGACTACTTCGTCACCCTCAACCGCAGCGAGGAGATCGACCCGGCGCGGGTGATCCGCCGCATCTCCTACGACCACCCGGTCTACACCGCCGCGGGCGTCGCCGCCCAGCGCCGCCACGCCGAGATCAGCAACGCCGCCCGCCGCACCCACTACTGCGGCGCCTACTGGGGCTGGGGCTTCCACGAGGACGGGGTGCTCAGCGGCCTGCGCGTGGCCGAGGCGATCGAGGGCGACCGCGCCGCCACTGGCGTGCCTGAGCTAATCGGGGCCAATGGCGCCCTCAGCTCAGACACGCTCCTGGCGGGGTCGCGAAAGCTGGCCGCGTGAGTGCCGGGGTGAGCCAAGGCGCCCTGCCCGCCTCCGCCGTCTACGAGGGCTGGGTCCGCCACCGCCGCTTCGCGCCGATCGAGCACAGCTTCCGCTACCGCTTCTTCCTCACCTACCTCGACCTCGACGAGCTGCCCGGGCTGCTCGACCGCTTCCCGCTCTACTCGGCCCGCCGCCGGGCGCCGGCCCGCTTCCGCCGCGCCGACTTCCTCGGCGACCCGGCGCGCCCGCTCGCCGAGTGCGCCCGCGACGCCGTCGAGGCCGAGACCGGCGCCCGCCCCGCCGGCCCGGTCCGCCTGCTGACCGGGCTGCGCTACCTCGGCCACTCGTTCAATCCGGTCAGCTTCTACTACTGCTTCGACGCCGCCGGCGAGCGGGTCGAGGCGGTGCTCGCCGAGGTCGAGAACATCCCCTGGGGAGAGCGCCGCGGCTACGTCTTGGCGCGCGGCGAGCGCCGGGGTAATGTCCTCGCAGACGAGCTCGACAAGACCCTGCACGTCTCCCCCCTGATGAGCATGGATCAGACTTACGCCTTCCGCGCCACCGAGCCCGGCGCCCGCCTCTCGGTCCACATCGAGTCGCGCCCGCGGGGCGGCGAGGGCAAGGCCTTCGACGCGACGCTGGCGCTGCGCCGCCGCGAGCTGAGCCAGCGGCTGATGGCCGGGCTGCTCGTCCGCTACCCGGCGATGTCGCTGCAGGTGGTGGCGAAGATCTACGCCCAGGCGGCGCGCCTGAAGCTGAAGGGGGCGCGCTACCACCCGCATCCGGAGCGCGCGTGAGCCTCTCCCAGTTTGCAGTCGGCCAGGTGATGGAGCGGCTCAGCGCCGGCCGCATCGACGTCCTCGAAGGCGGTCGCGAACGCAGCTTCGGGCCCGAGGACGCCGAGCTGCGGGCGACGGTGCGGATCAACGACCCGGCCGCCTGGCGCGGGCCGCTGCGCGGCTCGGTCGGGCTCGGCGAGGGATACGTCGACGGGCTCTGGGAGACCGACGACCTCGTCGCCCTCTTCCAGATCGCCGCCCGCGAGCTGCAGGAGCTCGAGGGCTGGCGCGGCCTCGTCGCCCGCCCGCGGGCGCTCGCCCACCGGCTGCGCGGCCTCGTCCCCGCCAACACCAGGGACGCCTCGCGCGCCCACATCGCCGCCCACTACGACCTCGGCAACGACCTCTTCGAATCCTTCCTCGACCAGCGGATGATGTACAGCTGCGCCTACTGGCCCGAGGACGGCGCCAGCCTCGACGACGCCCAGCTGGCCAAGCTCGACCGCATCTGCGAGCGGCTGCGGCTCGGCCCCGAGAACCACCTGCTGGAGATCGGCACCGGCTGGGGAGGGATGGCGATCCACGCCGCCAAGCGCAGCGGCTGCCGGGTGACGACGACGACGATCTCCCGCGCCCAGCACGAGCTGGCGTGCCGGCGCGTGCGCGAGGCCGGGCTCGAGGGCCAGGTGACGGTGCTGCTCGAGGACTACCGCGATCTGCGCGGCCGCTACGACCGTCTCGTCTCGGTCGAGATGATCGAGGCGGTCGGCTGGCAGTACTTCGACGAGTACTTCCGCCGCTGCGACGCGCTGCTCAGCGAAGATGGGGCGATGCTGCTGCAGGCGATCACGATCCGCGACGAGCTCTACGAGGTCGAGAAGGGGGCGAAGAGCTTCGCCAACACGCACGTCTTCCCCGGTGGCTGCCTGCCCTCGGAGGGGCTGATCGCCGGCTGCCTGAAGCGGGTCACCGACATGCGCCCGGTCTGGCTCGACGACATCACCGCCCACTACCCGCCGACCCTCGCCGCCTGGCGCGAGCGCTTCTCCACCGCCTGGGACCGGCTGCGCCCGCGCGGCTACGACGAGCGCTTCCGGCGGCTCTGGGAGTTCTACCTGAGCTCCTCGGAGGCGGGCTTCCGCGAGCGGCGGATCGGCGACGTCCAGGCGCTCTTCGCCAAGCCCCGATGGCAGTGATCGGCGGTCAGGGCGCAGCGCCGGTCGAGGCCGGCGGCGGCCGCGAGCCGCTGTTGCTGCTGCACGGGCTCGGCGCCTCGGGCAGCGTCTGGGACCCGGTCGTGCCGCTGCTCGAAGCCGAGCGGCGGGTGGTCGTCCTCGACATGCCGGGCTTCGGCACGGCGCCGCCGCTGCCGCGCGGGGTCGAGCCGACGGCCGCCAACCTCGGCGCGGCGCTGAGCGAGCGCCTCGCCGCGCTCGGCGTCGAGCGCCCGCACGTCGCCGGCAACAGCCTCGGCGGCTGGGTGGCGCTGGAAATGGGACGGGCGGGGATGGCCGCCTCCGTCACCGCGCTCTCGCCGGCCGGGCTCTGGCGCAAGCCGCTGGGCGCCCGCCGCCGCGAACCGCGCGCCTGGGCGCGCAAGCTGCGGCCGCTGGTCCGTGCCGCGGTCGAGGTGCCGGCGCTGCGGCGGCGGATGACCGGGACCTTCGCCGGCCACCCCGACCGCGTCCCGGCGCAGACCGCCCGCGAGCTGATCATGGGCTGGGTCGACGCCAACGGCTACGAGGGCGCCAACCGCGCGATGCGCACCCACCTCTTCGACCCCACCGGCTACCCGGAGGACGTGCCGGTGACGATCGCCTGGGGAGAGCTCGACCACCTGGTCGGCCCGCCGAAGCCGAACCGCCGCCCCGCGGGCGCCCGCTTCCTCGTCCTCCCCGGCGTCGGCCACACGCCGACCTGGGACGATCCGCAGCTGATCGCCGCCACCCTGCTCGAGGGCAGCGCGGTCTCGGCTGCGACCTGACGCAACCCCCGCAGCCAATTGACCGGCGGCGGCGCTTTGAGAGAGTTCAGGCAACCGCCGAGCGAACGAAGGAGCCCCAGTTGATCGTCGAGAGGACCGAGAACCCGATGTGGCTGTCCAACGCCTACCTGGTCGCCGACCCGGAGACCAAGACCGGCGTCCTGATCGACGGCAACGACGACCTCGGGCCGCTGCTGGAGAAGGCCGAGCGCGAGGGGATCGAGATCACCCACATCCTCGTCACCCACCCCCACGGCGACCACGTCGCCGGCCTCGCCGAGGCGCGCGAGCAGCTCGGCAACCCGCCGCTGGTCGCCCACGCCGCGACCGCCGAGGAGATCGACGAGAAGGTCGACGTGACGATGGCCGACGGCGACGTCCTGCAGGCGGGCGGCCTCGCGATCGAAGCGATCTTCACCCCCGGCCACGCCGCCGGCCACCTCGCCTTCCTCGTCGACGGCACCGACCTCTTCACCGCCGACGTCCTCTTCAAGGGCACGGTCGGCGGCACGATGGCGCCCGGCGCCTCCGGCTTCGACGACCTCAAGGCCTCGGTGATGAAGCTGATGGAGCTGGCGCCGGAGACCGTCGTCCACCCCGGCCACAAAGAGCCGACGACGATCGGCGCCGAGTGGGCGGAGAACCCGTTCGTGCGGATCTGGCGCGGCCTCGACGCGACCGGCGAGACCAGGGTCACGGTCTGGGGACGCCCGGCGACGCTGCGCCTCTGGGCCCCCGACTACGACGGCGGCAACAAGGCCTGGATCACCTTCCAGGACTCGGGCGAAGAAGCAATCGTCGGCGGCTCCCAAGTCGAGAAATAGCGCCGAGAAGCGCCGAGACCGCAAAAAGGCGCCTATATGGCGCCTTTCTGCGGTCTCGCGGAACGTGACGAGGCCCCGCCGGAGCGAGGCCTCGTGCGTAGCGCGGGAGAGATGGAGCGGGCTGGTCAGCGGATCACGGCTTCCATCAGGATCCAGCAGCCGTTGGCGTCGGTGGCGCCCTGGAAGGGGCCGCCGGCGGCGAGGGCGGGCGAGAAGATCAGCGTGTTGTGGCCGCCCGAGGAGCAGCGGATCATCGAGCTGATGTTTCCGCGCAGCGCCAGCTGCTGCCCCTTCTTGACCGGGATGCTGACCTTGAACGACTCGACCTCGTAGCTGTCGTCTTCGTAGTTCTGCTCGGTCTGGCCGGTGTAGGAGAGGCGCGGGCCGGTGTAGGTGACCTTGGCCTTGGTCGCGCCGAGCACGGTCGAGGCCGAGTGCTTGACGGTCGCGACCTGGGGCCGGAAGCTGCCGGGGCCGCCGGCGATCACCCGGATCGTCTTGATCGTGCCGGTCTTCGGCGCGATCTCGCCGCCGCCCGGCCGACCGTAGGCTTCCTCCTGGACCATCGTGCAGGCCGAGCCGGGGGTCGCCATGCCGCCGCAGGTGATGCCCGGCAGCGAGTTCGAGGGCTGCACGGTCGGGTTCAGCTTCGAGCCAAACTTGACCGGGGCCGAGGCGAAGCTCTGGGCCGGCGCGACGAGCAGCGCGGCGAGGCCGGCGAGGGCGAAGAAGATGCCGGCGCGGCGGGCGGCCCTGCTGGTGATGAGATGGATGCGGGTCATTTGGGGTTCCTCCTCGAGTGGGGTGTCTTCGGTGTCGTTGACTTCCGTGCACCCACTCTCGCCCCGATCCGGACCCGCTCCCAGACACCCCAGGGGTGAACCGCACCACCCCTCCCGCGCTCGCCCTCGGGGCGCCGCGCTAGAGGTCGCGCTGGTTCACGACGCCGCCGGCGAGCGCGCGCTCGGCGAGCGCCACCCGTTTCTGGTTCTGCGGCAGGTCGCCCACTTCGAGCTTCTCGAAGAGGGCGCGCATGTGGGTCTTGACCGCGTCGACGCTGAGGTGCAGCTCGGCGCCGATCTCCTGGTTGGTCGCCGGCGTCGCGAAGTTGGCGCCGTCCTTATATGGGCGGCAGAGGGCGAGGAGGACGCGGCGCTGGGCGGGGGAGATCGAGGCGGCGGCGGGCGTCTCGCTGGCCAGGGCGGTTTCCTCGGCGACGGCGCCCTCGCGCGGGCGGCGATAGTGAACGACGGTCTGGCCGAAGCGGATCGTGTCGCCGTCGCGCAGCAGGCGGCGGCCGTGGACGCGCTCCTCGTTGACGAAGGAGCCGTTGCGGGAGAGGCCGTCGTCGACCAGCGCGCACTCCTCGCGGACGACCTCGATCTGGGCGTGCAAGGCGGAGACCTCGCCGTCCCAGCCGAGCCGCACGTCGGCCGAGTCGCCGCGGCCGACCCAGAGCGCGCCGGCGGCGGAGTCGACGCTGACGATCACCTGCTCGCCGGCACCGTCGCGGTAGACCAGGAACGGCAGCCCGGTCCGTTCGGCCTCGATCTGCGCCTTCAGCTCCGGCGCGCTGGCGAGGGGGCGGTCGCTCATGCCGCTGATGGTAGGCGGCGCGTATGCGGTGCGGATTTGTCGCGCATTTGCGCGAGCTTTAGCCTTGCAGGCACGATTGGACGCATGTCCTATACGGGAACCGTGCGAAAGCCTCCACACTTCTGACGATGGCAAAGGAAATCCAGACCTTCTTCTTCAACTGGTATCCGGTCTTCGGCGTCCTCTTCATGGCGATGCTGCTGTTCGTCTTCCTGCGACTGATGCGGACGACGATGGGCACGACCAAGCCCGAGACGGTGAAGGCGAGCAAGACCGAGCCCGTGCTCTGGGAGGAGGTGCAGGGCGTCGACGCCGCCAAGGACGAGCTGATGGACGTCGCCGAGTGGCTGCGCGACCCCGAGCGCTTCGGCGCCCTCGGCGCCCGCCCGCCGCGCGGCGTCCTCCTCTACGGCCCGCCCGGCACCGGCAAGACGATGCTCGCCCGCGCCGTCGCCGCCCAGGCCGGCGTCGACTTCTTCGCCGCCTCCGGCTCCAGCTTCGTCGAGATGTTCGTCGGCCGCGGCGCCGCCCGCATCCGCCGCCTCTTCAAAGAGGCGCGCAAGTCGGGCCGCGCGGTGATCTTCATCGACGAGCTCGACGCCGTCGGCGGCCACCGCAGCGGCGGTGGCGACGGCGGCAGCAGCGAGCGCGAGCAGGCGCTGAACCAGCTGCTGGTCGAGCTCGACGGCTTCGAGAAGGACCCCGGCACGGTGATCGTGATCGCCGCCTCCAACAACGTCGACAAGCTCGACAAGGCGCTGCTGCGCCCCGGCCGCTTCGACCGCCAGGTCCTCGTCGCCCCGCCCGACCGGGTCGGCCGCGAGGCGATCCTCCGCAGCCACGCCAAGGGCAAGCCGCTGGCCGACGACCTCGACCTCCGCGACGTCGCCCGCAAGACGACCGGGATGACCGGCGCCCAGCTCGCCAACGCGCTCAACGAGGCGGCGATCATCGCCGGCCGCGCCGGCCGCGCCTCGATCTGCCGCGAAGACCTCGACGAGGCGCTGCTGCGCCAGTCGGTCGGCTCCCAGCAGGCGCGCAGCCTGACCGCCAAGGAGCGCGGCATCGTCGCCTACCACGAGGCCGGCCACGCGCTCTGCCGCAAGCTGCTCGGGCTCGACCCGCCGGAGATCCTCAGCATCGTCCCCCGCGGCCCGGCCCTCGGCTTCGTCGGCCACTCGCCGAGCGAGGACACCTACCTGAAGTCGCGCGACGAGCTGCTCGACGAGCTGGTGACGCTGCTCGGCGGCCGCGCCGCCGAGGAAGAGGTGTTCGGCGAGTCCTACTCGGGCGCCGCCGACGACCTTGCCCGGGTCGGTGCCGTCAGCCGCCAGATGGTCGCCGAATTCGGCATGGGCGTCGCCCTCGACCACGACGGGGCGCCGCCGATCGCGCTGCCGATCAAGGACTACTCGGTCGCCGACGCGACCCGCCGCGACGTCGACCAGGCGGCGACGACGCTCGCCCGCGAAGCCTTCCGCCGCGCCCGCGCCCTGCTCGGCGCCAACCGCGAATGCCTCGACGCGCTCGCCGCCCTGGCGCTGGAGCGCGAGACGCTGACCCGCGAGGAACTCGACGACGTCTTCGCCGCCCACCGGCTGCACGGGCTGGTCGAGCAGCGCGGCAGCGGCGCCGCGCTGGTCGCGATGGCGAAGAAAGAGCAGCAGCGCTAGCGGCCCGGCGCTACCCTCTTGGCCAGCCAGCCAAGATGGACGCCGAAGCCCACTACTTCCCCCCCGGCCGCTCGATGGCCCGCCGCGTCCACGGCGAGCGCTCGGTCGGTCTCCTCTACGGACAGCGGGCGCTGCTGATCGGGGCGCTGGAACCGCTCACCTACACCGGCACGATGCTGAGCACGAAGGCCGACGACCGGCCCTTCGGCCGCCTGGCGCGGACGGCGAAGATCCAGGAGACGGTCCTCCTCGGCACCCGCGAGGAAGCCGACCGCGCGCTGGCGAACGTGCACCGGATGCACCAGCGGATCGCCGGCGAGCTGCCCGCCGAGGCCGGCGCCCACCCGGCCGGCACCGCCTACTCGGCGCTCGACCCGAAGCTGATGCTGTGGACGCTGGCGGTGATCGCCGACTCGGGCCGGGCGATGTACGAGACGATGGTCCGCCCGCTGGGGGCGAGCGAGCGCGAACGCCTCTGGCAGGACTACGTCCGCTTCGGCGAGCTCTTCGGCCTGCCGCGCAGCGAGGTGCCGGGGAGCTGGCGCGAGTTCGACGCCTGGTTCGCCGAGCGCCTCGCCTCCCCCGACCTGCACGCGACCCCGCACGCGCTGGAGATGGCGCCGCTGGTCGCCTTCCGCCAGCCGGTGCCGAGCGCGGCGCGGCTCAACATCGCCGCCCAGAACCTGGTGATCAAGGGCACGCTGCCGCCGCGGGTGCGGGAGATCTTCGGGATCGAGTGGAGCGCCGGCCACGAACGCGCCTTCCGCTCGCTCGCCGCCGCCCACCGCCGCGCCCGCCACGCGATGCCGCGGCCGCTGCGCCGCGGTCGCAACGACGTCTTCTTCGACACCGTCGCCCGCGCCGAGCGCCAGCGCGGCGGCACCGTCACCCCGGCGCTGGAGCCGACCGCCCCGGCCGGGGGATGAGCGAGCCGGTCCGCTGGTGGTCGCTGCGGCCGGCGCAGAACCTGAAGCCGGCGACCTACCGCTGCCCGCTCTGTGGCCGCCACCTGCCGGCGCTCTCCGAGCATGTCCTGCTCGCGCCCGAGGGCGACAAGTCACGCCGCCGCCACGCCCACACCGAGTGCGTGCTGAAGGCGCGCAAGGCCGGGCGCCTGCCGAGCGAGGAAGAGTGGCGCGCAACCCAGCCGCGCCCGCCCTCGGCCTGGACTAGGCTGCGTCGCATGCTCGGACGGAGGACGACGACGATGCTGCTGGCGCTGGCGGCGCTGACGCTGCTCCTCGCCGCCCCGGGCGCCGGCGCCGCGACCGGCCGCAGCGTCTCGGTCACCGCCACGGCGGCGATCGAGGTGCCGCGCGACAGCGCCCGCCTCAGCTTCTCGGTGGTCAAGGAACGGC
>JBEHWY010000125.1:0-10996 GCA_048498975.1 Actinomycetota bacterium | reverse complement strand
CGTCGTCGCCCGGATCTCCTCCAGCATCTCCTCGCCGAGGCTGAGCGGCGGGATCACGCAGGCGGAGTCGCCGGAGTGGACGCCGGCCTCCTCGACGTGCTGCATGATCCCGGCGACGTAGACCTGCTCGCCGTCGGCCAGAGCATCCACGTCGACCTCGATCGCGTTCTCGAGGAAGCGGTCGAGCAGCAGCGGGTGCTCCTGGTCGGCCTTGACGTTGGCCTCGAGGTAGGCGGCGAGGTCGGCGGTCGAGTAACAGATCTCCATCGCCCGGCCGCCGAGCACGTAGGAGGGCCGGACCAGCAGCGGGAAGCCGACCTCGGCGGCGATCACCTCGGCCTCTTCGGCCGAGAGCGCCGTCCCGTAGGGCGGGTGCTTGACGCCGAGGCGGCGCAGCAGGGCGCCGAAGCGGCCGCGGTCCTCGGCGAGGTCGATCGCGTCGACCGGCGTGCCGAGCAGGCGCACGCCCGCCTCTTCCAGACCCCGCGCCAGCTTCAGCGGCGTCTGGCCGCCGAACTGGACGATCACGCCCTCCGGCTGCTCCTGCTCGCAGACGGCGAGCACGTCCTCGGCGGTCAGCGGCTCGAAGTAGAGGCGGTCGGAGGTGTCGTAGTCGGTGGAGACCGTCTCCGGGTTGCAGTTGACCATCACCGCGTCGCGGCCGAGCTCGCGCGCGGTCATCGCGGCATGCACGCAGCAGTAGTCGAACTCGATCCCCTGTCCGATCCGGTTCGGGCCGGCGCCGAGGATGACGACCGAGTCGTTCTCGCCGCGGCGCACCTCGGAGGCCGGCGCGGCGCCGTCGGCGCCGGCGCGCTCGTGGCCGGAGTAGTAGTAGGGCGTCGCCGCCTCGAACTCGGCGGCGCAGGTGTCGACCGCCTTGTAGGTGCGGACGAGACCCTCGGTGCCGTCGCCCTCGCGGGCCAGCGCCTCGAGCTCGCGCAGGAACCAGCGGTCGACCTTGCATGCCTCGTGCACCGCCTCGACCCCGAGCCCGCGGCGGAAGGCCTCGGCGATCAGGTCGAAGCGCTCGGCGCAGGGCACCTCGATCGCCGCCAGCAGCTCCTCGTCGCCCGCCGGCGGTTCGGCCGGCGAGTCGAGCTCGCGCGAGCGCATCGCCTTGGCGAAGGACTCGCGGAAGGTGCGGCCGATCGCCATCGCCTCGCCGACGCTCTGCATGTAGGTGGAGAGGCGGCCCTCCGAGCCGGGGAACTTCTCGAAGGCAAAGCGCGGGATCTTGGTCACGACGTAGTCGATCGTCGGCTCGAAGGAGGCCGGCGTGGCGCGGGTGATGTCGTTGGGGATCTCCTCCAGCGCGTAGCCGACGGCCAGCTTCGCCGCCATCTTCGCGATCGGGAACCCGGTCGCCTTCGAGGCCAGCGCCGAGGAGCGCGAGACGCGCGGGTTCATCTCGATCACGACGATCTTGCCGCTCTCGGGGTCGACCGCGAACTGGACGTTTGAGCCGCCGGTTTCGACCCCGATCGCGCGGATCACCTTGATCGCCTGGTCGCGCAGGTCCTGGTAGAGCGGGTCGGTCAGCGTCTGCGCCGGCGCCACCGTCACCGAGTCGCCGGTGTGGACGCCCATCGGGTCGACGTTCTCGATCGAACAGATGATCACGACGTTGTCGTTGCGGTCGCGCATCACCTCGAGCTCGAACTCGCCCCAGCCGATCACCGACTCCTCGACCAGGACCTGGTTGATCGGGCTGGCGGCGAGGCCCTCGGAGACGACCTGGCGCAGCTCGGTCTCGGTCGTGCCGACGCCTCCCCCCTGGCCGCCCATCGTGAACGCCGGGCGGACGATCGCCGGCAGCGAGATGCGGCCGTCGGCGAGCGCCTCCTCGACCTCGCCGAGGCTCTCGACCGTGATCGACCAGGGGATGTTGAGCCCCGCCTCGGTCATCGTCTTGCGGAACTTCTCGCGGTCCTCGGCGCGGCTGATCGCCTCGGCGTTGGCGCCGATCAGCTCGACCCCGTAGCGCTCCAGCGTGCCGTCCTCGAACAGCGTCATCGCCAGGTTGAGCGCGGTCTGGCCGCCGAGCGTCGGCAGCAGCGCGTCGGGCCGCTCCTTCTCGATGATCTTCGTCACCGGCCCCGGCAGCAGCGGCTCGATGTAGGTCGCGGTGGCGAACTCGGGATCGGTCATGATCGTCGCCGGGTTGGAGTTGACGAGGACGACTTCGAAGCCCTCCTCGAGCAGCACCTTGCAGGCCTGCACGCCGGAGTAGTCGAACTCGGCGGCCTGGCCGATCACGATCGGCCCGGAGCCGATCAGGAGGATCTTGTGGATGTCGTCACGGCGCGGCATCGGTTACCTCCTAGGCGGGCTCGCCGGCGAGGGCGAGGAAGCGGTCGAACAGGTGGCGGGCGTCGTGCGGGCCGGGGCCCGCCTCGGGGTGGTACTGGACCGTGGCGCCGGCGACGTCGCGCAGGACGAGGCCCTCGACGGTGCGGTCGTAGAGGTTCAGCTGCGAGAGCTCGGCGACGCCGAAGTCGGTCTCCCAGCGGACCGGATCGTCGCCCTCGATCCGTGGCTCGCCGCCGGGGCCCTGGACGGCGAAGCCGTGGTTCTGCGAGGTGATGTCGATCCGGCCCGTCTCCAGGTCCTTGACCGGGTGGTTGGTGCCGCGGTGGCCGAAGGGCAGCTTGTAGGTCTCCAGCCCGACCGCGCGGCAGAGCAGCTGGTGGCCGAGGCAGATCCCGAAGATCGGCTTCTGACCGACGATCTCGCGCACGGTGTCGACGACGTAGCCGAGCGCGGCGGGGTCGCCGGGGCCGTTGGCGAGGAAGACGACGTCGGGGTCCTCGGCGAGGACGTCGGCGGCGCTGGTCGTGCAGGGCAGCAGCGTCAACTTGCAGCCGCGCTCGCGCAGCTGGCGGACGATGCTGAGCTTGACCCCGGTGTCGATGCCGACCACGTGCGGGCCGTCGCCGTCGAAGCGGACCGCTTCGGCCGGGGTGACGAGGCGGGCGAAGTCGGCGCCGTCCATCGGCGGCTCGGCGTCGATCGCGTCGCGCGCCTCGGGCTCGGGGACCGAGGCCGGGAAGATGCCGCCGCGCATCGCGCCGCGGTCGCGGATGTGGCGGACGAGGGCGCGGGTATCGACGCCGCTGACGCCGGGCACGCCGCAGTCGCCGAGCCAGTCGAGCCAGCCGCCCTCCGAGCTGGCGGCGTCCTCGCCGTTCTTGGCGTCGCGCATGACGACGCCGCGGGCGTGGACGCGGTCGGACTCCATCGCCGCCGCAGAAACGCCGTAGTTGCCGATCAGCGGGTAGGTGAAGACGATGATCTGGCCCGCGTAGGAGGGGTCGGTGACAGCCTCCTGGTAGCCGGTCATCGCCGTGTTGAAGACGACCTCGCCGGTGACCGCGGCCTCGTGGCCGCAGGCCAGCCCGTCCAACCGAGTCCCATCCTCGAGCAACAGGTAAGCGCTCATCTCCCCCTCCGTCGTGTCGAGTTGGTCAACCCTGGGTTGACAAAGTCGACCCGGGCCCCGAGGCGGGCGCTCACTGGGCCACCCCCAGGGAGAAGGTGCGCAGGCGGAAGGCGACCTGGCCGGCGGCGACGGTCATCAGCACCCGGCCGGTCAGGGTGCGATCGGCGCACCAGGAGTTCTGCGAGCGGCTCTCATAGCCGTCCTCCCCCACCGTCCACTCGGCGCCGAGATCGCAGAGGACGACGTTGGCTTCGGCGCCGGGGGCCAGCGTCGGCCGGGCGATGCCGAACGGCGCCGCGCCGCCGCCGAGGCGCTCGACCAGCAGCGCCAGGTCGATCGTGCCGGGCAGGACCAGCTCGGTGTGGAGCGCGGCGAAGGCCGTCTCCAGCCCGGTCACCCCCATCGCCGCCTGCTCGAAGGGGACCTCCTTTTCCTCGGCCTGGTGGGGCGCGTGATCGGTGGCGATGCACTCGATCGTGCCGTCGCGCAGGCCCTCGATCAGCGCCTGGCGGTCGCTCTCGCGGCGCAGCGGCGGGTTCATCTTGAAGCGGTGCGGGTCGAGCGTGCGCACCTCCTCGTCGGTGAGGACGAGGTGGTGCGGGCTCGCCTCGGCGCTGATCTGGACGCCGGCCGCCTTGGCGGCGCGGACGATCGCCACCGACTCGGCGGCGGAGAGGTGCTGGACGTGGATCCGCGCCCCCTCGTAGGCGGCGAGGGCGGCGTCGCGGGCGACCATCGTCGACTCCGAGACCGAGGGGATGCCGGCGAGCCCGACCGCGGCCGAGACCGGGCCCTCGTGCATGACCCCGTCGCCGGAGAGCTCGGGGTCCTCCTCGTGCAGGGCGATGTTGCCGCCGCAGAGGCGCTGGTACTGCAGCGCGCGGCGCATCACCCGGGCGCTGCGGATCGGCAGCCCGTCGTCGGAGAAGCCGACGGCGCCGGCTTCGCGCAGTTCGACCATCTCGGTCAGCTCCTCGCCGCGCATGCCTTTGGTCACGGTGGCGAGGAAGCCGACCGGGACCGAGGCGCCGGCGCGGGCCTGCTCGCGCAGGGCGGTGATGTCGGCGGCGGTGGAGACGGGCGGCTCGGTGTTGGCCATCGCCAGCACCCCGCAGTAACCGCCGGCGGCGGCGGCGCGGGTGCCGGTCTCGACGTCCTCTTTGTGCTCGTGCCCGGGGGTGCGGAGGTGGACGTGGGGATCGAAGAAGGCGGGGAAGGCGTGCAGCCCTTCGGCGTCGATCACCTCGGCGCCGTCGGTCGCGGCCTCGCCGGGCGCGGCCAGCTCGGCGACGGCGCCGTCGCGGACGACGACGTCGTGGACGCCGTCGATGCTGGCGACCGGGTCGAGGACGCTCGCCCGGCGCAGGACCAGGTGGGCCGGCTCGCCGGCGCGGACGTCGAGGACGTCGGTGAGTGCTGCCAGTTCGCCGCTCATGCCGGCTGCCCGATCGGCGTCGGGGCGCTGCCGCCGGGACTCGGCTCGTCGGCCGGCACCGGCCGCTCGGAGCCGGCCAGCAGCTCGTAGAGGATCGCCATCCGCACCACCAGGCCGGCGGCGACCTGCTCGGCGATCAGCGACTGCGGCGAGTCGATCGCCTCGCCGGAGAGCTCGACGCCGCGGTTGACCGGGCCGGGGTGCATCAGCAGCTGGCGCGGGTTGAGGCGGCGGCTGTCGATCTG
This sequence comes from Actinomycetota bacterium, assembly GCA_048498975.1. GTDB lineage: Bacteria > Actinomycetota > Thermoleophilia > Solirubrobacterales > 70-9 > VAYN01. The sequence continues at coordinate 5,874 of JBEHWY010000125.1, read as the reverse complement.
GAAGGTCGCCGCGTACTCGCGCAGCGAGGGGACGAAGCTCTCGCTCATCCGCTCCTGCTGCATCCGCAGCGCGTAGACGACCTCGGCCTCGCCGAGCCGGTCGAGCGAGTGCGTCACCTCGCAGCCGAGCTCCTCGATCCCGCGCGGGATCAGCGTCGGCGGGCCGCAGACGGTGACCTCGGCCCCCATCCGCTGGAAGGCGATCAAGTTGGAGCGGGCGACGCGGCTGTGGAGGACGTCGCCGACGATCCAGATCCGGGTGCCGTCGAGCGAGCCGAGGCGGCGGCGCAGGGTGTAGACGTCGAGCAGCGCCTGGCTCGGGTGCTCGTGCTTGCCGTCGCCGGCGTTGACGACCGCGGCCGAGGTCCAGCGCGAGACCATCTGCGCGGCGCCGGCGTAGGGATGGCGGATCACGATCGCCGCCGGGTCGTAGGCGGTGAGGGTGGCGATCGTGTCCTTCAGCGACTCGCCCTTGTCGACCGAGGAGCCGGCGGCCTTGACCGAGACGAGGTCGGCGGAGAGGCGCTTGGCGGCGAGCTCGAAGGAGCTCGAGGTGCGCGTGCTCGACTCGTAGAAGAGGGTGACGACGGTGCGGCCGCGCAGCGTCGGCACCTTCTTGATGTCGCGGCGGCCGACCTCGGCGAAGCTCTCGGCGCGATCGAGGATCGCCTCGATCTGCTCGCGGCTGAGGTCCTCGATCGAAAGCAGGTGGTTCATGCCAGCGCCTCCACGGTCTGGGGTTCGGAGATGGTCACCCGGTCGACGCCGTCGGTCTCCTCGAGGCTGACGTTGACTCGCTCGCCGCGGGCGGTGGGCAGGTTCTTGCCGACGTAGTCGGGCCGGATCGGCAGCTCGCGGTGGCCGCGGTCGCAGAGGACCGCCAGCTGGACCCGGCGCGGGCGGCCGTAATCGAAGAGGGCGTCGATCGCGGCCCGCACGGTGCGGCCGGTGAAGAGGACGTCGTCGACGAGGACGACGGTGCGCTCGGCGACGTCGAAGTCGATGTGGGAGGCGTGGACGACGGGCTGGCTGCCGGGCTGCTTGGCGCCGACGTCGTCGCGGTAGAAGGAGATGTCGAGGTCGCCGATCGGCAGCTCTGTCCCGGTCAGCTCGCCGAGGACGGCGTGCAGGCGGCGGGCGAGGACGGCGCCGCGCGTGTGGATGCCGACGATCGCGAGACCCTCGGGCTCGGGGTTCTTCTCGGCGATCTCGTGGGCGATCCGTCGCAGGGTTCGCCGCAGATCATCGTGCTCCAGCACGACGTTCTCACTCATTTTCACTGCCTTCCTGGCCTCACGGGACCGGGTTAAAGGACGCCCGCAATGTAGCAGCGCAGGCCGACGATCCCGCCTGCCTAGAGTGGGACCGAGTGAGCGAAAGCCGAAAATCCGGCGAGCGCGGTATCTCCCCCGGGCTTGTCGCCCTGTTCGCGCTGACCACCGGCGTGGCCGCGGCAAACCTCTACTACGTACAGCCGCTGCTCGACGTGATCGGCAGATCCTTCGGCGTCTCCGACGCCACCGCGGGCCTGCTGGTGGCACTGGTGCAGGTCGGCTACCTGACCGGGCTGGTGCTGCTCGTCCCGCTCGGCGACCTGGTCGAGCGCCGCGGCCTGATTGCCGGCCTGCTCGCCCTCGCGGCGCTCGCCGCCGCCGGTTGCGCCGCCGCGCCGGCCTTCTCGGCCCTCGCCGCAGCGCTGGTCGCGCTCGGCGTGCTCTCGGTGGTGGCGCAGATCATCGTCCCCCTCTCCTCCTCGCTGGCCGGGCCCGAGGAGCGCGGCCGAGTCGTCGGCACGGTGATGAGCGGCCTGCTGATCGGCGTGCTCGGCGCTCGCGTCGTCAGCGGCCTGCTCGCCGAGCTGGTCGGCTGGCGGGGCGTCTACGTGTTCGCCGCCGTGGTCCTGCTGGTGCTGGCCGCGCTGCTGCGCTGGGCGCTGCCGCGTTCGCCGGCGCCGGCCGCCGAGCAGCGCTACGGACAGGCGCTGCGCTCGGTCCTGACCCTGATCCGGGCGGAGCCGGTACTGCGGCAGCGGATGGCACTGGCGGTGCTCGTCTACGTCTGCTTCTCGATGCTGTGGACGGCGCTCACCTTCCTGCTCAGCCAGCCCCCCTACGACTACGGCGAGGGCTTGATCGGGCTCTTCGGCCTCGCCGGGATCGCCGGCGCGCTGGTCGCGCCTCTCTCCGGCGGGCTCGCCGACCGCGGCCGGGCCGGCCTCGCGTTGACCGCCTTTCTCGCGATCCTCGTCCTCAGCTGGGGCCTGCTCGCCCTCGGTCGCGACTCGATCGTGCCGCTGGTGGCGGGGATCGTCCTGCTCGACCTCGCCGTGCAGGGCTCCCACATCAACAACCAGTGGACGATCTACGCGCGCCGGCCGCAGGCGCGCAGCCGCGTCACCACCGCTTATCTGGCTGCGGTCTTCGTCGGCATGGTGATCGGCTCGGTCCTCGCCGCAGTCACCTTCGACGCCGCCGGTTGGTATGCGGTCTGCGCGGTCGCCGCCGTCTGCGCCGCCTCGGCGTCGGGATTCTGGGCACTCAGCCGCCGGCGCGTCGAGGTCCCGACTCCGGCCTCACTCCCGGCCGACGCCCCCGGCTGAGTCCGAGCTCGCCTCGGCACGCTCGCGCGCTCCGTTGGGAACCAGCTTCGGCTCGCCGCGCTCGGGGAAGGGGATCTCGACCAGGTCGAAGTCGCGCGGAGCGACGACGGGCTGGAACACCTCCTCGGCCTCCTCGAGCACGTTGCCTACGTGGTAGCGGGAGGAGATGTGGACCAGGGCCAGCAGCTTCACGTGCGCCTCGGCGGCGACGGCGGCGGCCTGGCCGACGGTCGAGTGGCCGGTTTCGGCGGCGCGCTGGACGTCCTCCTCGGCGAAGCTGGCGTCGTGGACCAGCAGCTCGGCGTCGGCGGCGGCGGCGACCGTCTGCGGCGAGGGCGCGGTGTCGCCGGTGACGACGACGGTGCGTCCCGCCCGGCTCGGCCCCATCACCTGGTCGGGACTGACCGTGCCCGCCGATCCCTCGACCTCCTCCCCGCGCTGCAGCGCGGCGAAGGCGGGGCCTTCGGCGACGCCGGCGGCCTTCGCCGCCTGGGGGTCGAAGCGACCGGGGCGCTCGGCCTCGACCAACGAGTAGCCGCAGGCGCGCACGCCGTGCCGGGCTTCGAAGGCCTGCACCTCGTAGCCCTCGTGGGGGATCGCGTCGCCGGGCTGCATCTCGACCAGCTCGAGCGGGAACCCGAGCCGCCCGACCAGCGGCCGCAGCACCTGGAACAGCTCGCCCAGGCCGGCCGGCCCGTGGACGACGAGCGGCTTCTCGCGATCGGTCAGGTCATAGGTCTTGAGCAGCCCCGGCAGGCCGAGGATGTGGTCGGCGTGGAAGTGCGTCAGGTAGATCTCGTCGACCTGGACCAGGCCGAGCGAGCGCTGCATCTGCCGCTGCGTCCCTTCGCCGCAGTCGAACAGCAGCCGCTCCCCCCCGCGCGCGACCAGCACGCTCGCCGTCGAGCGCCGCGCCGAGGGCACCGAACCGCCGGTGCCGAGGAATATCACCGAGAGATCCACAGCCGGCGAGCCTACGCGGTAGAGAATTGCCGCGCCGTCCGCGGCTAACCTCGACCGCGCCCCGGCAAGTGGGCGCCAAGGCTAAGCTGTCGAGGCTGCGCCCGTAGCTCAGCTGGATAGAGCGCATGCCTCCGGAGCATGAGGTCACAGGTTCGAATCCTGTCGGGCGCGTCGCTCAGCGGAGCGATTCGAGCAGGAGGCCGTCGGGGTCGAACTCGAGGTAGCGCCAAGCGCCGATCCCGGTCGCCGGCTGGTAGCGGAAGCGGCCCGGGGTCAGGGCGATCGCCAGCTCGGCGCTGTGCGCGGCGACCGCCTCCGGGGTGTCGCCCTCGACCAGGCCGAGCGGCTCCCAACGGTCCGCCGCGACTTCCTGCTCGACGAGGAAAAACGTGTTCACGCGGGGTAGAACCCGCGCCGGGGCGCAGCGATGCGCAGTCCGCGGCGGCGCGTCAGCCGTTTCCAATACTGTCGCGGGCGCATGAACGAGGCCAACCAGGACTCCAAGATGCCGCGGGGGGTGCTCGCCGTCGTCGCGATCGGCCTCCTCGCCACCATCGCCGCAGCCCTGCTCAGCACCGACAAGAGCGGCGACGCGCCTCACCTCGAATTCGTCCAGGCCCAGACGTTCCCCGACTCCAAAGCGACGGAGGTCCCGGGCGGCGGCGGCACGATGCAGCTGACCGAAGGCCGGATCATGGCGACGGGGACCAACTTCAGCGGCTACTCGCTGTTCCGCGTCGCCTCGACGCTGGTGATCAGCAAGGGCTCCCCGGTCGGCGGCGGCCGCATCCTCTGCGAGACCAAGGCCCCCGAATCGCCCTACACCGAAATCGCCCAGAGCAGCAACGGCTTGCGCACGCTCTATCCCCGCTCCTCCGAAGACGGGATCTGGGGCCAGGACGTGCCCGACACGCTGCTCGTCGGGTTCAGCTCGCACGGCGGCGAACTCGCGGTCCTCGAAGTCGCCGACGTCGCACAGGAACGCTTCACGACGATCGAAGGCGTCAAGGTCGAATGGCCCGAATACGCCGGCGGGCCGGGACGGATCAAGTACTTCCTTCCCGACGGCAAGCCGAAAGTCGACGTCGAACTTCCCTTCTACAGCGTCTGGAAGAGCAAGAAGAAGCCGGCGGCGACCATCGCCTGCACGCTGGAAACGAGCGCCGGCAAGGCAACCACCAGGACCGCCGCCTCACTCCCCAAGGTCTCGCCGCCGATCGACGAAGAAGCCGAAGAAGAAAAACAGGAAGAACGCGAAGCAGGCGAAGAGACGAAGGAAGAAGACGAAAGCGAAGGCTGAGGCTCAGCCGGCCGGCGCGGCAAGCAGCTCCGGCCCCTCCGCCATCCCTTTCCCGACTTTGTTCAGCTTCGGGTTCGCCGGGGCGCTCTGCATGCGGCGGGCGTCGATCGGGCCGCACATCGCGATCGCGTCCTCGGCGCTGAGGTCGGGCCGCAGCCAGGCGGCCTCGGCCTCGGGGCCGGACAGGATCGCCGGCATCCGGTTGTGGACCGGGGCGACGACCTCGTTCGGCGTCGTGGTCACGATCGTGCAGCTGTAGAGGTAGCCGTCGTCGTCGTAGCCGCGGTCCTCGACGTCGTCCCACTGCTTGCGCGTGCAGAGGCCGGCGAAGGCGAACGGCTCGCCGCCGTCGACGGTGAAGCGCCAGGGCTGGCGGGGCTGCTTGGGGTCCTCGGCCCGCATCCACTCGTAGAAGCCGTCGGCGAGGATCAGGCAGCGGTGGCGGAACTTGCCGACCAGCGGCGCGTAGGCGCGGCTGGAGTCGAGATTCTCGGCTTTGGCGTTGATCATCCGGTAGCCGACCTTGAGGTCCTTCGCCCAGACCGGGACCAGCCCCCACCGCATCAGGCGCGCCTCGCGCTCGCCGGCCGCGGCCTCCTCGGGGTCCGGCGAGGCGCGGACGACGAGGATCTCCTGCGTCGGCGCGACGTTGAACCGGCCCAGCCCCGGTGGCGCTTTCTCCCTCTGACCGTCGCCGTCCGCCGCCGCACCGTCGGCGACGCTCTCCTTCGGGCTGCCGGCGCCCCGGGCCAGCGCTTTCTCGAGCTCGACCTGGAAGCGGTCGGCGATCTTCTTCGTGTCCTTGGTGGTGACCGTAAAGCGCCCGCACATGCAGGCCAGCGTAGCGACCGTCAGGCGGTTGACTCCGGGTCCTGAGCCGTGGCCGGGGAGGGTGCGTGCGGATCCCGTGGTTCCTTTGTTGCCCCAGGCGCGACAAAGGAACCACGGGATTGGTGAGGCGGCTTCATTCCGATCGCGTGGTTCCTTTGTCGCCTATATGGCAACAAAGGAA
>JBEHWY010000124.1:0-11092 GCA_048498975.1 Actinomycetota bacterium | reverse complement strand
ACGCTGCGGCGCCTACCTGCGCCGGCGGGGTGCCGAGGACGACGACGCGGCCGCAGCGCTCCAGCCGCGGCAGCGCCGGGTAGAAGAAGCGCTGCAGCTCGACCAGCTCGGTCGAGTCGGCGATGCCGGTGGCGTCGAAGACGAGCGCCTTCGCCGGCCCCTCGCCGCCGGCGCGTTCGGCCTTGATCTGGTCGAGCAGGGCGGCGAGCGCGCGGCCGAGGCGGCCGTCGGGGGCGCCGCCGCTCAGCACCGGGCCGGAAATGACCGCGGCGCCTGGCCGGTAGCGCTCCAGCGCCACCGGCTGGGGCAGGCCGACCTGCTTGGCGATCGTCGAGACGAGCGGCGCGTTGACCAGCTGTGAGTAGCGATCCGTCATTTCTTCTCGGCACCTCCCGGGCCCTCGAGGATGGCGACGACGCCCTGGCCGCCGGCGGCGCAGATGCTGATCACGCCGCGGCCGGCGCCGTCTTCGTTCAGTTGCTTGGCGAGGCCGGCGACGATGCGGCCGCCGGTCGCGGCAAAGGGGTGGGCGGCGGCGAGCGAGCCGCCGTTGACGTTGAGCTTGTCGCGATTGATTGCGCCCAGCGGCTGCTGGCGCCCCAGCTTCTCCTTGCAGAACTTCGGGTCTTCCCAGGCCTTCAGCGTGCACAGCACCTGCGCCGCGAAGGCCTCGTGGATCTCGTAGTAGTCGAAGTCCTGGAGGGTGAGGCCGGCGCGGTCGAGCATCGTCGGCATCGCGTAGGCGGGCGCCATCAGCAGCCCTTCGCCCTTGTGGACGTGGTCGACCGCGGCGGTCTGCGCCTCGGCGACGTAGGCGAGGATCGGCAGGTCGCGCGCCTTCGCCCACTCCTCGGAGGCGAGCAGCACCGCCGAGGCGCCGTCGGAGAGCGGCGTCGAGTTGGCGGCGGTCATCGTCCCCTCGGCGCCGCCGAAGACCGGCTTCAGCTTGCCGAGCTTCTCGAGGCTGGAGTCGGGGCGCAGGTTGGCGTCGCGCTCGAGCCCGAGGTAGGGCGTGATCAGGTCGTCGAAGAAGCCGCGCTCATAGGCGGCGGCGAGGTTGCGGTGGCTGGCCAGCGTCAGCTCGTCCTGCTCGGTGCGGCCGATGCCCCATTCGGTCGCCATGATCGCGCAGTGCTCGCCCATCGAGAGGCCGGTGCGCGGCTCCTCGTTGCGGGGGATGTGGGGGACGACGTGGCCGGGGCGCAGCCGCGTCAGCGCCTTCAGCTTGCCGCCGGTCGAGCGGCTTCGGTTGGCTTCCAGCAGCGTCTCGCGCAGCTGCTCGTTGAGGGCGATCGGCGCGTCGGAGGTGGTGTCGGCGCCGCAGGCGATGCCGGCGTCGATCTGGCCGAGGGCGATCTTGTTGGCGACCAGGATCGTCGTCTCCAGCCCGGTGCCGCAGGCCTGCTGGACGTCGTAGGCGGGCGTCTCCGGCGCCAGCCGCGTGCTCAGCACGCTCTCGCGGGCGAGGTCGCGGTCGTGGGAGTGCTTGAGCACGGCGCCGCCGGCGACCTCGCCGAGCCGCTCGCCCTCGAGCCCGTAGCGGTCGACGAGGCCGTCGAGCGCCGCGGTGAGCATGTCCTGGTTGGAGGCATGGGCGTAGGCGCTGTCGGAGCGCGCGAAGGGGATCCGGTTGCCGCCGACGACGGCGACCCTGCGGGTTTTCGAGTTCATGCGGGAGCGGTTCCTTTTCCGGTGGGCTTGGAGACGGGGGAGGCCTTGGAGCGGGCGCGGAGGCCGGGCTCGACGGTGGCGATCAGCAGCTCGGCCGCCTGCTCGGCGCTCAGCGCCTCGGTCCGCAGCCACCAGCGCGCCAGCGCCTCGGCGGCGCCGAGCACCGCGGTCGAGAGCGCCTCGATTTCGGTCTCGGCCCGCTCACGCCGGTCCTCGGGCAGCTGGGCTTCGATCGAGCCGGCGACGAAGCGCAGGATCCGCGCCCGGTACTCGCCGACCCGCTCGGCGACCTCGCCGTGGATCGGCAGCGTCTCGTCGAAGAGCACGGCCCAGGCGGCGCGGTCGGAGTCGATGAAGGAGAAGAAGGCGTGGACGCCGGCGCCGAGCGCCTGTGCCGGGCTCGTGGTCGCGGCGACCGCCTCGGCGACCGCTTCGGTCAGCGCGTTGCCCGCCCGTTCCATGCAGGCGATGTAGAGCCGTTCCTTGTTGCCGAAGTAGGTGTAGAGGAGCGGCTTGGTGACCCCGACCGCGGCCGCGATCTCATCCATCTTCACCTCGGCGTAGCCGCGTTCGGCAAACAGCCCGTGCGCGGCTTCCAGCGTCTGCTCCATGCGGTCGCCGCGCGAGAGCCTCGATCTAACCGATGCATCCATCGGTGTAGAGGTTACCCGAATATAAATTCAGTCAAACGTGAGGAGACGCACACCCGGTCCGCTGCGTGGCAGTGATTTCAATCCCTATGGGGGTGAAATGACTGCCACGCCGGAGAGCGTGCGTGGGTGAGGCTCGCGGGAGCGCGAAGGGGCTTAGCTCAGCTCGGTGCCGTCGTAGAGCTTCTTGACGTGCACGGTGCCGCCGGGGGCGGCTTGCAGGCAGAGCTTGCAGAGGACGCACTCGTCGACGTTGGCGTCGACGACTTCGACGCCGGACTCGGTGCCCTTGAAGATGCCGACGGGGCAGACTTCCTCGAGCTTGGCGCCGAGGGCGGGGTCGCTGGCGGTGGGCTCGTCGACCGCGACGTCGATGAAGACCTTGTTCAGCTGCTCGGCCATCAGGCGGCGGCTCCGATCTTTTCCTTGACCGCGTCGGGGATCTCGTCGATTCGCTCGACGACGCGGATGCCGGCGGCTTCGAGGCGGGCGATCTTCTCGGTCGCCGTGTCCTCGGCGCCCTCGACGATCGTGCCGGCGTGGCCGAAGGACATGCCTTTCATCTCCTCGTCGTCCATGAATTTGCCGGCCATGAAGGCGATGATCGGCAGGCGCGAGTCGTTGTCCTTGACCCAGGCGGCGAGCTGGGCCTCCATGCGGCCGCCGGGCTCGGTGTAGATGACGATCGCCTGCGTCTGCTCGTCGGCCTCGAAGTAGGGCATCAGCTCGGCGTAGGCGGAGCCGATGATCGCGTCGCCGCCGATCGAGATCGCGGTCGAGACGCCGAGGCCGGCCTGGGTCAGCGAGGAGGAGATCTCGGTCGTCATCCCGCCCGAGCGGCTCATCACCCCGACCGGGCCCGGCGCGTAGGCCTTGGCCGCGTCCTTGGCCGGGCCGCCGATGCCGCCCATCTTGCAGACCCCGGGGACGATCAGGCCGAGGCAGTTGGGGCCGATGATCCGGGCGCCGTTGAGGTCGGCCAGCTCGACCATCTGGGCGACGTCGCCGCGCGGGATCCGCTCGGTGACGACGACGATTAGCTTGATCCCGTTGAGGATCGCCTCGAAGACGGCGTCCTTGGTGAAGGCGGGGGGGACGGTGACGACGGAGCCGTCGATCGGGCCGCCGTGGTGCTCGACGGCCTGGGCGACGGTGTCGAAGACCGGCACGCCGTGGACCTCGCGGCCCTTGCGCCCGGGCGTGACGCCGCCGACGACCTTGGAGCCGTAGTCGAGGCACTCGCGGGTCAGGTTGACCGCCTCGCGGCCGGTGATCCCCTGGACGATGAAGGTGGTGTCCTTGCTCAGCAGGATGCTCATGCCGGGGCTCCCTGGATCTTGGCGACGGCGCGCCCGGCGGCCTCCCACATCGAGACCGAGCGGTCGCAGTACTCGACGCCGTAGCGCTCGAGGATCTTGAAGCCCTCGTCCTCCCAGGCGCCCGGGATGCGGAAGATCGCGATCGTCTCGCCCGGGTCCTTGCCGAGCTCCAGGCAGGCCTTGATCACGCCGCGGGCGACGATGTCGACGCGGGTGTTGGAGACGATCGACATCATCACCGCGATCTTCTCGACGCCGTCCTTTTCCAGCACCTGCTTGGCCAGGCCGCAGGCCTTGGCGACCGACGGGTTGCCGCCGATCTCCGAGTAGTTTGCCGGCTTGCCGCCCTGGCTGCGGACCGCGTCGGTCAGCGTCAGCGAGCCGCCGCCGGCGCCGATCACGAGGCCGAGGTTGCCGGTGAAGCCGTGGTCCTTGCCCTGGATCACGCCGCGGTGGTCGGCGGCGTCGATCGCGGCGACGTTGCGCTCGAACTCGGAGGGCTCGTAGGTCTCGCGGGTGTCCTCCTCGGCGATCTCGAGCTGCTTGCGCAGGAGCACCTTCTGGCGGCCGACCGCCTCGTTCTCCATCTCCATGTGGGCGTCGAGGGCGACGAAGCTGCCGTCGGTCAGCTCGGCCAGGGGGTTGATCTCCGCCAGCGTCATGTCGTACTCGCGGAAGAGGCGGGCGAGGCGGGCGAGGATCGGCGTCGCGCGGTTCAGCTGCGAGCCGGTCACCCCGGTTGCGGCGATCACCTGCTTGGCCTCGAAGTCGGGAATCGGGAAGAGGTTGCTGAGGTGGCCGCGGCCGACGTGGTCGGGGTGCTTCTCGGCGACCTCCTCGATGTCGATGCCGCCCATGTCGCTGAACAGCATCAGCGGTTTCTTCGCGGTGCCGTCCCAGACGACGCTGGCGTAGTACTCCTGCTTGACCTCGGCTTTGGGGTCGACGAGGACGCCGCGCGGCATGTGGCCGTTGATTTCGAGCTGCAGGATCGCCTCGGCATGCTCGGCGGCCTCCTCGGGCGTGTCGGCGAACTTGACGCCGCCGGCCTTCATCCGGCCGCCGGTCAGCACCTGCGACTTGATCACGACCGGGCCGCCGATCTCCTCGGCGGCGGCGCGCGCCTCCGCGGCCGTCGTGCAGAAGCCGTACTTGGTGACGGGAATCCCCGCCAGCTCGACGATCCGCCTTGCCTCGAACTCGTAGAACCTCATCAGCGGCCCGGGACCCTATCCAACGAGCGGGGGGAGGCGGCGGCCGGTCGGGCAGGCGGGCCGGGGAGGCCGGTCTTCGGCAAACTACGGACGGTGCCGTCGCGGCGCCCTGAGATACTGCCGCCGGTGCGACCCGTCCGACTCGGGCCGAAGGCCAATCGTCTAATCCGTTTCTTCCCTGCACTGATGCTTCTTTTCATCGTCCTTTCCGCTTCTGGGTGCGGTGAAACGATCGTCAATTCGGAAAAGATGGAGGCTGCGGTCAAGTCGAACGTGGAAAGATCTTTGGATCAGAAGGTCACCTCGGTCGACTGTCCGTCCGACCAGAAGGTGGAAACCGGAGCGACGTTCAACTGCACGATCGAGTTCTCCAATGGCAAGCACGCGACCTCGACGTGGAAGATCCGGAACGAGGAAGCCGACGTGGACATCGTCGACTTCAAAAAGACCGAATAGAGAGAGGCAATGAGCGATCTGACCACCGCCCCCGCGCTTTCGACCCACGCCAAACTTCTGAAGTGGGTAGGTGAGATCGCCGAGCTAACCAAGCCCGACGCGATCCACTGGTGCGACGGCTCCGCTGAGGAGTACGACGCCCTGGCCCAGGTCCTGATCGACGCCGGCACCTTCGAGCGCCTCTCCGACGCCAAGCGCCCCAACTCCTACCTCGCCCTTTCCGACCCGGCCGACGTCGCCCGCGTCGAAGACCGCACCTTCATCTGCGCCGAGCGCGAGGAGGACGCCGGTCCGACCAACAACTGGCGCGCTCCGGCCGAGATGCGGGAGACGCTGAACGGCTTGTTCAAGGGCTGCATGACGGGCCGCACGATGTACGTCGTGCCCTTCTCGATGGGGCCGATCGGCTCCCACATCTCCGAAATCGGCGTCCAGCTCACCGACTCGGCCTACGTCGCCGTCTCGATGCGGATCATGACCCGGATGGGCAAGGCCGCGCTCGACGCACTCGGCGAGGACGGCGACTTCGTCCCCTGCGTGCACTCGGTCGGGATGCCGCTGACAGAGGGCGTCGAAGACGTCTCCTGGCCCTGCAACGAGGACAACAAGTACATCGTCCACTACCCCGAGACGCGCGAAATCTGGTCCTTCGGCTCCGGCTACGGCGGCAACGCCCTGCTCGGCAAGAAGTGCTTCGCGCTGCGGATCGCCTCGGCGATGGCCCGCGACGAGGGCTGGATGGCCGAGCACATGCTGATCCTCAAACTGACCTCGCCCGAGGGGGTCGTCAAGTACGTCACCGGCGCCTTCCCCTCGGCCTGCGGCAAGACCAACCTCTCGATGATGATCCCGACCCTCCCCGACTGGAAGGTGGAGACGATCGGCGACGACATCGCCTGGATGAAGTTCCACGAGGACGGTCGCCTCTACGCGGTCAACCCCGAGTACGGCTTCTTCGGCGTCGCCCCCGGGACCGGCCACAAGACCAACCCCAACGCGATGGAGACGGTCGAGCACGACACGATCTTCACCAACTGCGCCAAGACCGGCGACGGCGATGTCTGGTGGGAGGGGATGACCGGGGCGCCGCCCGACGAGGTGATCGACTGGCACGGCAACCCCTGGACGCCGGACTCCGAGACGCCGGCCGCCCATCCCAACGCGCGCTTCACGACGCCGGCCGCCCAGTGCCCGTCGATCGCGCCCGAGTGGGAGGACCCCGCCGGGGTGCCGATCGACGCCTTCCTCTTCGGCGGTCGCCGCGCCACCGCGGTGCCGCTGGTCTCCGAGGCCTTCGACTGGGAGCACGCCGTCTTCATGGGGGCGACGATGTCCTCGGAGACGACCGCTGCCGCCGCCGGCGCCGTCGGCCAGCTGCGCTTCGACCCGATGGCGATGCTGCCCTTCTGCGGCTACAACATGGCCGACTACTTCGGCCACTGGCTGAAGATCGGCGAGCGCGAGGGCGCGGTGCTGCCGAAGGTCTTCTACGTCAACTGGTTCCGCAAGGACGACGAGGGCAACTTCCTCTGGCCCGGGTTCGGCGAGAACAGCCGCGTCCTGGAGTGGGTCTTCCGCCGCTGTGAGGGCAAGGCCGAGGCGGTCGAGACCCCGATCGGGCTGCTGCCCGCCGCGGGCGCGATCGACACCGAGGGCCTCGACATCTCCGACGAGGCGATGGCCGAGCTGCTCAGCGTCGACGCCGAGCTCGTCAAGGCCCAGTTGCCCCAGGTCCGCGAGCACCTCGAGAAGTTCGGCGACAGGCTGCCGGCCGCGGTGACCGCCCAGCTCGAGGCGCTGGAAGCCCACCTAGCCGGAGTCTGGGTGAGGACCGGAGGTGGGGGAACCTCCCGGCCGCCGGGCGTTGCCCGGCGCCCGGCCGGCCGCTGCCTATCATCGGTCGGGCGGATGGCGGGATTGCGAATGGTTTGGACACTGGGAGCGGCGGCTGCCTGCGCCGTCTTTCTGCTTGTCGGCACGGCCGTTCCGGCCGCCGCGGCGCAGCCTTGCGTCGGCGCGTCCATGTATCTCGCCGCCCACCAGGACGACACGCTGCTCTTCCAGAGCCCGGACCTGCTGCGCGACGTGCGCGGCAACCGCTGCGTGCGCACCGTCTTCCTCACCGCCGGCGACGCCGGCCGCCCGGCCTCCTACTGGGAAAAACGCGAACTGGGGGCAGAGGCCGCCTACGCCGAGATGGCCGGGGTCGCCAACTCCTGGACGACCTCCCAGGTCGAAGCCGCCGGCCACCAGCTGCGGCTGCGGACCCTGGCCGGCAGGCCCGGCGTCTCGATCGTCTACATGCGGCTACCCGACGGCGGCGTCGACGGCGTCGGCTTCCCGCTCTACGGCGAACAGAGCCTGATCAAGCTCTGGCGCGGCGGCCATGGCGAAATGCCGGCGATATCCACGATCGAAGCCGTCGACGACTCCAATTCCTATTCCTACGCCGGGCTGACGGAAACCCTGCTGGCGCTGGTCGAAGGCTTCGGCGCCACCCAGATCGCGACCCAGAACTATCTCGTCTCGGTGCCCGGGCCCGACCACGCCGACCATGCTGCGACCGGCCGCTTCACGAAGCTGGCGCTCGCTTCCTACTCGGCCTCTTACCGGCTGACCGGCTACGAAGACTATGAAGTCACCTTCGAGCCGGCGAACCTCGCCGGGGCGCTGCTGGAAGCCAAGAAAGAAGCCTTCGCCACCTACGTCCCGTTCGACGAAGCCTGCGAGCTCGAAGAAGACTGCGAAGGGCCGCCGTATCCGGAATGGCTCGAACGGCAGTACGTCCTCGGTAGGGAAACGAGCGGCGTCGTCGCCGACCCCGGCTTCGAACAGGTGACGACGCCGAGCACGACCGTCAGCCTCGACGGCTCCGAAAGCTCCGCCGCGGCTGGCGTCCTCGCCTACTCGTGGACGCAAACCGGCGGGCCGCACGTGCAGCTGAGCGGAGCGGCGACCGCGGAACCGTCGCTGACGACGCCGCCCCACCCGACCGTCCTGACCTTCTCCCTGGTCGTCACCGCCGGCGCCCAGAGCAGCCCTCCCGAACTGGTTCGCGTCCGCGTGCCCAGCTCCGACCCGACCCCGGTGGCGGTGGTGGGGGGCGACCAGAGCGTCGCCTCGGGGGCCCAGGTCAGCCTCGACGGGAGCGCCAGCTGGGACCCGGAAAGCCTGTCCCTGCAGTACGCGTGGAAACAGCTCGCCGGCCCGCCGGTGACGCTCGCCGGCGCGACCGGGGCCACGCCCAGCTTCGCGGCGCCGAAAGGTCCGGCGACGCTGCGCTTCGCCCTCACCGTGTCCAACGGCAGCGAGACCAGCGCCCCGGCCGAAACGACCGTCGCCGTCGGATCTCCGCCGCCGCCCCCGCCGCCACCACCTCCACCGCCCCCGTTCGAAGTCAGGCTCTCCAAGCAGCGGCTGCTGCTCACTGCCGGCCGCCGCTCGCGCGGGGTGGTCCGGGTGACGACCTCCGAACCGAGCCGGGTCCGCTGCCGCGGCAAGCTGCCGGTCGGCGCTCGCTGCCGGGTCGTGCGCGGCAACCTGGTCGTCGTCGAAGGCTCGAAGCGGGTTCGGCGCACCGGCAGCTTCCGCCTGACGGTGCGGGCGGTGGGGGCGGGGGGCGCCGCGGAGCGGCCGCTGGTCGTCGTCTTCAGGGGCCGGCGAAAGCACGCCTGAGCGGCGCAGAAGTCATATAGACGTCCAGATAATTGGCTTTATGAAGCCGTTTATGATTGCTCGTCCAATGCTGGGCCACTCTCGGCATTTTGTCTTCATGGCAGCGGTGACGACGGCGATTCTCGCCGTCGTGCTCGGCCCTGCCAGCGCCCCGGCGGCCGCCGCCGAATGCAACGGCAAGTCGATGTACTTCGCCGCCCACGCCGACGACACGCTCCTCTTCCAGAGCCCGACTCTGCTGCAGGAAGTGCGCAGCGGCCGCTGCGTGCGGACCGTCTTCCTCACCGCCGGCGACGCCGGCCGGGCGCAGAGCTACTGGAGCGCCCGCGAAGACGGAGCGGAGGCCGCCTACGCGCAGATGGCGGGGGTCGCCAATTCCTGGACCGGCTCGCAGCTCAGCGTCGAAGGGCACTCGATCCACCTCGAGACGCTGCAGGGCAACCCAGGGGTCTCGATCGCCTACCTGCGCCTGCCCGACGGCAACACCGACGGCCTTGGCTTCCCGCTCTACTCCAACCAGAGCCTGATGAGGCTCTGGAACGGGGCGCACGAAGCGACGCCGGCGATCTCGACGATCGGCACCGTCGACGGATCTGCCAGCTACGGCTACCAGGGGCTGATCGACACGCTGGCGGCGATGATGACCTCGTTCGCGCCCGGCCAGGTGGCGACGCAGAACTACAACGTCGCGATCCTCGGCCCCGACCATCCCGACCACGCTGTCACCGGTCGCCTCACCCGGCTCGCCTCGCAGGCCTACGCCGCGCCTCACCGGCTGGTCGGCTACCAGGACTACGAAACCTCTTCCAAACCGGAAAACGTGAGCGGGACCCTGCTCGGCGCGAAGACCCTCGCCTTCTACGCCTACGGCGTCCACGACAGCGACGCCTGCACCAGCGAGGTGAGCTGCTCGGCGACCTCTTACGCGCAGTGGCTCAAGCGCCAGTACACGGCCGGGACCGAAACCACGGGGATCGTCGCCAACGCCGGCTTCCTGCAGGAAACGACGCCGGGCAGCGCGGTCAGCCTCGACGGCTCGCAGAGCTCGGCTGCGAGCGGCGGTGCGCTCAGCTACGCCTGGACGCAGACGGGCGGGGCGGCGGTCAGCCTCAGCGGCGCCGCGACCGCGACTCCATCGTTCACGACGCCCTCGCACCCGACGGTCCTGACTTTCCAGCTCACCGTCAGCAACGGCTCGGGGACGAGCGCGCCGGATACCGTCCGGGTTCGCGTGCCGAGCTCCGACCCGACCCCGGTGGCCGTCGTCGGGCCGACCCAGACGGTCGCCTCGGGCGCCAAAGCAGTCCTCGACGGCAGCGGCAGTTGGGACCCCAACGGCCTCACGCTGCAGTACGCATGGCTGCAGACCGCCGGGCCGCTGGTCACCCTGAGCGGCTCCTCGACGGCGGCGCCGAGCTTCACGGCTCCGATCGGGCCAGCGACGCTGAAATTCTCGCTGACCGTCTCCAACGGCACCCAGGTCAGCGCCCCGGCGACGGTGACGGTCGAAGTCAACGGCGTCGCGCCGGTCTTCACCTCCGCCACCTCGGCCGGATTCACGACCGGAACGGCGGGCTCGTTCACGATCGCCGCCGCCGGCTCGCCGGCGCCGACGATCGCGAAAGTCGTCGGAGCACTGCCCGCCGGGCTGACGTTCACCGCGGGCGCCAACGGCACGGCGACGATCTCCGGCACGCCCAGCGCCTCCGCCGCGCCGCCCGGTGAATCGCAGACCTACACGGTCGGCCTCAAAGCGTCGAGCGCCGCCGGCTCGAAGACCCAGACCCTGACGATCACGGTCACCAACCCCGGCGTGAAACCGGCCTTCGAAAGCGCCTCCTCCAGCGCCTTCACGACCGGCAGCGCCAAGACCTTCACGATCTCCACCTCGGGTGAACCGGCCGCGACCGTTTCGAAGACCTCCGGCACGCTGCCCGCCGGTCTGACGTTCACCGCGGGCGCCAACGGCACCGCGACGATTTCGGGCACGCCCAGCGCCGCCGCCGCTCCCCCCGGCGAATCGCAGAGCTATCCGATCGAGCTGAAAGCGACCAACGTCGCCGGCAGCGCCACGCAGACCCTGACGATCACCGTCACCAACCCCGGC
>JBEHWY010000123.1:0-11128 GCA_048498975.1 Actinomycetota bacterium | reverse complement strand
TTAGGGAAGCAACGCTTCATCCTTACCGTGTTGCACTCAGCGCCTGCGCGCCGTCCGCCCCCACCCTCAGGGACCGGTGAAGATCCCCGCGTAGCAGGGCCCGCCGCCGCAGCTGTCGCTCGCCTGGATCGCGCCTTCGAAGAAGTCGCTGACGAGCTGCTGCTCGGCTTTTGCCGCCCGCGGCGCCCCGTGCGGGTCTTCGCCGAGGCGGTTGGGCAGGTTTTCGTACGGCGGCGGTTCGACGCCGATGCTTTTGCCGGGTTCGGGGCCGGGGCGGATCGGCCCGGTGTCCCAGTAGTAGATCGCCGAGCCGGTGAACGGGTAGCTCGAGATCGCCGGCACGTTCCAGAGGTATTCGGTGTTCGGCCAGCGCCCGTTGTAGAGAGCCGGGCTGTGGGCCGAAGCGCCGATCGTCCGCGCCTCGACGTCGGCCTGGTAGTCGGTGACCTGGTGGTCGCCGAGCGCCACGTTCATCACCACCTGGTGGGCCGGCGTGTTCGGCAGCGGGTTGGTCGTCATCCGGTGGGCGTAGCCGTTGGGCTCGGCCCGATCCCAGAGCATCTGGATCAGGTCGAGGGCCAGCGGCCGCGCCGTTTCGTCCGGGTAGGCGGGGTAGAGGAATTCCGCGAACTCGTCGAAGTCGACCGAGCGCGGCAGCAGCACCGAGTAGTTCATCGCCGGCACGCCGAGCGAGGCCCGGGTGAAGTCCGGCGAGACCGCGGTCAGGGCGCCGCCCTCGATCCCGCCCTGGCTGTTGCCGTTGTAGTAGAGGTGGCTGCGGTCGATCACCGGTTCGAGCGCCCCGTTCTGGAACGCTTCGTCGCTGACGAAGCCGCCTTTGTTGATCATCAGGCGGCCCAGGTAGAGCTCGTTGAGCTCGCCCTGCTGCAGCCGGTCGGCGAGGCGCGGGAAGTACGTCAGGTTGCGCAGGATCGCCAGGGTCGGCGCCTGGTCTTCAGACGACATCCCGATCTCGTCGGTGGCGCAGGTGACGATGTCGTGCCCTGCCGCGAGTGCCTTCTGCGGCGAGGAGGCGACCTCGGAGGCGCTGCCGAAGAGGCCGTGCCCGTAGAGCGAGGGACGGCCCGGAGTGGTCTCGGCGACTTCCGGGATGATGCAGTCGAACTTGGCTTCGTAGGTGCCGTTCTGCTGGGGCACTTCGCCGGGCCCGAGTTTGAACGTGCCGCCCGGAGCGCAGCTCGGGAACAGGTAGCAGGGCACCGTGTAGGTGCCTTTCACCCGGACGAATTTGCCGCCTTCTTCTTCGGCTTCGCTGGTCACGCTGAAGCTGGGCGAATTCCCCTGGACGACGCCGTCGGCGAGGTTGGTGTCGCCGAGCTGGGCGAAGGCGTTGTCGCGGATCGCCAGCAGGCGGCGGGCGTTGTTCATGTCGCTCGCCGTCGTGAAGTCCCAGGCGAGGTAGAGGTTTTCCCGCCGGATGCCCGCCTTGTTCTTCAGCGTCGCGAAGATGCTCTTGAAGCGCTTGCGCTGGGCATTGATCCGGCCCTGCTTGGTCGGCATTTCGTCGCGGTAGTAGCGGAAGGCGGCCGGCGCTTCGGCCTTCTTGCCGGCGGCGTTCTTGACGCCGCGGATCGCGACGATGTAGCGGGTGCCGGCGTCGAAGTTGACCGCCGGGTGGATCTCGACGACCCGCTTGGACGGTTCTTTGGCGGTCGAGTCGATCTCGACCCAGATCGGCCAGCGTTCGCCGGTGGAGGCGTCGATCACGACCACCGGGGCGTTCTTCTCTTTGTAGTTGCCGATGTGGTTGATCGGCGTCGCGCCCATCGCGCTGACGTCGCCGACCGATTCGATCCCGGGCAGCTTGACCAGGATCGTCGCCCCCTGGCTGAATCCGTTGGAGGCGTTGTAGGGAGCGGCTTCGATGTGTTCGTTGAAGGTGTTGGCCGGCATCCCCGCGGTCTGGAAATTGATCTGCCGCCCGGTTTCGCTACCCGAGCTGGTGGCCGTGTAGTAGTTGTCCGGGAAGGGCAGCATGCAGAGCGTGTTGCCCGGGTTGGCGATGAAGTCGCAGGTGTCGGCCTGGCTCATGTCGATCGCCGGCAGCCTGCAGGGGCCGAGGGTGCGGAGCATCTGCACCTGGGACTTCGCCTTGCCGGCGTTGACCCGGATCGTCCGCGCGGTGCAGCTCTTTACGTTCTTGATCGCGCCGCGCAGCAGCTTCAGCTTCACCGTCTTGGTGCCGGCGTGGCGGAAGCGGACGACCGCCTTGCGGGTCAGCTGCCTGGCCCCGGCGTCGAAGGTGATCGAGGTGCCGCGCAGCCGCACCTTGCCCGCCTTGCGCGAGTGGACCTTGACGAAGATCGCCTTCTTGCGAGCGATTCCGGCCTGGCTCTTACCGGTGATTCGAACGCTCACCTTCCCGCCACCACCGGCGGCGGAGGCGACGGCGGCGGTGCCGCCGAGCACGGCGACCCCGAGCGCGAGGACAGACAACGCAAGCACGACCTTCGAAAAGATCCTCATCCCGTTCCTTTCGGACTCGATTGATGAGCGCCCCCATTGAAGCCGCGCAGCGAAAAGCCGCGTCGGCACGCTCCCTTCCCTCACCTCAAACCCTACCGAGCGGAGCGGTTGCGCTTGCGCAACCGCTGTTGGAATCCGCCGCGGAAATGAGAGGGTGTACGCTCAGAGAATCTGAACCGCTCGTGTGGGAGGGGCCGTCCGTATGCAACTTCGCAGGGTTTCGATCGTGGCTGTCCTCGTCTGCGCCGGCGCGCTCGTCCTCGCCGCCTGCGGCGGCTCCTCGGACAGCTCCTCCGAAGGCAGCGAAGGCGGCACCCTGAAGGTTGCCTACAACGCCTTCCCCGACTATCTCGACCCGGCGCTGTCCTACCAGCTCGAAGGCTGGACGGCGATGTACGACACCTACATCCCGCTGCTCACCTACGCCCACGCCGACGGCGCCGCCGGCAACCGCGTCATCCCCGGCCTGGCGAAAGCGCTGCCGCAGATCAGCGCCGACGGCAAGACCTACACGCTCTACCTGCGGCCCGGCCTCGAGTACTCCGACGGCAGCCCGGTGCGCGCCTCGGACTTCACCCACTCGCTCGAACGCGGCTTCCTGCTCAGCTCCAGCGCCTCGCCGCTCTACACCGACATCGCCGGCGCCGAAGAGTTCGCCGAAACGAAGAAGGGCGGGATCAGCGGCATCGAAACCGACGACAAGACGGGCAGGATCGTGATCCACCTCAACCAACCGCGCAGCACCTTCAGCAACGAGCTCGCCGCGCTGGCGGCGGCACCGGTGCCGGCGAGCACGCCGGCCGAAGACCAGACGCCTCACCCGGCGCCGGCGACCGGTCCCTACGAGATCGTCAAGTCCGAGCCCGGCCGCGGCTGGGAATACCGGCGCAACCCGGTCTGGGCGAAGAACAACGCGGCGTTGATGCCGCAGATCCCGAGCGGCCACGTCGACAAGATCGACGTCACGGTCATCCGCAACGCCGACAGCGAGGTCGACGACGTCGAACACGGCAAGTTCGACTGGATGCAGAACCCGCCGCCGTCGGACCGGATCGCGGCGGTGCGCGACAAGTACGAGGGCAGCCAGTTCCGCGAATCGACCCAGGGCAACATCTACTACTTCTGGATGAACACGAAGCAGGCGCCGTTCGACGACCTCGAGGTCCGCCAAGCGGTCAACTACGCGGTCGACCCGGCGGCGCTGGAACGGATCTACGCCGGGCAGATGACGGCCGTCCACCAGACGCTGCCGCCGGGGATGCCGGGCTACAAGCCGTTCAACCTCTACCCGCACAACCTGGCGAAGGCGAAGGAACTGATCGCCGCCGCCCACCCGGCCGACCGCGAAGTGACCGTCTGGGCGATCGACGTCGCGCCCAACAAGGAAGCGGGCGAATACTACGAAGGCGTGCTGCGCGAAATCGGCCTCGAGCCGAAGCTGAAAGTCGTCAACGGCGACAACTACTTCACGGTGATCGGCAACCTCTCGACGCCCAACCTCGACACCGGCTGGGGCAACTGGTTCCAGGACTACCCGCACCCCAACGACTTCCTGCAGCTGCCGCTGGCCGAAGAGAGCATCGCGCCCACCAACAACACCAACTGGTCGCAGCTCGAAGACCCGCAGATCAGCGCCAAGATCGACAAGCTCGAGGCCGAAACGCTCGGCCCGCAGCAGGAAGCCGAATACGCGGCGCTCGACCACGAAGTGATGGAAGACGTGGCGCCCTGGGCTCCCTACGGGTCGCTGACGCTCTCGACCTTCGTCGCCAGCGACATCGACCTCGAAGAGGTCGTGATCAACCCGGTCTTCGGCCAGGACCTGACCAGCTTCCAGTTCAAGTAGGCCGCGCCGTCAGGAGCTGCTGGCGGGATCGCCGGCACGGATCACGATTTCCTCCCCGGGCAACCCCGGCGCGACCTCCTCGACGAAGACCGCGACCAGCTCGGGGTCGAATTCGGTGCCGGCCCCGGCACGCAGCGCCGCCAGCGCCTCCTCGTCGGAGATCGGCTCCCGGTAGGGGCGGCCTTCGGTCATCGCGTGGTAGGCGTCGCAGACGAGGACGATCCGCGCGCCGAGCGGGATCGCGGTCCCGACGAGGCCGTCGGGGTAGCCGCTGCCGTCCCAGTGCTCGTGGGTCGAGCGGACGATGCGTGCCACCCTCGCCAGCGCCGGCGCGGCACTCAGCACTCGCTCGCCGACCACGGTGTGGCGCCGCACCAGCGCCCACTCCGCCTCGCTCAAGGGCCCGGCCTTGCGCAGCACCTCGTCGGGAATCGCGATCTTGCCGATGTCGTGCAGCTCGGCGGCATGGACGACGACGTCGAGCGCCTCGGGATCGAGGCCGAGGGCGCGGCCAAGGGCGGCGGCGGAGCGAGTGACGCCGTCGAGGTGGCGCTCGAGCTCCGGCTCGCGCTCCTGCAGAGCACTGAGCAGGACCCCGCAGGTCTGGTTGCGGGCCGAGTCGGCGCGCAGTCCCTTGGTCGCGTACATCCGCCGGTCGGCGAGGCGCAGGGCGTCCTCGGCGGTGCTCGCCTCGGCCGGGACCTCGACCATCCCCCAGGAGGCGCCGACTGTGAAGGCCGCGCCCTGCTGGCTGAGTGACTCAGCGGCGGCGCGGCAGATCTCTCCGGCGCTGCGCAAATCGGTGCCGGCGAGGACGCAGAACTCGTCGCCGCCGAGCCGGTAACCGCGGCCGTCGGGCTTCACCGCCTCTCCCAGCCGCCGCCCCAGCCGCCGCAGCAGCTCGTCGCCGGCCGGGTGGCCGAAGCTGTCGTTGTAGGCCTTGAAGCCATCGAGGTCGAGCACCGCGAGGATCAGCGGTGGGCCGTCCGTCGCGGCGAGGGCGGCATCGAGGTCGAGCAGCAGCTTGCGGCGGTTGCCGAGCCCGGTCAGCTGGTCGGTCACCGCCTCCCGGCGGCTGACGCGCAGCATCCGCCGGTTCTGGTCGAAGGTGATCGCCAGCCGGACGAGGACCGCGCCGAGACAGGCGACACTGAGCACGACCGCGGCGGCGCCGATGAAGGTGAAGTTGCCGAGCGCCAACAACAGCACGACCGCGGTGGCGAAGGCGATCGGCGCGACGATCCGGCTGCGTCGCCTGCGCGTGGTCAGCGCGGCGGATGAGCCCGGCATCCAGGCGGCGGTCGCGAGCAGGAGGAAGGCAAGCGGCCAGGCGACGCTGGCGACGTCGAGCGCGGTGGTCGACTGGCCGTCGGCGGCGAGGTAGACGACGTCGCCGGCGGCGAACAGCAGCAGCGCCGTGGCGAACAGCAGCCAGGTCTGCTGCGAGCGCCACCGCGAGGTCATCAGCGCCCCGGAGAGGAGGCCGAGGAGGACGAGGTCGGCACAGGGATAGGCGAGGCTGACCGCGACCCCGAGCCCGCTGCCGCCGAGCGCGTCGAGCACCGGCGGGAAGATCAGCGCCGCGGCGACGGCGGCGATCGCCAGGGCGCCGATCAGCCAGTCGACCCAGCCGAGCGGATCGAGGTGGGAGATCCGCGCCCGCAGCAGCAGGACGAGCGCCAGGTAGATCGGCGGGTAGGCGGCGAGGAAGAGGAGATCGGCGAGCGAGGGGAACGGCGCCGGGCTGGCGTAGTAGAGGAAGACCGAGTAGTAGGTCTGGCCGAGCGCCCAGAACAGCAGGCCACAGCCGAGGGCCAATGAGGGGCCGCGCTCGGTCGGCTCGACCAGGCCGCGGGCGAGGACGACGCCGGCGGCGCCGAGGACGACGAAGTCATAGACCCAGCGGCCGACCGCGTCCTGGAACCCTTCGCTGCCGAGCTGGCCGAGGGTGACGGCGGCATAGAGGGCGAGCAGCCCGCCCAGTACGAGCAGGACGACGCGCACCGCGACCCGGTTCCGGGACGGCTGCGCGAGCGAGGTCATGCAGTCCCATCGGCCGCGTGACTACGGCGCTTGAGACAACACGCGCAAAAATTGGGTACAGGCTGGTACCGGCGTGCCTGAGGGCTTGCTCAGCGGTGTGAGCGGGGGCTGACCTGGGTCGTGATCTTGACCTTGGGCGAGCCGGAGCCGAGCTTGGCGGCGCGGACTTTGAAGTGCAGCTTGCCGCGACTGAGGCCGGCGACCTGGACGATCGCGAAGGTCGTACTGGTCGCTTTCGTCGTCACCTTCAGCTTGCGTGGCTTGGGGCGGCCGGCGGCGACGATCCGTTTGCCCTGGACGAGTTGGAAGCCGAACGCCTTGAAGCGGTCCTTGGGGCTGGCCCAGGTGAGGACGATCTGGACCGATTTGGTCGAGCCGCCGATCGCGACCGAGTGCTCCTTGCTCTGGCCCTTGCCGAGTTCATCCTTGAAGGACTGCGGCGGCGTCTGGCAGGTCAGCGCCGCGGCGATCGAGTTGGAGACCGCCTGCAGGTCGCTGGAGTCCTCGAGCGCGAAGAAGGCGCCGCCGGTGCTGTTGGCGATCGCTTTCAGGCGCTGGCGGTCTTCGCTGCCGGAGACGGCCGAGCCGAAGCCGACGACGTAGGTCGGCACCGGATGGGTGAGGTGGCCGTTGTTGTAGTCGCCGACGTCGTGGCCACCGTCGGTGAGGAAGATGCGGGCGTCGGCGCCGGGGTTGTCCGCGTCGGCCTGGGCGAAGGCCGCGTTGTAGTCGGTGAGGCCGTTGTCGGCCTGGATCTTGGCTTTCAGGGCCGAGCGCATCGCCGCCGCGTTTTCGCCGACGGGCTCGGGCGGGAAGACGGTGTCGGCCGAGACTTCGCCTTCGAGGAAGGCGCCGCCGAACTCGACCGCGCCGAGCGTGGTGCCGGGGTCGAGGCTGTCGATCAGCAGGTTCATCGCCTGCACCCGCAGCCGATCGCCGTCGGTGATCGCCATCGAGCCGGAGTCGTCGACGATCGCCTCGATGTCGGTCGCCTTGGTGCAGGCCCCCGAGGCGGTCGCGGCGGCGCCGGCGGCGCTCGGCAGCGCGATCGCGGCGGCCAGCAACGAGACCGCGAGCAGCGCGCCGAAGAGTGCCCTGAGCCGCATCCGAGTCCCGTCGTCCGCCATCCCGAGCGAACCTAACACGGCCTGGTGGCAAGCTGGTGAAGGTTCGGACAAAAGTAGGGGCAGGCGCAGGCGCGGCGGCGTAAGCTGCGCCGATGCCCGCGCGCCGCATATCGGCCGCCGCCGCGGCCGCGGCCGCCGGCCTCGTCGGCTACGACCTGCTGCAGCGCCGGCGCCCGATCCTGCGCAACTTCCCCGTCGTCGGCCACTTCCGCTACCTGCTGGAGGCCTTCGGCCCCGAGCTGCGCCAGTACATCGTCACCTCCAACAACGAGGAGCGCCCCTTCTCGCGCGACCAGCGCCGCTGGATCGCCAACTCCGCCGAGGGCAAGCCCAACGTCTTCGGCTTCGGCACCGACGACGAGATGGAGGCGGTCGACACTCTGGTGATCGTCAAGCACTCGCCGTTCCCGGCGCCGGAGCCGGGCGAGGGCGAGCCGGGCGCGGCCCCCGGCTACGAGATCGCCGCCGGCAAGGTGATCGGCGCCGCCCACGGACGCCGCCACGCCTTCCGCCCCGCCTCCGTCGTCAACGTCTCGGGGATGAGCTACGGCGCGCTCTCCTCGGTCGCGATCGAGTCGCTGAACCGCGGCGCCAAGCTCGCCGGCTGCATGCAGAACACCGGCGAGGGCGGCATCTCCGACTTCCACCGCAACGGCGGCGAGCTGGTCTTCCAGATCGGCACCGGCTACTTCGGCTGCCGCGACGAGGACGGCCGCTTCAGCCTCGAGCAGCTGCGCGAGCGAATCGAGGAAGCGCCGGTGCGGGCGATCGAGATCAAGCTCTCCCAGGGGGCGAAGCCGGGGCTCGGCGGCCTCCTCCCCGCCGCCAAGGTGACGCCGGCGATCGCCCGCTGCCGCGGCGTCCCGGTCGGCGTCGACTGCGTCAGCCCGCCGGCCCACTCGACCTTCGCCGACGTCGAGGGCCTGATCGAGTTCATCGAGCTGATCGCGGCCGAGACCGGGCTGCCGGTCGGGATCAAGTCGGCGGTCGGCGACGGCGAATTCTGGGAAACGCTGGTCGAACGGATGGCCGACACGGGGGGCGGCCCCGACTTCGTCACCGTCGACGGCGGCGAGGGCGGCACCGGCGCCGCGCCGCTCGCCTTCTCCGACCACGTCGCCCTCCCCTTCAAGCTCGGCTTCGCCCAGGTCTACGCGGCCTTCGCCCGCGCCGGTCTCGCCGAGGACGTCGCCTTCGTCGGCTCCGGCCGGCTCGGCTTCCCCGACGCCTCCCTCTTCGCCTTCGCCCTCGGCTGCGACATGATCAGCGTCGGCCGCGAGGCGATGATGGCGATCGGCTGCATCCAGGCCCAGCGCTGCCACACCGGCCGCTGCCCGACCGGCGTCGCCACCCAGAACCGCTGGCTGATGCGCGGCCTCGACCCCGACGTCCACTACGCCCGCGCCGCCAACTACCTGGTCACCCTGCGAGCCGAGATCCTCTCCCTCGCCCGCACCTGCGGCGTCACCCACCCCGCCCTCGTCACCGCCGACCACTTCCAGGTCGTCAGCGAGCGCTTCGGCACCGCACCCCTGCGCGAAGTCTTCAACTACGAGGCGGACTGGCCGGTGCTCTCGGCCGAGCGGCGGCGGGCGCTCGAGCGACCGGGCGGCGCCCCGGCGCGATGAGGCGCGTCGCCGTCGTCGGCGCCGGCTTCGCCGGCCTCGCCGCGGCCGATGCGCTGCGCGCCGGCGGCGCCGAGGTGGTGGTGCTGGAGGCGCGCGAGCGGGTCGGCGGCCGGGTCTGGTCGGTGCCGTTCGGCGAGGGGGCGGTGGTCGAGCGCGGGGCCGAGTTCATCCTCCCCGGCTACGAGGCGATGGAGTCGCTGGCGGCGCGGTTCGGGATCCCGCTGGTGCTGAAGGGGACGCCCTACGGGCGGCGGATCCCGGTCGGCGGGGAGGCCGTCTCGCAGGCCGAGCTGGAGGCGGCGTTCGCGCGGATCGGGGCGGGG
The DNA here is from genome assembly GCA_048498975.1 of Actinomycetota bacterium. Lineage (GTDB taxonomy): Bacteria > Actinomycetota > Thermoleophilia > Solirubrobacterales > 70-9 > VAYN01. The sequence continues at coordinate 1,674 of JBEHWY010000123.1, read as the reverse complement.
CCGCTGCCGGAGGGCGAGAGCGTCGCCGCGGCGGTCGACGGACTCGGGCTCGAGCCGCACCTGGCGCGGTTGATCAAGACCCGGGTGGCGATCTCCAACGGCCACCCGAGCGAGGACCTGGAGGCGTCGGTGCTGGAGGAGGGCGCTTCGACCTTCGGCGACTTCGAGAACCACACGCTGGAGGGCGGCAACCAGCGGCTGGCGCTGGCGCTGGCGGCCGAGCTCGGCGACGCCCTCCACCTCTCGGCGCCGCTGCGGCGGGTGCGCTGGTCGGCGGACGGGGTGACGCTCGACACCGACCGCGACGAGGTCGAGGCCGACGCGGTGGTCGTCGCGATCCCGACCCTGCCCCTGGCCGAGGTCGAGTTCGACCCGCCCCTAGAAGGAGCGACCGCCACGGCGCTGCGCGCCGTCACCTACGGCCAGAACTCGAAGCTCTTCCTGCGCCTGCGCTCGCCGGCACCGCCGAGCGCGATCATGTCGGTCGCCGGCCACTTCTGGACCTACACCCAGTTCGGGCCGGGCGGCGAGCCGGCGCCCTTCGTCGTCGGCTACACCGGCACCGAAGCCGCGATCGACGCCCTCGGCGGCAACGAGGAGCCCGAGCGCTGGGTGCGCGCGCTGCACGCCCTCCGTCCCGACCTCGACCTCGATCCCGACCCCGAATCGGCGCTCCTCTCGAGCTGGCACGAGGACCCCTGGGTGCGCGGCTCCTACTCGGCCCGCGCCGTCTCCTCGCCGATCCGCGACGCCGACCTGACCCGCCCCGTCGGCCCCCTCTTCTTCGCCGGCGAGCACACCGCCGGCGACTGGCACGGCCTGATGGAGGGCGCCCTGCGCAGCGGCCAGCGCGCCGCCGCCCAGGTCCTCGCCGCCGACGGGACGAAAAGCCGCCTATAGCCCGACAAATCGTCCCGTCGGCGGCTAGAGCTGGCCGCCGTAGAAGCCGACGCGGGCCAGCGGCTCGACCAGCTCGTGCTCCTCGTAGGAGAGGTGCGAGAGGAGGGTGTCGGTGAGGACGTCGATCGCGGTCTGCAGGCGGTCGAAGTCGTCGGGGTGCTCGAGGTGGTGGACGAGGGCGCGGTCGACCTCCTCGATCGCGTCGTGGATCACCAGGTGCTCCTCGGTGAGGCGGTCGATCACCGGCTCCAGCTGCGGGTCGGCGCGGCGCAGGTGGGGGAAGACCGAATCGTCCTCGAGCGTGTGGTGCTGGGCGACGGCGCGGCAGTAGCGGCTGCAGAAGGCGCCCAGCGTCCAGTCGTTCTGGCGCAGCGCCATCTCGCTCAGGGCCGAGCGGGCCTCGCCGGCGGACATCGCGCCGTCGCGGACCTGGGCGACGACGTCGCGCAGCTCGGAGAGCTCGCGGCGCAGGTGGTCGTGGACGTCGATCAGGTGCTGGCCGGTCGCCTGGCCCTGCGGCGTGTACTCGACCTCGGGGCCCGAGGGGGCGCGGTGCGGCCGGCTCGACTCGTCCCACCGCGGCGGCGCCAGGCGCTGGCCGTCGTCGGGGGTCGGGATGACGCCGAGCCGCTCGTACTCGCTCGCGGCGGGGGCGCTCGCCGTCGCGGCGGGGGCCGCGACCGTTTCCTGCGCAGCGGGGGCGAGCCCCGACTGCAGGGCGACGGCTCCCTCCTCGCGCTCGCGGGCGGCGGCGACGCGCGAGCTGGTCGCCGC
>JBEHWY010000122.1:0-11185 GCA_048498975.1 Actinomycetota bacterium | reverse complement strand
GGAGTGCTCCTCGGCGATGTTGCGGATGAGCTCCTGGATCAGCACGGTCTTGCCGACGCCGGCGCCGCCGAACAGCCCGACCTTGCCGCCTTTGGCGTACGGCGCGAGCAGGTCGATGACCTTGATCCCGGTCTCGAGGATCTCCTGCGTCGGGGTCAGGTCGGAGGCCTTCGGGGCCGGGCGGTGGATCGGCCAGCGCTCGACGTCGCCGGCGATCTCGGCGCCGTTGTCGATCGGCTCGCCGAGCAGGTTGAAGATGCGGCCGAGGGTGACGTCACCGACCGGGACCGTGATCGGGCCGCCGCTGTCGACGACGCGATCGCCGCGCTGGATGCCGTCGGTGGCGTCCATCGCGACCGCGCGGACGCGGTCATCGCCGAGGTGCTGCTGCACCTCGCAGACCAGCTCGGTCGGTTCGCCGTCGCCACTGCCGCCGGTCTCGATCGTCACCGCCGAGTAGATCTCGGGCAGCTGGTCTTCGAAGACGGCGTCGATGACGACTCCGGTGACCTGCTCGACGCGGCCGACGTTGGTTCCGTTGCTTCCGTTGCTCTCAGCCATGACTTCCTTTTCTGATTTCCAAGGGGTTTGCCGCGTCGTCTACCCGAGCGCCTCGGCGCCGGCGACGACCTCCAAGATCTCCTGCGTGATTTCCGCCTGCCGGACCCGGTTCATTTCCAGCGTCAGGTCGTCCATCATCGCTTCGGCGTTCTCCGCCGCGTTGCGCATCGCCGTCATCCGCGCCCCGAGCTCGGACGCCGCCGACTCGAGCAGCGCCCGGTAGACGGAGATCGTCACGTACTCGGGGATCAGCCGGGCGAGCAATTCCTCGGGGTCGGGCTCATACGTCCACTCCGATTTCGCCTGCAGGCGCTCGGCCTCGGTCTCCTCGCCGGCCTCCTCCTCGGCGGCGGCGCCCTCGCCGATCACCTCGGCCTGCTGCAGCGGCAGCAGGGTCTGCCGCCAGACGTGCTGGGTGAGGGGCGAGACGAAGCGGTTGTAGACCATCTCGACCCGGTCGAGGTCCTCGTCGACGTAGCGGGCGGTCAGCTCCTCGCCGATCCCACGCGCGTCGGAGAAGGCGGGACGGTCGGTGAAGCCGGTGTAGGCCGCGCTGACGTCCTGCTTGCGGAAGGTCAGCGCCGAGACGCCCTTACGGCCGACGACCGCGAACGAGGGCTCGGCACCTTCCTCGCGGACCCGCGCCGCGGTCCGCATCCCCTCGCGGATGATGTTGGAGTTGAAGGCGCCAGCCAGGCCGCGATCGCCGGTGACGAGCACGATCCCGACCCGTTTGACGTTCTCGCGCTCGACCATGACCGGGACGCGGGGAATGCCGCCGGCGTGCTCGGCGGCGGTGCGGGTCAGCCGCCGCATCCCCTCCGCGTAGGGGCGCAGCGCGGCGATCCGCTGTTCGGCGCGGCGCAACCGCGCCGCGGCGACCATCTCCATCGCCCGCGTGATCTTGTTGATGTTCTTGATCGACGCAATGCGATTCTTGACTTCCTTCTGCGTGGCCATGGCTCAACGGACGGCGGGTTAGGCCGGCGTCGTCTCCTTGGCGTCCTCGGCGGTGCGGGCCGGCGCCTCGCGCTCCTCGGCGGAGTGGATGCGGTCGGACTCGCCGGCCTCCAGCGGATCGCCGTTCTCGTCGAAGTCGGGGCCGAAGTCGTCGACGAAGTCGGCGATCGCCTTGCCCAGCTCCTCCTCGTCGGCCTCCTCGAGCTTGCCGGTCGATTCGATCCGGCCCAGCAGATCGGCCTTCTCGGCGTGCAGGCGGGTGCGCAGGTCGGCGAGGAACTCGCCGACGCGCTCGACTTTGATCCGGTCGAGGTAGCCGCCCGTGCCGGAGTAGATCGAGGCGACCTGGTCACCGACGCTGAGCGGCTCGCGCTCTTTCTGTTTGAGCAGCTCGACCAGCCGCTGGCCGCGGGTCAGCGCTTTCTGCGTCTCCGCGTCGAGCTCGGAGCCGAACTGGGCGAAGGCCTCGAGGTCGCGGTACTGCGAGAGGTCGAGGCGCAGTTTTCCGGCGACCTTCTTCATCGCCTTCGTCTGCGCGTTACCGCCGACTCGCGAGACCGAGATGCCGACGTTGATCGCCGGCCGCACGCCGGAGAAGAAGAGGTCGGACTCGAGGAAGATCTGACCGTCGGTGATCGAGATCACGTTGGTCGGGATGTAGGCGGAGACGTCGGAGGCCTGGGTCTCGATGATCGGCAGCGCCGTCAGCGAGCCGCCGCCGAGCTCGTCGTTGAGTTTGACCGCCCGCTCCAGGAGGCGCGAGTGCAGGTAGAAGACGTCACCGGGGTAGGCCTCGCGACCGGGCGGACGCCGCAGCAGCAGCGACATCTGGCGATAGGCGGAGGCGTGCTTGGTGAGGTCGTCGTAGACGCAGAGGGCGGCTTTGCCGTTGTAGAGGAAGTGCTCGCCCATCGCGCAGCCGGCGTAGGGGGCGATGTACTTGATCGGCGCCGCCTCGTCGGCGGGGGCGGCGACGATGATGGTGTTCTCCATCGCGCCGTTTTCCTCCAGCGTCTCTTTCAGCTGGACGACGGTGGACATCCGCTGCCCGATCGCGACGTAGATGCAGATCAGGTCCTTGTCCTTGTTGTTGATGATCGTGTCGATCGCGATCGCCGTCTTGCCGGTCTGGCGGTCGCCGATGATCAGCTCTCGCTGGCCGCGGCCGATCGGGATCATCCCGTCGATCGCCATCAGGCCGGTCTGCACCGGTTCCTCTACCGGCTGGCGCTGGACCACGCCGGGGGCTTTGAACTCGGCCGGGCGGGTCTCCGTCGTGGCGACCTCGCCGCGGTTGTCGAGCGGGCGGCCGAGCGGGTCCACCATGCGGCCGAGCAGCGCCTCGCCGACCGGGATCTCGAGCAGGTGCCCGGTCCGCTTCACGGTGTCGCCCTCGACGATCTTTTCCCACTCGCCGAACAGCACGGCGCCGACGTTGTCGGCCTCGAGGTTCAGCGCCAGGCCGGTGACGCCATGGCCCAGGTCGAGCATCTCCAGCGCCATGCAGTTGTCGAGGCCGTGGATACGGGCGATGCCGTCGGCCACGGAAAGGACGGTGCCCACCTCCGAGAGGTCGGCGGAGTCAGTCTCCAGCCCCTCGATCCGCTCGCGCAGAATGCTTGCGATCTCGTCCGGCTTGATCTCCATCGGGTGCTCAGTTCCTCCTTACGCCGCGGTGGCGACGGTCTTTCGAAGTTTCTCCAGGCGACTGCGGATGCTCGCGTCGAGGACCATGTTTCCGACCTGCAGGACGATGCCGCCGAGGATGCCGTCGTCGATGCGGCTCGAGAGCTCGACCGCCTCGCCGGTCTGCCGTTCGACCTCCTCGCCGATCTTGGCGACGACCGCCGGGTCGAGCTCGACGGCACTGGTCACGGTGACGTCGAGGCGGCGGTTCTCCTTCTTCCAGAGCTCGTCGAGCTCGCGCCGGATGCGGAAGACTTCGGGCATCCGGTGCTTCTCCACCAGCAGCTCGAGGAAGTTGGTCAGCTCGGGCTCGGCGTCGGAGATCGCCCGCTTCAGCCCCTCCTTCTTGTCCGCGCTGGACAGGTAAGGGCTGAAGAGGAAGACCTGCAGGTCCCGGTTGCGGTCGACCGCGTCGGCGAACTGGGCAAGCTGCGACTGGAGCGCGTCGAGCTTGCCTTTGTCCTTGCCGGCCTCGAACAGAGCCTCGGCGTATACGCGGGCGGCCTCGGCCATTGTCTAGTTCTCCGACCCCGACAGGGCTGAGAAGTCGACCTCGGCCAGCGCCTCCTCGACCAGTCGTTTCTGGTCGTCGGCGCTGAGGGTCTTGCGGGTGACTTTCTCGGTGGCGAGCACGGTCAGGTCGGCGACCTCGGTGCGGATCTGCTCGAGCGAGCGACGCGTCTCCGCTTCGATGTCGCGCTTGGCCTGCGTCACCAGCTCCTCGCGTTTCTCCTTGCCGGCCGCGGTCGCCTCCGCTTCGGCGTTCTCGGCCGCTTTGCGGGCGCGCGCGAGGATGTCGTCGGCCTGCTCGCGGGCCTCGGCCAGGCGGCCGCGGTACTCCTCGAGCAGCTCGTCGGATTCGCGGCGCTGACGCTCGGCGGCGTCAAGCGACTCGGCGATCGTCTTCGCCCGCCGATCCAGGGCTTCCTGGATTTTCGGGAAGGCGAACTTGCTCAGGACCCACATCGTGATCCCGAACAGGACGAAGGTCCAGATCATCAGACCGAGACCCGGCGAGACGAGGAAGCTACCGCCTTCTTCCTCCCCCCCGGACTCGGCGGCGAGGACCAGCGTGGATATGAGCCCGACGGGATCCATCGACCTAGAGGAAGAAGGCGATGAGGCCGAAGATGAAGGTGTAGAAGGCCACGGCCTCGGTCAGCGCGAAGCCGAGCCAGCGGATGCTCTGGAGCTCGTCTTTCATCTCCGGCTGGCGGGCGACCGACTCGATCTCCTTACCGAAGATGAAGCCGATGCCGATACCGGCGCCGATCGAGCCGAGCCCGGCGCCGACGCCGAGCGCGATCGCCTTACCGGCGTCTTTCACGCCTTCGTCGGTGACGGCGGCGACGACAGGGGACAGGTCCATGGAAAACGTGCTCCTTTTCTAGTGACTGGCGGAGGTAGCTCCGCCGAGGTAGATGGCAGTAAGAGTGGCGAAGATGAATGCCTGCAGGGTCGCGATCAGGCCGACCTCGAGGATGAAGAAGAAGAACGCGAGCGGGAAGGTGAGGGCGCCGAGCGCGGCGATCCCGAGCAGCACCGCCAGCCCGCCGCCCATGAAGAGCAGCAGCAGGTGGCCGGCGAGGATGTTGGCGAAAAGTCGGACGGAGAGCGAGATCAGCCGGGCGAAGTGGGAGATCGCCTCGATCACGAAGATGAAGGCCTTGGCGATCGGGTTCATGTCCTCGAGGCCGGGCGGCAGCCAGCTGGCCAGGTACTTGAACAGGCCCTTGGTGCGGACCCCCTCGAAGTGGTAGCTGAGCCAGACCCAGAGGGTCAGCACCAGCGGGATCGAGAGGTTGGCGGTGGCGGCGTAGATGGCGAAGGCGGGGACTTCGACGCCGAAGATGTTGATCTCGTGCTCGGTGTTGGTCGGCAGCGGCAGGAAGCCGAGCATGTTGGAGAACCAGATCCAGAAGAAGAGGGTGGCGATGAAGGGGAACCATTTCCTCGCCATCGCGCCCTCGAGGCTGCCGCCGGTGATCGTGTTCTTGGTCATGTCGTAGGCGACCTCGACCGCGGTCTGGACCCGGTTCGGCTTCTGCTGCATGCGCCGCGCGATCCAGAGCATCGCGCCGATCGTCAGGCCGCTGGCGAGCAGCAGGTAGACGACCGCCTTGTTGATGCTGAGGTCGACGCCGCCGATGTGGATGCCGACCCACTCTTCGAGCTTGAACTCGTTCTGCGGCTTGAAGGCTTCGTTCTTGCCGCTGCTGCCGAAGATCAGGAACATCAGGATCGCGATCCCCAGGTAGGTGCCGAGGCCGATGAAGACCTTGGCCTTGGTGCTCAGCCCTCCCGACTTCACGGCGCCGGTGGGCGCCTCGACCGCTGCGTTGTCGGCGCTCACGCTGCTCCCTGCCCCTCGGGCTCACCGAAGAGGTGGGCCAAACCCTGTGCTGCGAAGGAGACGGTGAAGAGGACGAGGACGAGGACCGCGGCGGCGAGGCCGGCTTCGCGGTCGGAGAGGCCGACCAGGAGGACGGCGGTGGCCATCAGCCAGACGCGGCCGAGGGTCGTCGCGGCGACGATCCCCATCGCCTTCTGGCGGTTGCCGGCGTGCAGTTCCTCCGTCGCGCGCCGCGTCGCGAAGGCCTGAACCCCGCGCTGGACCAGCCAGCAGGCGGCCGCCACGGCGTATCCGAGCAGGGAAAACCCTGCGAGAACGAACACCACCAGCCCGGCGGCCAGCAGAATCAGATCGAGGTACTTGGGAGGAGACATAAATACGCCCGTCTCGGGGGTGAGCGGGCAGCTTCGCGACTATATCCCAACCGGCGGATTCTTGGCTTTCTGAAGCCACTTCGTGAGGGTTGCCACTACCTCACCTCGGGCTTCTCCGGCTCCTGCGGCGGCGGCTCCAGCTCGATCGCTTCGAACTCGCCGGTCTCCGGGTTGAGGCGGCCGCGCCGCAGCTTGAGGATCTCGAGCACGTAGATCAGGTAGACGCTGGAGGCGAGGGCGATGACGATGCAGCCGACCATCACCGCCGTCCAGAGCACGTCGAAGTGCCCGTGGTTGTCGCTGTAGGGGACGAAGCGCAGGGCCAGCGCCAGCCCCGCCATCACCGTCGTCCAGGCGTACAGATAGGCGACCGTGCGCCGTTGCGAGAAGCCTTTGTTGGCCATCCGGTGGTGGAAGTGCCAGCTGTCGGCCTGGTAGATCGGCTGCCTGTATTTGAGCCGCTTGGCGACGACGAAGCCGGTGTCGAGGATCGGCACGGCGAGCACGATCAGCGGGAAGGCGAGGGCGATCACCGCGTTGGTCTTCAGCGCGCCCTGGACCGAGGCGGTCGCCAGCAGGTAGCCGAGCAGGTTGGACCCGGTATCCCCCATGAAGCTGGAGGCGGGCGGGAAGCCGTGGCGGAGGAAGCCGAGCGCGGCGCCGGCGGTGAGCGCGGCGAGGACGCCGGCCGCGTTGCGTTCGAGCGAGAGGGCGATCGTCGCCAGGGTGATCGCGGCGATCGTGCAGACGCCGGCGGCGAGCCCGTCGACGCCGTCGAGGAAGTTGATCACGTTGACGACGGCGACGATCCCCAGCACGGTCAGCGGGTAGGCGGTCCAGCCGAGGTCGAAGCCGCCGATGAAGGGCAGGGTGAGGTTGTCGACGCGAACCCCGGCGAGGACCGGGATCAGCGCCGCGGCGATCTGGCCGAGCAGCTTCGGCAGCGCCGGCAGGCCGCGGACGTCGTCGACCACGCCGACCGCGGCGATCGCGACCGCGCCGAGCAGGATCGCCCGGCTCTGGCCGTCGTCGGGCAGCCAGATCCAGCCGGCGAGCTCGACCCCGGCGAGGATCGCCAGCCCCGAGAGGCGCGGCATCGGCCGGTCGTGCAGGCCGCGCTCCTTCGGCATGTCGATCGCGCCGACCTTGAAGGCGAGCCGCTCGGCGTACGGGACCAGCAGCCAGGCGACCGCGGCGGCGGCGATGAAGGCGAGAATCGCATCGGTGGTCGTCGGGACCATGCGCAGGCAGTCCGATCGTGAGGCGGGACCGCAGTCAGGCTACTTGAGCTACCGGAGCGCGCTGAGCACGCCCTCGACCAGCGGCTCCGGGTCGCGCGGGTGCAGGACCCCCACCGGCGTCTGCCGCTTGGCCAGCACCAGCTCGGCGGGATCGGCGAGCACGCGCAGCCGGCCGTCCGCGATCAGCGCCTCGTCGACGCCGCCCATCCGCCCGCTGAAGGTGGTGAAGACGGGGGTGCCGAGGGCGACCGCCTCGCGGTTCATCGTCCCCCCCGCGCTGACGACGAGGTCGGCGTAGGCGATCAGGCTCTGGGCGTCGATCGCCTGCTCGGGGACGACGAGGTTGGCGGCGCCCAGCGCCAGGGCCGCCGCCCGCTGCTCCTCGGTGCGCGGGATCAGCACCGCCTGGGCCTCGGGGCTGGCGGCGAGGCGGCGCAGGGTGGCGCCGTAGACGTCGTTGGGGGCGTGGTACTCGGAGGTCTCCGGTGGCGGCCGCAGGACGACCAGCACCTTCTCGCGGTGCAGGCCGAGCTGCTCGAGCACGGCGGCATCCGGCTCGAACCCGGCCAGGTAGTAGTCCTCCTTGAGGCCGGGGAAGCGGACCAGCTTGCGCTCGCGGGCGCCGATCCGGCGCAGGCGGTCGAGCGGGATCGAGTCGGGAACGAGGACGCGGCGGGCCTGGCGGAAGGCGATCTGGCGCTGCAGGCCGCCGAACTCGTAGTCCTGCATCTGCACCGAGCGGATCCGGAAGCAGGCGGAGACGACCGCGAGGTCGACCGAGCCGTGCGCCAGCGCCAGCTGCGGCCGCTGCTCCCAGACCACCTTCGCCAGCCGGCCCGAGCGGCCGCCCAGCGCGCGGACCTTGCCCAGGCGCGCTTTGCCCCCGTGCTCGCCGACCGCCGTGTACGGGAGGCCGAGCCGGTCGAGGATGCCGAGCGTCTGCCCGTACTCGCGGGCGGTGATGAAGACGTCGTGGCCCTGGGCGCGCAGCCGGTCGATGATCGGCCGCAGCACCAGCGGGTGCGCGGCGGCGGTGCAATCGACCCAGATGCGAAGGCGCTCAGACAGAGGCCGGCGTCAGCTGCGGGTAGAGCGGGTAGCGATCCATCAGCGCGGCGGTGCGCTCGGAGAGAGAGCTCTTCTCGGCCTCGAAGCCGTCGCCGAGGGCAGTGGCGATCACCGCGGCGATCTCGGCCATGTCCTCCTCGCCCATGCCGCGGGTGGTCAGCGCCGGGGTCCCGATCCGCAGGCCGGAGGGATTCATCGGCGGCCGCGGGTCGAAGGGGATCGCGTTGCGGTTGACGGTGATCCCGATCTCGTCGAGGCGGTCCTCGGCGGTCTGGCCGTCGAGCCCGGTCGGGGTCAGGTCGACCAGCACGAGGTGGACGTCGGTGCCGCCGGTGAGGACGGGGACGCCTCCGTCCTGCAGCCCCGCAGCCAATGCTCTGGCGTTGGCGACCGTCTGCCGCTGGCGCTCGCGGAACTGCTCGCTGGCGGCGATCCCGAGCGCTACCGCCTTGGCAGCGACCGTGTGCATCAGCGGGCCGCCCTGCTGGCCGGGGAAGATCGCTTTGTCCACCGCTTTGGCGTGTTCCTCGCGGCTGAGGATCATGCCGCTGCGCGGGCCGCAGAGGGTCTTGTGGATCGTCGTCGTGACGACGTCGGCGTAGGGCACCGGGTTGGGGTGCTCGCCGGCGGCGACGAGGCCGGCGAAGTGGGCCATGTCGACCATCAGCTTGGCGCCGACGGCGTCGGCGATCTCGCGGAAGGCGGCGAAGTCGAGCTGACGCGGATAGGCCGACCAGCCGGTGACGATCAGCGCCGGCTTGTGCTCGTGGGCGAGCCGCTCGACCTCCTCCATGTCGACCAGCAGGTCCTCGCGGCGCACGTGGTAGGGCACCGGGTTGTAGAGCTTGCCGGAGACGTTGATCTTCATTCCGTGGCTGAGGTGGCCACCGTGGTCGAGGGCGAGGCCGAGGAAGGTGTCACCCGGTTCGATCAGCGCCATGTAGGCGGCGTTGTTGGCCTGAGCCCCGGCGTGAGCCTGGACGTTGGCGTGCTCGGCGCCGAACAGCGACTTGGCGCGGGAGATCGCCAGTTCCTCGGCGACGTCGACCTCCTCGCAACCGCCGTAGTAGCGGCGGCCGGGGTAGCCCTCGGCGTACTTGTTGGTGAGCACCGAGCCGACCGCTTCCAGGACCGCCTGGGGAACGAAGTTCTCGGAGGCGATCATCTCCAGCGTGCGCTGCTGGCGGCGCAGCTCGGCGCCGAGGACCGCGGCGATCTCGGGATCGACCTCGGCGAGCGGCGCGGTCTGGAAGTTGTCGGGCAGCTCGGCCATCGGGGCGACCATAGCAACGGCTCGGGATAGTCTGGCGCCCGTGCGAGCTCGTTCCTCTCTCGCCGCCGCGCTGCTCGGCATGGTCCTCGCCACGGTCTGCGCCGCGTCGGCCGGGGCGGCGACCGAGAATCCCTGCCAGGGACCCCAGGCGCGCCACCTGCGCTGCCCCAACCTGCGGATCGGGCCGCCGTCGGAGATGTACGCCCAGTACGTCAGCGCGGGCCGGGTGCTGCTGCGGGCGACCAGCGACGTGCGCAGCCGCGGCCTCGGGCCGATCGAGCTGCACGGGCGCCGCAACGGCTGGCGGACGATGCGGGTCAACCAGCGGATCTACCGCAAGGGCGGCGGCCATATCGACCTGCAAACCCGCGCCAGCCTGCGCTTCACCAACGTCGGGCCCTACTGGGGCGGCTCCTACTGGAAGGTCCATGAGCTGGCCCGCTTCGAGCTGCGGCGCAAGCGCAGCGACGGCACGCTCGGCCCGGTGCTGCGAACCAGCCCGAAGCTCAACTACTGCCTGCGCGACCTGGAGCGGACGCGACCGGGCCCGCGCTCCCCTTCCCACCGTCACTACCCCGGCTGCAATCAGAACCCGTACCGGGGCCGGGTGACGCTGGGGACCTCGGTCGGCTGGTCGGACATCTACCCGGCGCCCTACGACAAGCAGTGGATCAACGTCGCCGGCCTGCGCGGCTGCTTCGCCTACGAAATGACCGTCGACCCCAGGCAGCTCTTCTCCGAGTCGAACGAGAACGACAACTCCGCGCGCCGCTTCGTGCGGCTGCCGTTCGACGGCAGCTCCTGCTGAGGCTTCAGTCGAGGCCGACCGAGGCGAGGGCGCTGACCAGGTCGCCTTCGGAGAGGGCGCCGTGGCGGAGGACGGCCCAGCCGCCGCCGTGGTCGATCGAGGCGACGTCGACGACGGTCGAGGGCAGGCCGGTGAGCTCGCCGCCGTCGATCGCGAGGTCGACCGCGGCGAGGATCTCGGCCGGGACGTCGCTGAAGCGAGAGGGTGCCGGCTCGCCGCTGCGGTTGGCCGAGGTCTGGAAGATCGGGCACATCGCCCCCGCCAGCGGCCCCTCGATCAGGCGGATCCCGAGTCGGCTTTCGTCCGCGCGGCAGGCGAGTGGGTAGCGGTGCTCGGGGTTGTCGACCACCAGGGTGACCGGCCCCGGCAGCAGGGCGCTGACGACGGCGGCGGTACGGGGGCCGAGGCCGGCGAGGAGCTCGCGCAGCGCCAGCGGCGAGAAGTACATGACCGCCGAGGGCTTGCCGTCGTCGCGTCCCTTGATCTGGTGGATGCGGACGACGGCCGCCGGGTTGAGCGGGTCGCAGGCGAGGCCGTAGAGCCCATCCGCGGGAAAGACGACGACGCCCCCGGCGGCGATGTGGCGCTCGAGCGCAACCCGCGCCTCGGGGCTCTCGGCTTTGACGAGCTGCGGCCCGGCGCTCATCGAGCCCCCTTCGAGCGCTCGTCCTCGGACCGCTCGCCGATCACGACCCGCTCGATCCCCGCCAGGTCCCGCCGCACCTCGACCCGCTCGAAGCCGGCGCCGCGAACGAGCTCCGCCACCGCCGACGCCTGTCCCTCCCCCACCTCGACCGCCACCGCCGCCGTCACCTCAGGCCCCACCGTGGGGGGGGGTTTTTTTTCTTTCTTTGGTAAAAG
>JBEHWY010000121.1:0-11295 GCA_048498975.1 Actinomycetota bacterium | reverse complement strand
GGTGCGCCGGCCCGCCCGCCTCGCCGGCCCTCCTGCCACGTGTTGGGGCTATGCGGCGTCGAAGCCGGGCAGCTCGAAGGCGACGCGGGCGCCGCCGAGCGCGGAGTCCTCGACCCAGATGCGGCCGCCGTGGGCGGCGACGATCGCGCGGGCGATGCCGAGGCCGAGGCCGCTGCCGCCGGAGGCGCGCTCGCGGCCGGCCTGGGTGCGGTGGAAGCGGTCGAAGACGCGCTCGCGCTCGGCCGGCGGAATCCCCGGCCCGTCGTCGTCGACGGCGACGAGCAGGCGGCCGGGGCCGCTGGCGCGCGAGGAGAGGACGACGCGGGCGGCGTGGCGGTGGGCGTTGTCGAGCAGGTTGCGGACGACGCGGGCGAGCAGGTCGGGGTCGGCGCGCAGCGTGCCGGCGGCGAGCTCGCCGAGCTCGGTCGGCGAGGCGGTGGCCGCCGCCAGCTCGCCGAGGAGCTCGGCCGCGGCCAGCGGCCGCGGCGCCAGCGCCGCTCCCTCGTCGAGCCGCGCCAGCGAGAGCAGGTCGTCGACGAGGCGTTCGACCCGGCCCATCTCGGCCATCGTCACCGCCTCGACCCGGCGCACTTCCTCGCCGCTCGGCTCGTGCTCGCGGGCGAGGACTTCGATCTGGCCGCGGATCGCGGTCAGCGGGCTGCGCAGCTCGTGCGAGGCGTCGGAGACGAAGCGGCGCTGCTGTTCGAAGGCGCGGTCGAGGCGGTCGAGCATGTGGTTGAAGGACTCGGCGAGGGCGAGGAGCTCGGCCGGGGCGCCGGGGCCGGGGTCCAGGCGCGGCTCGAGCGCGCCGGCGTCGACTTCGGCGGCGGTGGCGGCGAAGCGGCGCAGGGGGGAGGCGGCGCGGGCGGCGACCAGGTAGCCGGCGAGCAGGGCGGCGAGGAGGCTGGCGCCGCCGACCGCGAGGAAGGTCTTTTCGACGTCGGACTGGGCGTCCTCGATCGGCGAGGACTCGTTCTCCTCGTCGCGGTTGAAGAGCCCGCCCTGGCGCTCCTGGCTCTGCTCGGCGTTGATCACGTCGTTCTCGTGCGCCATCTGGGCGCGGACGGCGACGAAGACGACCGCGTAGGCGAGGACGACGATGGTGCCGATCGAGAGCGCCAGCCGGCCGCGCAGGCCGAGCCGCGCCCAGAGCCGCCTCATCCGTCCGCCCGCAGCCGGTAGCCGACCGAGCGCACGGTCTCGATCGGCGCCGGCGAGTCGGGCAGCGCCAGCTTGCGCCGCAGGTAGCCGACGTAGACCTGGACGACGTTGGTCCCGGGGTCGTGGTCGAAGCCCCAGACCGAGCTGAGCAGCTCCTCGCGGCTGCAGATGCGGCCGGCGTTCCGCATCAGGTGGGCGAGCAGGTCCGCCTCGCGCTCGGCGAGGGCGACCTCGTGGCCGTTGCGGCTGGCGCGGCGGCTGAGCAGGTTGAGGCGGATGCCGGCGGCGCTGAGCGCCGTTTCCGAGTCGCCGGCGCCGGCCCGCAGCCGTGCCCGGATCCGCGCCAGCAGCTCCTCGAAGGCAAACGGCTTGGTCACGTAGTCGGTGGCGCCGGCGTCGAGCCCCTCGACCCGGTCGGCGACCTCGCCGCGGGCGGTGAGCATGATCACCGGCAGCGCCGGCCGCGAGCGCCGGATCGCCGCCAGCACCTCGAGCCCGTCGCGGCCGGGCAGCATCCGGTCGAGGACGACGAGGTCGGTCTCGGGTGCCAGCGCCAGCCGCTCGCCCTCGACCCCGTCGCCGGCGACCATCACCTCGTAGCCCTCGGCTGCCAGCCCGCGGGCCAGGAAGTCGGCGATCGCCGCCTCGTCCTCGACGACCAGGATCTCCACAGAGCCGATGCTACGGCGCGGCGGCGATGGCCTCGGGGCAGATCAGGACCGGGCAGTGGGCATCCTCGAGCACGGCGTTGGTGACGCTGCCCTGCAGGGCGCGGCGGATCGGGCCGCCGGGGCGGGAGCCGAGGACCAGCATGTCGACGCCGTTGGCGACGGCGTCGATCAGCTCGCGGGCGGGGAAGCCGCGGAGGAAGACGGGCAGGGCGCGGGTCTCCCGGGGCAGCTCGGCGACCGCCGCCTGCAGCGCTTTGCGCAGCTCTTCGGCTTCGCTGGGGCTGACCGGGACGTGGCCGGGGGTCTCGGCGGCGTGGACCTGGGGGAGCTTGCGGGCGACGGCGTAGACGCGCAGCGTGGCGCCGGCGGCGAGCGCCAGCTCGGTCGCGGCGGTGAGCGCGGTGCGGGCGGCGCGCGAGCCGTCGAAGCCGACGCCGATCACGCGCAGGCCGACGTCGTCGCCGTCGCCGTCGAGCGGGCGCCAGCCATCGCCGGTGCCGGGCTGGGCGAAACCGGGCGGGGCGACGGCGACCGCGCAGGGCCCCTCGGCGAGCAGGTGGGCGACGGTGGCGCCGGGGACGATGCGGCCGACCGGGCCGCGATGGGTGGAGCCGAGGACGACGAGGTCGGCCTGCTGGTCGCGGGCGACGTCGGCGAGGTCGCCGTGATCGTCGTGGTCGACCGTCGCGACCCGCACCTCGGCAGCGGTCAGCCGCGCCAGGGCGCCGCCGAGCGCCCGCGCGTCGCGGCCCTGTTCGGTGTCCTGGAAACCGACGAGGATCCTGCGGTACATCAACTGCTCGCGATCCCGCGCGCCGCACCCGTCTTCATCGCCCCATCCTCACCGGGTCTCACTCTGCCGCGCAACCGTGCCTGACCACCGGATTCGGTGCGGGATTTCCCCCTGGCGCCGCGCCACCTCCCTGGCTACCGTGCCGGCGATGGCGGCGGCGATCGAGACGCAGGGGCTGACCAAGACGTACGGCAGCCAGCGCGGGGTGGAGGAGGTGACGATCACGGTGGCGCCGGGCGAGGTCTTCGGCTTCCTCGGTCCCAACGGCGCCGGCAAGACGACGATGATCAGGACGCTGCTCGACCTGATCCACCCGACCAGCGGCAGCGCCCGCATCTTCGGCCTCGACAGCCGCCGCGACAGCGTCGCGATCCGCGCCCGCCTCGGCAACCTTCCCGGCGACTTCGGCTACGGCCGCGACGCCAGCGGTCGCGAAGCGGTGGCGCTGCTCGCGCGGCTGCGCGGCATCGACGGCAGCGCCCGCGCCGGGCAGCTCGCCGCCCGCTTCGGCGCCGATCTCGACCGCCCGCTCGGCCAGCTCTCGCGCGGCAACCGCCAGAAGGTCGGGCTGATCCTCGCCACCTTCCACGAACCGGAGCTGCTCGTCCTCGACGAGCCGACCAGCGGCCTCGACCCGCTGATGCAGGAGGAGTTCCTCGCCCTGGTCGCCGAGGAACGCGAGCGCGGCTGCGCCGTCTTCCTCTCCTCGCACGAGCTCGACGAGGTCGAGCGGGTCTGCGACCGGGTGGCGATGGTCCGCGAGGGCCGCCTGATCGCGGTCGAGCGGATCGCCGACCTGCTCGGCCGCGCCCGGCGCCGGGTCACGGTGCAGCTCGCCGACGGCGACGGTGCCCTCGCGCAGCTGCGGGCGCTGCCCGGCGTCAGCGAGGTCGAGGCGCAGGACGGCCGGCTCAGCTTCCGCGTCGCCGGCGAGCTCGACCCGGTGGTGAAGGCGCTCGCCGCCCACCACGTCGTCGACCTCGAGGCCGGCCACCCGACCCTGGAGGAGGTCTTCCTCGGCTACTACGAGGGCGGGCCCGCCGGTGAGGGAGAGGGGGAGGCGTGAGCCGCCAGATCGCCGCCCTCCTCGCCGCCCACCTGCACGACCGCCGCCGCGCGGTCTGGGCCTGGGGCCTGCCGCTGGGGCTGATGTCGGCCTTCGTCGTCGCCATCTTCCCCTCCGTGCAGAGCTCGCTGACGACGGCGATGCAGAGCTATCCGGAAGGGTTGAAGGAAGCCTTCGGGATCGGCGAGCTCTCCAACGTCGGCCAGTACCTCTACGCCGAGATGCTGAGCCTGATCGTCCCCCTCGCGGCCGGCTACCTCGCCGTCCGCGCGGTCGCCAGCGGCCTCGCCGGCGCCGCCGAAAGCGGCCGCCTCGACGTGCTGCTCTCGGCGCCGGTCTCGCGGCGGCGGATCTGCGCCGCCGGCTTCCTCGCCACCGCCGTCGAGGTCGCCCTCGTCCTCCTCCTCACCGGCCTGCTGACCGCGCTCGGCAGCGTCCTCGCCGGCGCCGGGTTGCGCGCCGGCCCCGCCACCGCCGGCTTCGCCAGCGTCTGGCCGCTGGCGCTGCTCGCCGCCGGCCTCGGCGTCGTCGTCTGCGGGATCTCGCTGCGCACCGCCGTCGTCACCGGCTCGGTCGCCGGGGTGCTGGTGGCGATGTACGTGCTCGACCTGGTCGGCAAGCTCGACACCTCGCTCGACTGGGTTCGCTACGCCTCCGCCTTCCGCTATTACGGCAACGCGATCGAAGACGGGATCGACCCGCTCGCCTTCGTCGGGATGACGCTGGTCGCGGTTCTGCTGGCCGCGCTGGGGGCGCTGTTGTTCGAGCGCCGCGACCTCGCCGCCTGAGAAACCGACTAGTTCGGAATCCTTGTGCTGGAATAGTCCTGCGCATGGACGATCTACCGAGCGCAGCGACCGACGCCACCAATGGCCGCTTCCGGCGGTTGCTCGACGTCGGCAGCACGCTCCTTTCCGAGCTCGACCTCGAGGCGGTGCTGCGCTCGGTGGTCGAGGCCGCGCAGGAGCTGACCGGCGCTCGCTACGCCGCACTCGGCGTCCTCGACCGCAGCGGCGAGGAGCTCGAACGCTTCATCTACCTCGGCATCGACGAGGACATGCGGCGGGGAATCGGCAACCTGCCGCGCGGGCGCGGCGTCCTCGGCGAGCTGATCCGCGAGCCGCGGCCGCTGCGGCTGCGCGACGTCGAACAGCACCCGCATTCCTACGGCTTCCCGCCCGGCCACCCGCCGATGCACTCCTTCCTGGGCGTCCCGATCCGGATCCGCGACGACATCTACGGCAACCTCTACCTGACCGAGAAGCAGGGAGCCGAGGTCTTCGACGAGGACGACGAGGAGGCGGCTCTGACGCTCGCCACCTGGGCCGGGATCGCGATCGAGAACGCCCGCCTCTACACGGCGCTGAGCGAACGCGAGGCCGAGGTCGAGCGGGCGCTGCGGCAAGCCGAGACCTCGGTCGACATCGCCCGCACCGTCGGCGGCGAGATCGACGTCGCCCGCGTCCTCGACCTGATCGTGAAGCGGGCGCGGGCGCTGGTCGACGCACGGGCGCTGATCGTCCTCCTGCGCCGCGGCGACTCACTGGTCGTCGCCGCCCAGGCCGGCGAAGTCGGCCTCGAGGTGGCCGAGCTCGAGATCCCGATCGAGGACAAGATCTTCGAGGCGGCGCTGGGCGGCCGCGTGTCCCAGCACCTCGACCGCTCGACGCCGCCCTCGCTGGCGCGGCTGCGCGAGCGGCTCGGCGCCGAGGTGGCACTGGTCGTGCCGCTGCTGTTCCGCGGCCGCGCCGTCGGCACCCTGGTCGCGCTCGACCGCGAAGCCGGCGGCAACGATTTCGACGAGGAGGACCTGCGGCTGCTGCAGGCCTTCGCCGCCAGCGCCGCGACCGCGGTGGCGACCGCGCAGACGGTCCAGTCCGAGCGCCTGCAGCAGCAGGTCGAGGCGGCCGAGCAGGAGCGCCGGCGCTGGGCCCAGGAGCTGCACGACGACGCCCTGCAGGGCCTGGCGGCGATCAGGATCTCGCTGGCGACGGCGCTGCAGAGCAAAGCCGAGGACCGCGAGGCGCGGATCGCCGCCGCCGCGGAAGCGACGGTCGAGCAGCTCGAGGGGCAGATCAACGAGCTGAGCCGGCTGATCAACGACCTGCGGCCGGCCTCGCTGGAGCGGCTGGGCCTGTCGGGGGCGCTGGAAGCGCTGGCCGAAGAGTCGGGCGCCCGCGGCGGCTTCGCCGTGCAGAGCGCGGTCGAGCTGCCCCCGGAGCTGGCCGGCGAGGGCGAGCGCGTCGTCTACCGGCTTGCCCAGGAGGCGCTGACCAACGTCGTCAAGCACGCCGGCGCCGGCCGCGCCAGCCTCCTCGTCAGCGAGGAGAAGGGCGTCGTCCGCGTCGTCGTCGAGGACGACGGCAGCGGCTTCGACCCCGGCGACACCAGCAGCGGGCGCGGCCTGCTGGGGATGCGCGAGCGGGTCGAGCTGCTCGGCGGCGAGCTCAACCTCACCTCCGCCCCCGGCGAGGGCACCCGGGTCGAGGCCCTGGTCCCCGTCGCCGACTGAGTCAGCTCAGTTGGCGCCGCCGGCGTCGATGACGCCGTTGGCGATCGCGAAGCGGACCAGCTCGGGCCGCGACTGCAGGCCCAGCTTCTCGAGCAGTTTCGCCCGGTTGACCTCGACCGCGCGGACGCTGAGGAAGAGCGACTCGCCGATCTCGCGGTTGGTGTGGCCGAGGGCGACGAGGCGCAGCAGTTCGAGCTCGCGCTGGCTGAGGCCCTGCAGCGGGTCGGCGGCGAGCTTCGCCATCGCGCCGCCGAGCTCGGGGTCGACGTAGGAGCCGCCCTCGGCGGCGGTGCGGATTGCCGCGGTCAGCTGCCGCTCGGCCGCCTGCTTCAGCACGTAGGCGGCGGCGCCGGCGCGCAGCAGGTCGCGGGCGGCGCGCGGGTCGTTCTGCATCGTGAGGAAGACGATCTGGGTGCCGGGCGAGCTCTCGCGCAGGTCGGCGACGTCGCGGCGCGGGTCGGCGCCGGGCATCTGCAGGTCGAGGACGAGGACGTCGGGGCGGCGGTCGGCGACCAGCTTGGCGGCGCCGGCGGAGTCGGCGGCCTCGCCGATCACGCGCAGGTCCTCCTCCGCTTCGAGCAGAGCCCGCAGCCCCGTGCGGATCAGGTTGTGGTCGTCGGCGAGGACGACGGTTATCTGCTGCTCGGCTGCCATGCGCTTGCCACCGAAGTTTGCCAGCACCGGGGGCGGTCGGCCCGGCCCCCGGGAAGGGCGGCACTGCCGCAAGCGCGAATGTGGCGTTGAGCCGATGGGCATCTGCCCTCCCTCGGCAATCCTTTCGACATGCGAATTCTCGTAGCTCTCGGTGGCAATGCGCTGCTGCGGCGCGGCCAGCAGGCCGGCGCCGAGGAGCAGCGCCGCAACGTCGAGGTGGCGGCTGCGGCGCTGGCGGAGCTGGCCAACGGCCACGAGCTGATCGTCACCCACGGCAACGGGCCGCAGGTCGGCCTGCTGGCGCTGCAGAGCGAGAGCTACCGCGGCGTCGACCCCTACCCGCTCGACGTGCTCGGCGCCGAGAGCGAGGGCATGGTCGGCCACATGCTGGAGCTGGCGCTGCGCAACGAGCTGCCCGGCCGCGACGTGGTGACGGTGATGACCGAGGTCGTGGTCAGTCCTGACGACCCGGCCTTCGTCGCTCCCTCGAAGCCGATCGGCCCCGTCTACACCCACGAGGAGGCCGAGCGGCTGGCGGCGGAGCACGGCTGGACCGTCGGCCCCGACGGCGACGCCTACCGGCGCCTCGTCCCCTCGCCGCAGCCGCAGGCGATCGCCGAGCTGCGCAGCCTGCGGACGCTGGTCGACAGCGGCGCGCTGCTGATCTGCGCCGGCGGCGGCGGCATTCCCGTCACCGTCGATGCCGCCGGCACGATGCGCGGCGTCGAGGCGGTGATCGACAAGGACCTGACCGCGGCCCTGCTCGCCCGGCGCCTTGACGCCGACCTGCTGCTGATGCTGACCGACGTCGACTCGGTCCACCTCGATTGGGGGGCCGAGAGCGAGCGGCCGCTGCGCCGCGCCCGGCCCAGCGACCTGCGCCGGCTCCAGTTCGCCTCCGGCTCGATGGGGCCGAAGGTCGAGGCCGCCTGCCGCTTCGTCGAAGCGACCGGGCGCCGCGCCGCCGTCGGCGCCCTCGCCGAGGCGCCGGCGATCGCCCGCGGCGACGCCGGCACCCAGGTCGTCGCCGACACCGTCCACGAGTCCGTCGCGGCCTCCGCGTAGACGACTGCTGCGGAAGATTCGACGGGCCCGGGGGCGTCGAAACCTCCGCGGGGAACGGTTTCAGGCCGGGGCGATCAGGACCGGCTTCGGCGAGGCCGCGGCGACGGCGGCACCGACCGTGCCTGGCCGCATTCGCGGCGTGCGGCCGAAATGGGAGCGGGAGCCGAGCACGAGCAGGTCGGCGGCGGCGCCGGCCCGGGTCAGCACCGCCCCGGGGTCTCCCGGCAGCAGCTGCGCCTCGGCTTCGACCCCCGACGGGACGCCGGCCAGCGCCCGGTCGAGGTGGCGCTGCAGGCGCTCCTCCTCGCCCTCCTCGACGGCGACGGCGACGATCGTCAGCGTCGCGCCGAGGCGGGCGGCGAGCCGCTCGCCGAGGGCAAGTGCCTGCGCCGACTCGCGACTTCCCTCGTGGCCGACGGCGATCCGCTGCAAGGAGACGGCGCCCGCGGCGAGGCCCGGGGGGGCGAGGGCCAACGCCGCGGGCGCTTCGGGAGGAAGCGTCTGGCTGACGATCAGGTCGACGGGCAGCGCCCGCGGCAGATCGAAGACGAGTTCGGCGCCGGTCCCGGCGCAGATCGCCGTCGCCAGGGCAAGCGCGTCCGGGGCCGCAGCGCGGCCGGCTAGGTCGACGAGGATTCGCCGCATCGCGGCAAGGTAGGCGCGGGCTGGGTGGGGCGTTATCCGGGGTTTCCCACATCGGGATGTGCGGTATCTCCGCCCCCGCCGGGCGAGCCCCGTCGTACGCGCCAGCGGCGCAGCTCGTCGGCGCCCCAGACGATGAACGGGAAGGGCAGCACCAGCAGCAGGTACTCGAGCGGCAGCGCCGCCGTCCCCAGCAGGTCCTGGCAGGCGGGGACGTAGATCAGGAGCCCGGTCAGCGCCAGCTCGAAGGCGATTCCCCAGAGCAGCAGCTTGTTGGAGAAGACGCCGACGGCGCGCAGCGGGGCGCGCTCGGTGCGGGCGGCGAAGGCGGTGCCGACCTGGCAGGCGACCATGCTGAGGAAGGTCATCGTCGTCGCCTGCTGGTAGGCGTGGTGCAGGGGGGAGCCGGAGTCGGTGTCCTCGCCGGGGCTCCAGCCGGCGCGCAGCAGCACGTAGAAGAACGCCGCCGTCCCCAGTGCCGCCGAGATCAGGCCGAGGAAGAGCCAGGCCCGGAACAGCATCTCCTTGGTGATGATCCCCTGCGAGCGCGGCCGCGGCGGCCGCTGCATGATCCCCGGCTCGGCCGCCTCGCGGCCCAGCGCCAGCGCCGGCAGCGTCTCGGTGCCGACGTCGACCGAGAGCAGTTGCAGCACGGTCAGCGGCAGCGGGATCGCGCCGCCGCCGAGGGCGAAGATCAGGAACGGCGCCACCTCGGGAGTGGCGTGGGCGAAGATGTAGAGGACGAACTTGCGGATGTTGTCGTAGGTCCGCCGGCCGGCCTCGACGGCGGCGACGATCGTCGCGAAGTTGTCGTCGGTGAGGACCATGGTCGAGGCCTCGCGGGCGACGTCGGTGCCGGAGAGGCCCATCGCGACGCCGATGTCGGCGGCGCGCAGCGCCGGCGCGTCGTTGACGCCGTCGCCGGTCATCGCGACGACGTGGCCCTGGGCGCGCAGCGCGTCGGCGATCCGCAGCTTCGCCTCCGGCGTCGAGCGGGCGAAGATCAGCTCGCCGCCGTCGCGCAGCGCCGCGTCGAGCTCGGCGTCGCTCATCGCCTCCAGCTCCTCCTCGGCGATCGCCCGCGCCTTGCCGCCGGCGATCCCGATCCGGCGCGCGATCGCGACTGCGGTGCGCGGGTGGTCGCCGGTGACGACGATGATCCGGATGCCGGCTTCGTGGCAGCGGGCGACCGCCGCCGCCACCTGCGGGCGCGGCGGGTCGAACATCGCGACCAGGCCGAGCAGGGTGAGGTCGCGTTCGGCCTCCTCGCGGCTGTCCGGCAGGGCGTCGGCGGCGCGACGGGCGACGGCGAGCACCCGCAGTCCCCGGTCGGCGTAGGCGTCGACGGTGGCGCGGACGGTGGCGAGGCGCTCGTCGTCCAGGGGCAGCTCGCGCTCGCCCTCGGCCAGCGTGCGGCAGAGGCCGAGCACCGACTCCGGCGCCCCCTTGACGTCGACCCAGAGGCGCTCGCCGTCGCCGTCGGCCGCCGCGTCGACCGTCGCCATCCGCTTCAGGACCGGGTCGAAGCGGAACTCCGCGCGGCGACCGGCGGCCGGGTCGCGGTCGGCGCCGAGGGCGAGGGCGGTGGTCAGCATCGCCGCCTCGGTCGGGTCGCCGCCGATCGTGCCGTCCTCGTTGCGGCGGGCGTTGTTGCAGGCCGCCATCGCCCGGGCCAGCGCTCGCAGCTCGCCGTCGCCGGCCGCCGCGGGCGGCATCCCGTCCTCGAGCTCGAGCTGGCGGTCGGCGGTCCAGACCGCCGTCACCCGCATCCGGTTCTCGGTCAGGGTGCCGGTCTTGTCGGTGCAGATCACGTCGGTCGAGCCCAGCGTCTCGACCGCGCTGAGGCGCTTGACCAGGGCGCCTTCCCGGGCCAGGGCGGCGACCCCCATCGCCAGCGAGAGGGTGATCACCGGCAAGAGGCCCTCGGGCACGTTGCCGACGATCAGCCCGATCGCGAAGACCAGCGCGTCGGAGAGCGGCAGCCCGGCGCCGAAGGTGGCCAGCGGCAGGAAGGCGATCCCGAGGGCGATCGCGACGCCGGCGATCAGCCAGGCGACCCGCCGCACCTGGTGCTCGAGCGGGCTCTCTTCGCCGTTCACCCGCTGCGAGAGGGCAGCGATCCGGCCCAGCTCGGTCCCCATCCCGGTCGCGTAGACGAGCGCCCGGGCTTCGCCGGCGGTGCAGTTGGTGCCGCTGAAGACGAGCTCGCGCGCGCTCAGCAGCGGCATGCCCGGTTCGGCCGCACCGGCTTCGCGGGAGACCGGCTCCGACTCGCCGGTCAGGGTCGAGAGGTCGACCTCGAGCGCGCCCTCGACGATGTGGGCGTCGGCGGAGATGCGGTCGCCTTCGACGATCGCCAGCAGGTCGCCGGGGACGAGGTCGGCGGCGTCGACGGCGATCTGGCGGCCGTCGCGGACGACCGTCGCCCGCGGCGGCAGGTAGCCCTGCAGCGCCTCGACCGCGCGCTCGGCCTGGCGCTCCTGGAAGAAGGCGAAGGCGGCGTTGAGGACGATGACGAGGACGACCGCGATCGCCACCGGGGCGATGCCGGCGATCGCCGCCAGCACCGCCGCGCCCCAGAGCAGCAGCGCCAGCGGGTGGGTGAACTGGCGCAGCAGCTGGCCGGGCCAGCGGCGGCCGCCGCGGCGCTCGAGCTGGTTCGGCCCGTAGCTGAGCAGGCGGCGCTCGGCCTCGCGCTGGGAGAGCCCCCGGCGCGAGGTACGCAGGTCGC